>CAZRMO010000008.1:56687-58399 GCA_964601155.1 uncultured Enterobacteriaceae bacterium
ACCGCCTGGATGAACTGCGTCGCCAGATTGCCGCTGATGCTGAAGAAACCGGCGCGCTTGTACGAATACATCACCGGCAGCTGCCTGCCCTTCATCGGGTCGCGCTCGTTCGACAGCAGCTGGCAGATCATCTCGACCATGTCCACGTCGTCGCGCGCGAGCAGCAGACCCTGCTGGCGATAGGTCGGGAAGCACATGTCGCCTGGAGCCAGCGCCAGCGCATGCGCGATGGCGATCGCCTCTTCCCCCAGGCACTGCATGTAGAAGGACATCTTCTTTTGCCGCTGCGCCAGCAGCATGCGAGCGTCGAAAATGCGCGTCTTCATCATCGCGCGCAGTCCGCGGCGCAGCAACTGCGCATCGGGCTGCACCGCCCAGGGCCCGAGTGCACGCCCCTCGTCGTCGAGCACGCGCACCAGGGCATAGGCGAGGTCGCTGGTGTCGACGGGCTGGGTATCCACCGGCGGGCGCCGCGCGGCGCCTGCGGGCGACAGGTGCAGATAGGAAAAATCGGTGTGGCGGCCGGGGCGCCCCGTGGGCTCCGGCACATGCAGATGAAGCGGTTCGTGCTGGGTCATGATACTCCCCGGGGCGCGTCTTGCGCCCGTCCCCCGAGGGGGCACTCACCATGCTTGAGGCTCGCCAAATGGCTCATCGCCTTACTCCCGCGCTCGATCGTGTCTCGCGCCTGGTCGCTGGGACCGGCTCGACGCCAGGCGGGTAGCCCGCGCCGTCCGGAGGGCAATCCCATGCGTGCGGGATTGCCGCGCGCATGGTTTGCGGAGGAAATTGTAACCGATTTCCGTTGTCGCGCGCATGCCGAATATCAGGAAGCGAATCTCCTGCACCGGTATGCGCAAACGTGCACTTCATAGGCGTAAACCCGCGGGCATAAAATTGCAGCGCACCTAGGTCTGCACGTATATCCGGCTGAATCCGAATGGGAAACGCGCAGGTGGCTGACGGCGCCATAATCCGGCTACAATAGCGGCGTCAATTGTGCTCATTGCACGGCAGCGAGCGCGATGACCATAAACCTATCCAATCAAAAATGAGGAGAGCACGATGCAACGACGTTCCTTTCTGAAAAAAGCCGGCCTGGGTTTGGCCGCAGGCGCGGCCGCCGCACCGGCCATCGTCAGGGCAGACTCACCCACTGTCACCTGGCGCATGGTCGGAAGCTGGCCGAAGAGTCTCGATACCCTCTTTGGAACCATGGAGTATATTTCCAAGCGCGTATCGGAGGCGACCGGCGGCAAGTTCAACATCAAGGTGTATGCCGCCGGCGAGATCGTAGGCGGCTTGCAGGTCCTCGATGCGGTGCAGAACGGTACCGTCGAATGCGGCCATACCGCGACCTATTATTACTTCGGCAAGGATCCCACGTTCGCGCTCAACTGCGCCGCCCCGTTCGGCATGAATGCCCGCCAGCAGAACGCGTGGATGTATCACGGCGGCGGCATGGAGTTGGTGCGCGAGTTCTACAAGGACTACAACGTCACCTTGTTCCCCGCCGGCAATACCGGCTGCCAGATGGGCGGCTGGTTCCGCAAGGAAATCAAGACGGTCGCCGATCTCAAGGGCCTCAAGTTCCGCGTCAGCGGCTTTGCCGGTTTAGCACTCACCAAGTTGGGCGTGGTGCCGCAGCAGATCGCCGGCGGCGACGTCTACCCGTCGCTGGAAAAAGGCACCATCGACGCAGCGGAGTGGGT
>CAZRMO010000009.1:0-47892 GCA_964601155.1 uncultured Enterobacteriaceae bacterium
ATCGTATTCATAGGTACGGCGGAGAGGAAATATTGGTCATGCCGCCTGGCGCCACGGCTGCGAGCGCAGTTCAATTCGCGGAACGGTTGCGCCGGGCGGTGAAGTCCTCGGCGCTGACGCAGGCCAATGCGACCCACAACGACCGGCCGGCGCGTGTCCCCGTCAGCATCGGCGTCGCGCAACTGGACGAACATGCCCGCGATGTCGCGGCGATCCTGGCAAGCGCCGACAAGGCCCTATATCATGCCAAACGCACGGGCCGGAAGCGGATCGCATTCAGCGGGTCGCCTGTCCCCTGTGCGTGTAAGAGCTGACAGGAAAACGTTCCATGACTCACGTGCTCATCGTCGAGGACGACGAGGAGAACCGCAATCTCCTCAGGATGCTGCTCGAGGCGAACGCCTACAAGGTGACGGTCGCGTGCGACGGCCTGGAAGCGCTCGCCGCCGCACGGCGCGATCCTCCCGACGCCGTCGTTTCCGACGTGCTGATGCCGAAGATGGACGGCTTTGCCCTGTGCCGTGCGTGGATGCAGGACGCGGCGCTGAAAACGATTCCGTTCATCTTCTATTCCTCTACCTATGTCCGTACGGACGACGAGCAATTCGCCACGGCGCTGGGCGCGGTGAGCTATTTGCCCAAGCCATTGGAGGCGGAGGTGTTTCTCAAGGAGTTGCGCGCCTTGCTGCAGCGGTGGGCCGGGCACGCCGCGCCCACTGCGCCCTCGCCACTGGACGATACCGCGTTCCACGCTCTGCACGAGTCGGCACTGACGCGCACGATCGAGGACAAGCTTGCGCAACTGGAAGCGACGAACCGCAGGCTGCAGGAGAGCGAGGCGCGCTTTCGCGGTCTGGTCGACATCTCTTCGGACTTCTATTGGGAGAGCGACGCCGAGCACCGGCTCACCCTTCGCACCGCGAGCAGCAATCCGGGCGCGATTGCGGTCCATCGACAGTTCCCCCAGATCGGCAAGCGCCGCTGGGAAGTGCCCTACCTGTCTCCCGACGAGGCTGGGTGGCAGGCCCACCGCGCGGTGCTGGACGCGCACCTACCGTTCCGCAATTTCGAGCTTTCGCGCCTGGGCGCCGACGGCATCGAGCACTTCGCCTCCATCAGCGGCGATCCGATATTCGACGCCTCCGGCGCATTCAAAGGCTACCGCGGTGTCGGCACCGACATCACCGAGCGCAAGCGCGGCGAAGAAGCCTTACGACGCTTCAGCGCCGCGATGGATGCCGTTACGGACGCGATCTATCTGGTCGACCGCACCAGCATGCGCTTCGTGCATATCAACGACGCTGCCTGCCGCATGCGCAAACAGACGCGCGCGGAGATGTTTGCGCTGGGGCCGGAGGGCGTGCTCTCGACTTCGCGCGCGGAGCTGGAGCGCATCTACGACGAAGTCATCGCCGGCGGCGGTGCCGCGCAGGCATCGGAAATGCTGCGCACCCGACCGGACGGCTCACAAGTATGGCTTGAACTGCGGCGCCACGCGCAGCGCTCGGGCGATCGCTGGACGATCGCCACCCTGGTACGCGACATCACCGCGCGCAGGAAATCCGAGGAAGGACTCAGGCTGTTTCGGGCATTGATCGATCAATCGAACGATGCCATCGAAGTCGTCGATCCGCACACTTTCAGGTTTCTCGACGTCAATCAGAAAGCCTGCCTGGACCTTGGCTACAGCCGCGAAGAAATGCTGGCGCTGACCGCGTTCGACATCGACCCCGTGTTCGACCGATCCTCGTCAAGCGAAATCGTACAAGCCTTGAAGCAATCGGGTTCCGGCATCATGGAAGGCCGCCACCGCCGCAAGGACGGCTCCGAGTTTCCGGTCGAAATCAACCTGAAATACGTCCAGCTCGACCGGGATTATGTGCTTTCCATAGCGCGCGACGTCACCGGGCGCAAACAGGCCGAACAGGCATTGCGCGCCTCGGAAGAGAAGTTCGCGAAGGCCTTCCGCGCGAGCCCGATGTTCTTATGCATCAGCTCCGTCGCCGAAGGCCGCTATATCGATGTCAACGACGGCTTCCTGCGCGAGACCGGGCACACCCGGGAGGAAGTGATCGGCCACACAGCCTTCGAAATCGGGCTATGGAAGACGCAGCAGGATCGCCAGCGTGCAATCGATGCCTTGATCAAGGATAGCCGCATCACCGGCCTGGAAGTGGACTTGTGCAAGAAATCGGGCGAGGCGATGGCTTGCGAACTCTGGGTCGAGCAGATCACAATCGCGGGCGAGCCGTGCGCGATTTGGGTCACCAAAGACGTAAGCGAACGCAAGCTGGCCGAAAGCAAAATCCAGCGCCTGACCCAGCTTTACGCGACACTGAGCGAGTGCAATCAAGCCATCGTGCGCAGCGCCAGCGAGGAAGAATTATTCCCGCAGATCTGCCGCGCGGCGGTACAACTCGGCGGCATGAAGATGGCGTGGATCGGTACCGTCGCTACGGATGCGAGGACGGTCCGCGTCGCCGCCAGCGCCGGCGATCACGCCGACGCGTATCTGAACGATATCGAAATCTCGGTCGATGCCGACAGTCCTCTCGGTCTCGGCCCGACCGGCACCTCCATCCGCGAAGACCGGCCGGTATGGAGCCAGGATTGGCGCGATGACTCGAGCGCCCAGCCATGGCAGGAGCGCCGCGCGCGCCTCGGTCTGCACTCCGGGGGTTCGCTGCCTTTGCATCGGCATGGTGTCCCCGCCGGCGCTCTCAACCTGTACGCAGGCGAAGTCGGCGCCTTCGACGAAGCGGCGCGCGAGCTGCTGACCGAAATGGCGACCGACATCGACTTTGCGCTCGAGAACTTCGCGCGCGATGCAACGCGCACGCGCGCGGAGCAGGATCTGCGCGCGGCAGAGGGGCAGTTTCGCGGCCTGGTCGAGCAGCCGATCGCGGGAATATTCATCATTCAGGACGACAAGCTCGCCTACGTCAATCCGCGCTTCGCGGAAATCTTCGGCTACGCCTGCGCCGACGAAATGATCGGTCGCGAGTCGCTCTCGCTGGTCATAGAGACGGAGCGGAGCGCCGTGCTGGAGATACGCCGAAAGATCGAAGCCGGGACACATAGCATGAGCTACGGTTTCACCTCGGTGCGCAAGGACGGCGCCGTGATCGAGATCGGGGTGCACGGCGCCCGCGCGACGCACCAGGGCCGCCCCGCGGTCATCGGGATCGCGCAGGACGTCTCCGAGAAAAAACGTTCCGATGAGCAGATCCAGCATTACCTCGAGCAACTGCAAACCGCGTTCATGAGCACCGTCGAGGTCGCGACCACTTTGAGCGAAATGCGCGACCCGTACACGGCCGGCCACGAGCGACACGTGGGCGAAATCGCGATGGCGATCGGCGCCGAGCTCGGCTTGGACGAGCGGCGCATCGAGGGCCTGCGCGTCGCGGGCTTTCTGCACGACATCGGCAAGATCACCATCCCGGCGGAGATCCTGTCCAAGCCCGGCAGGCTCAGCCCTATCGAATACCAACTGATCAAAGGACACCCGCAGTCCGGCTACGACGTTCTGAAAGACGTGAAGTTTCCCTGGCCGGTGGCCGAAGTCGCGCTGCAGCACCACGAGCGCATGGACGGCAGCGGCTATCCGCAGGGCCTGAAGGGCGAGGCGATCCTGCTCGAGGCACGCATCATGGCGGTGGCCGACGTCATGGAAGCGATGTCCTCGCACCGGCCCTACCGTCCCGGCTTGGGCATCGACAAGGCGCTGGCCGAAATCGAACGCGGGCGCGGCAGCGCATACGACCCGGTTGTCGCAGATGCCTGCCTGCGCCTGTTCCGCGAGCGCGGCTACCAGTTGCCGGAGTAAGCCGCCAATCCCCCGCTTCGGCCTGCTCGGGGAGCAAGGCTAGCAGCGAGCTGCAATTTAGACCGCTTGGCGTGATCCGGTATCGCACGGCCCCCGCGCCGCGGGGATTCCTCGGGCAGGCGAAGCAGGTCAAACACGCCATTCCGACAGCCGCCATCTTGTGATATGGTCGGCGACGCATTTGTAGCCCCCCTGTTGCCGCAACGGGAACTTTCGCGTAACGACCACCGATGCACCAACCATGCGCCTACCGTTCCCCCTCGTCCTACCCCGCCCGCTAAGGGCGGCATTCGTCGCATTTCTGCTGGCTGCCATCGCTGCGGCAAGCCTGATCGCGCGCCTGGAAAGGGGTGAACTCCAAAAACGACGTGCGCAAGCATCCTACCTGGCATTCGACCATGAGGACGCGCTGCAAAACAGTATCGAGCGCGCCCTGTCCGCCAGCTATGCGCTGGAGTTACTCATTCGCCAGGGAAACGGCACTATTTCGCACTTCAACGCCGTAGGCCGACGGCTGCTGTCGCTTTACCCAGGGGTCTCCAGTCTGTCGCTCGCCCCAGACGGTATCATCCGCGACGTCGCTCCGCTGGCCGGCAACGAAAACGCCATCGGCATAGACCTGTTCACGAATCCTGCAACGGCGAAGGAGGCATCCATTGCGAGAAACGCCGGAGAGCTCACACTAACCGGGCCGTTCGTTCTCGCAAGCGGCAAAATGGCGGCGATCGGACGCCTGCCGGTGTTCCTTGATGGCGGCCAGGGGAAGCCGTCATTCTGGGGATTCGTCAACGTCGAGGTCGGCTTTCCCAAGGCGCTTCAGGCTGCGAATCTGCCCCAGCTTGTGAAACACGGCTACGCCTACCAGCTTTGGCGGCGATCCCCTGAAAGCGGCGCAAGACTGATTATCGCGGCGTCCTCGTCTGCCCCGCTGGACAATCCCGTGGAACAGCCGGTGAAGTTGCCCAACGCGAACTGGACGCTGAGCATCGCGCCTGCCGGAGGCTGGGGCGAGCCGCTAAGGCTATTGATCGAGGCAGCGCTGGGCATTCTCTTCAGCCTGCTCATGGCTTACATAGCGAAGTTGCTGGTCGAGTTAAGGGCACACAGGCGGGAACTCGAAGCATTGGTTGAGCAACGCACGGCGCTGGTTAGACGACGCGAGGCCGACCTCAACGAAGCGCAGTCGATTGCGCAAATCGGCAGTTGGGTGCGCGATCCCGAAGCGAACCGGATGCACTGGTCGGCGCAAACCTACCGCATTTTCGGAGTGCCCGCAGGAACGCCCGTCGATTACGAAACATTACTCGAGCACATCCACCCGGACGATCGCGGCCGCGTGGAACGAGCATGGCAGGAAGCGCTCAAAGGCGATCTCTACGACATCAAGTATCGGATCGTGACCGACGCGGGGATTCGCTGGGTGCACGCACGGGCGCATTCACAGCTCACCGGGGACGGCACGAAACGGCGCTACATCGGCACCGTGCAGGATATTACCGAGCGCAAGCTGGCCGAAGACGCGCTGGCGCACGAGAGCTACCGCAACTGGGTTTTTCTGCGCAATTCCAGCGATGGCATACATATTCTCGACAGCGACGGAAACGTGCTGGAGATCAGCGATTCATTTGCGGCGATGCTCGGGTATTCGCGTGAGGAACTGATCGGAGCCAACGTGTCGCTGTGGGATGTGCAGTGGTCCGCGCAGGAATTGAAGCAACTTATTGCCGAGCAGATCGCGAAACAAGACGGTTCGGTACTTGAGACGCGCCATCGGCGCAGGGATGGCAGCTTTTTCGATGTAGAAATCACCGGGCACGGTCTCGAACTCGACGGCAAGCCCGTGTTATTCAATTCCGCACGCGATATCACCGACCGCAAACGCGCACAGGACGCCCTGCGCGAGTCGGAACATCAACTGCGCGCGATATTCGACGCGGCGGTCGACGGCATTCTGGTTGCGGACGCGGAAACCAGAATGTTTCTGGCCGCCAACGCGGCCATCTGCGGCATGCTCGGTTACACGCGCGAAGAGATCCTGCGCATTGCCGTCTCGGATATCCACCCGAAACAGGATCTGCCGCGCGCGATAGCGCCGTTCGAAAGCCTGCTGCACGGTGCGGCCCAGACTGCCGCGGAAATTCCGATGCTGCGCAAGGACGGGTCGGTGTTTTACGCAGATATCAAAGCTGCGCCAATGCGCCTCGGCGGCAGGGATTGCCTGTTGGGCATATTCCGTGACGTCACGCAGCGCAAGGAAGCTGCGCGGGAACTCGTCGAATCGGAAGCGCGGTTTCGCGGCCTGGTCGATCAGTCAATCGCCGGCATCTGCATCATCCAGGAAGGCAAGTTCGTCTACGTGAATCCCCGCTTCGCCGAAATCTTCGGCTACGGCTCCGCCGAGGAAATGATAGCCCAAGGGCACGAATCGGTGGTTGCGGAGGAAGACCGCAACATGGTTGCTACGCGCATGCGCGGGCATATCGAAGGCGAGCTTGCAAGCAGCAGCTTCAATTTCGCAGGACTGCGCAAGGACGGGACGATGATCGACGTCGGCATGCACGGCACGCGTGCGATACACGCAGGCCGGCCCGCGATTATCGGCTTGGCGCAGGACATCTCGGAGAAAAAACGCGCCGAGGAACAGATCGGGCGTTATGTGAAGCAACTCCAAACCGCATTGATGCGCACGGTGGACGTGGCCACGACCTTGAGCGAGATGCGCGACCCGTACACTGCCGGCCACGAGCGGCGCGTAGGCGAAATCGCCGCCGCGATCGGCGCCGAGCTGGGATTCAACGAACAACGCATCGAAGGCCTGCGCGTCGCGGGCCATTTGCACGATGTCGGAAAAATGACCGTTCCGTCGGAGATACTGTCCAAGCCCGGCAAGCTCACGCCGATCGAATTCCAGCTGATTCAAGGGCACCCGCAATCGAGCTATGAGGTGCTCAAGGACGTCGAGTTTCCCTGGCCGGTGGCCGAAGTCGCGCTGCAGCACCACGAGCGCATGGACGGCAGCGGCTATCCGCAGGGCCTGAAGGGCGAGGCGATCCTGCTCGAGGCACGCATCATGGCGGTGGCCGACGTCATGGAAGCGATGTCCTCGCACCGGCCCTACCGTCCCGGCTTGGGCATCGACAAGGCGCTGGCCGAAATCGAACGCGGGCGCGGCAGCGCATACGACCCGGCTGTCGCAGATGCCTGCCTGCGCCTGTTCCGCGAGCGCGGCTACCGACTGCCGGAATAGACAGCCATAGAACTGCCGCCAGAAATCGATGCATCGTGGGGTCAGCATGGCTGAAGGCATGGGATTGGCGCTGGGCGCCATGGTGCTCTATGGACTGGCGGACTGGGTCTACAAGCGCGCCGCCGCAAACAGGGTACAGGCGCATCACTTTCTGGCGCTGCAGGCCCTGTTTTTCGCCCCGTGCATCGTTCTATACGGCCTCGCGACCGGCACGCTCGTCCTGGGCATGCCCTTCGCCTGGGGCATGGCGGCCGGCGTGCTGATGTTCGTCGCGCTGTACAACTTCGCGCGCAGCCTCGCGAGCGGCGCGGTCAGCATCGTCGCGCCCGTTTTCCGCCTGAACTTCGCGCTCACGGTGGCGCTCGCCGTGTGGCTGCTGGACGAACGCCTGACGGACTGGAAGCTCGCGGGCATCGCGGCTTCACTCGCGGCGGTGTGGCTGCTGCTTGCGGGCGGGTCGAACTCGGCGCCGCGCATCACGAGATCGGCACTCCTGCACGCCCTCGTCGCGACCGCAGCGATGGGCATGGTGAACTTCGTCTACAAACTCGCCGCCATCGCCGGCGGCAGCCCGGCCACGATCCTTACCGGTCAGGCCAGCGTGTTTTTGCCGCTGGCAACGCTGTTCGCGCTGGTGCGCGACCGCGGATTCCATCCGCCGCCTGGTGCGTGGCGCTATCCTGCCACCGCCGCGGTGCTGCTGCTGTTCGGGCTGTCTATGCTGCTCGCGGGGCTGGCGCAGGGCGAGGCGAGCGTGCTGGTGCCGGTCGCGCAGATGGGCTTCGTCGTCAGCTCCGGACTCGGTTTCGTCTTCCTGCGCGAGGCGTTGACGCTGCGAAAGGGTTTCGGACTCGCTGTTGCGATCGCGGCACTCGCCTGCCTCGCGCACAGCTGAGGGTCGTCCGTGAGTCCGACCGGATACCGACTTCGGGGCGAATGACCGCTCTTGACTTCAATCGACTGCCGTACTCAGCACGGCCGCTTACCCGGCGCTGGCCGGCGCGCACTGGGGTCAAACGGTCTCGGTTTGACGCGCCAGCAGGCGGCGCTCCCACAGATAATACAGCAGCGGGATCACGACCAGTGTCAGCACGGTCGAAGCAAAGGTGCCGAAAATTAAGGACACCGCCAGTCCCCCGAAGACCGGGTCGGTCACCATGACGGCCGAGCCCAGGATGATGGCGAGCGCGGTCAGCACGATCGGACGGAAGCGCACCGCGCCGGCCTCGATCACCGCCTCCTCGAGGCTGACGCCGCGCGCCCGGTAATCGACGATGAAGTCGATCAGCAGCAGCGAGTTGCGCACCACCACGCCGGCTAGGGCGATGACGCCGATCATCGAGGTGGCGGTGAATGCCTGCTGGGTGATCCAGTGCCCCGGGAACACGCCGACCAAGGTGAGCGGAATCGCGCCCATCACGATCAGCGGCATCATGAACGATTTGTAGTAAGCCACCAGCATCAGGTAGATGAATACCAATGCCACGATGAACGCGGAACCGAGATCGCGGAACACATCCAGTGTGAGGCGCATCTCGCCGCCCCACAGCAGGTGATAGTTCATCACGTCACTGGGCTGGGTCTCGACGAAGCCGAGGTTGCCGGTCTTGAACGTCACCCCTGAGGGCAGCATTTTGCCGTCCAGCATTTTGTCCAGCGACAGCACGGCGTAGACCGGGCTGGACTTCAGCAATTCCGCGCCGACCATGACCAGGGGATGCTGGTCGCGGTCGTAGATCGGCTTTTCCTGGGTAGCGCGCTCCACCGTCGCGATGGCCGACAGCGGTACTTGCCGGCCGCTCATGCTGGTGACCCGCAGGGACAGTATCTGGGACGGCGCCTGACGTTCGCTTTGCGGCAGGCGCACCGTAATGTCCACCGGCTCGCGTGCGTCTTCGACGTGCACCGTGCCGATGGAGAAACCGGATACATAATCGTGCAGCAGTTTGGCCACCTGGCCCACGGCCACGCCCGAGAGCAGCGCTTTTTCGCGGTCCACTTTCACATGGAACGCACTCACGGTGCCGGTCACCGAATCGTCGACGTTGACAATGCCGTAGATCTTGCTGAAATCCCGATCGACGTCCGCCGCCGCGGCGCGCAGCTTGTCGTAGTCCGGGCCGTACAGCTCGGCCAGAATCTGCGACTGCACCGGCGGACCGGGCGGCGTTTCGTAGAGCTTCAGCTTGGCCTGCGGAAACGCCTCGCGCACCGGTGCCAAGGCCGCGTTGAAATCGTTGACGATTTGATGCGACGACACCGAGCGATCATGCTTGCTGGTGAGGTTGACGCGCAGTTGGGCGATGTTGTCGCCACGCTTGAGCATGTCGCCGCGCACCAGCGCGGCGAAATCCACCGGGGCGGTCATGCCGAGGAAGGTTTGGTAGTCGGTCACGTACTTTGTCTTTGCCAGTACCTCGCCCACCGCGCGCGCCACGCGGTCGGTTTCAGCCAGCGCGGTGCCGGCCGGCGTATCCACCTCCACCAGGAAAGTGTTGGTGTTGTCGTTGGGCAGCATTTTCAGTTCGACGCCCAGCGCCGACAACGGTCCGTTCATGCCCGAGGGCCGGATGAATTGCCAGGCGGGCTGGAGCATCGCTGCCAGCACCAGGCCCAGCACCACCAGGAACAGCAGGTTGCGCCTTCCGCTGTGATGGATGAACGGCGTAATCACCGCCACATAGGCGCGGTGTAATCGGTCTTTCGGATCGGCGTCCTTTTCCTCCAATGTGGGCGTCTCCGCGAGCCGCCTGACGGCCTTGTCGGCGAGCCATAGATTGGCGGCCCAGGGCACCACCATGTAGGCGATCACCAGCGAAGCGATCATGGCTATCGGCGCGTTGAACGGAATGGGGCGCATGAACGGGCCCATCATGCCGGTGACGAAAGCCATCGGGATGAACGCCAGGATGACCGCGATCGTCGCGATGTTGGTGGGGTTGCCGATTTCATTGGTGGCGTTTATCAGGGCTTGCTTGATGTTCGCGCCACCGCCGTGGTGCATGTGCCGGTGGATGTTTTCCACCACCACGATGGCCGCATCCACCAACAGGCCCAAGGATAAGATCAGCGCGAACAGAGTGATGCGGTTGATGGTCTGTCCGGCGATGAGGCCGACAAGCAGCACCACGAACAGGGTCAGCGGTACCGTGAGGGCGACGATGCCGGCTTCGCGCCAGCCCAGGAAGATCACCAGGATCACCACCACCGAACCGATGGCGATGCCCAGGTGTTCCACCAGCGAATTCACCTCGTCGTTGGCCTTGGCGCCGTCGTCGCGGGTGACCGCAACTTGAACGCCCTCGGGGATGGCCTGGCGTTTCAGCTGGTCCAGTTTCTTGACTACCGCGTCGGCAACGACGACCGCATTGGTTCCGGCCTTCTTGGCGATGGCGATGGTGACCGCCGGCGCTTCGCCGCGATAGGCCGGATCCTGCGCCGCAGGACCGTAGGCAAAGCGGGTCTGTTCATCGGTTTCCGCCGCACCGTCCTGGATGGTGGCGATGTCCTTCAGGAAGACCGGCTTTCCATTGGGCACGCCGACCATGATCTGGCCGACTTCGCGCGCGTTGCCGATAAAACCGGACAGCCGCATGGGGTAGTTGCGGTTGCCATCCACCAGGGTGCCAAGCGGCATGGAAACGTTGGCGCCTTGCAGCATCTTGTCGACTTGGTCGAGGCTCAGGCCGGCGGCCGCCAGTTTGGCTGGCGAGATCCACACATTGATTGCGCGATGCGCGCCTCCCACCAGCTCGGTGAAGGAAACCCCGGGGATGCTGCGCAGCTGCTCGAGCACGCGCGCGGACACCTCGCGCAGCTGATAGTCCGGCATCTGCGTGGAACTCAGCGTCAGGGTCATGATCGGCACGTCGTCCACGTTGATCGACTTGATCAGCGGCTGCATCGTGCCCGGCGGGATGCGGTCGAGGTTGTGTATTATCTGGTCGTAGACTCTGACCATGCTCTTTTCCTGGTCCTGGCCCACGTCGAACTGAACGGTGACGACGCCGAAGTCGGGAGCGGCATAGCCGAAGGTGTGCTTCACGCCGGAAGCGGCGTTGATGATCGCTTCCAGCGGCTTCACCACCAAATTCTGGATTTCGGTAGCCGATGCCCCCGGCTTGGCGACGATAATGTTGGCGGCCGGTACCACGATCTGCGGGTTGTATTCGCGCGGCGTGACAAGCAGCGCCATTACGCCGGCCAGCGTCACCGCCAGCATCAGCACGGCGGTGATCTTCGATTCGAGAAAAGCGCGGGCGATTTTACCCGCGATATTCAGCGGTGCTGCGTTCGTATCAGACACTGCCCGCCCCCGCATTGGCTATTTTGTCGCCTGACTGGAGCTCGGCGGTGCCCGAGGTCGCGACGCGCTCACCTGGGGTGAGGCCGGCCTGGATTTCGACCTGGCCATCGCTGGCTTCGCCGACGCGCACCATGCGGTAATGCGCAACGCCCTGGGCGTCCACCACGAACACGCCGGTAATGCCGGCACGGTCGAGCACGGCCGACTGCGGCACGCGCACGCCTTCGCGCTGGCCGATAGCAAAGGCGACCAGCACATACATGCCGCTCTTCAGCCCGCTGCCTTGAGGTAAATCGATTTTGACCAGGTAGGTGTGCGTGGCCGGGTCGGCCGCGGGCACCAGGCGCGAGATCTTGCCGGTGACAGCCCTGCCCGCGTCACCTGCTTGCAGGCTGACGCTGTCGCCTTGCTTCAAATGGGCGAATACTTCGGACGATACGTTGGTCTGCACTTGCAGTTTGGCCGGGTTTTCCAGCATCAGCACGGGCCGGCCCGGCGCGGCAAGGTCGCCCACGTTGGCCAGCTTCTGCGTGATGATGCCTGCGAACGGCGCGGTCAAAGTCGCATAGCGCATTTGCGCCGCCGCGGTTCCTAGACCGGCGCGGGCAGCCGCCGCCTGCTGCTGGGCCACCTGATATTGCAGGCGCACCTTGTCCCATTGCAGTTTCGGAATGGCCTCCTCTTTATACAGGTTGCCAAAACGCGTGTAATCGGATTTGGCGTCGGCGAGCGCGGCCTCAGCCTGCGCCAGCCCGGCCCTGGCCTGGCTTACCTGGCCCTGGATATCGGTCGGATCGACCGTGAACAGCCTTTGACCGGCGGCCACGCTTTGCCCTTCGTGCACGTTCATTTCACGGATGAATCCCATCAGGCGTGAAGCGATCTGGGCCTGTTGCTCGGCGATCACGCTGCCGGGAGCCGTGGCGATAATGGGCAACACCGTCTTTTGCACAACGACGACATGTGCCTTTACCGTGGCCGCCCCGGCTGCGGCTTGCTGTTGTTGGGCTTTCTCGCCGCAGCCGCTTAGCGCGAACGCCAGCACCAGCGCGAGGGCGGCGGGTTTAATGGCTTTCATGGATCGAGGATTCACGATCGACTCCCTGGTCTTTACAATTGGTTGGGTTCGAGCTTGCCGATCGCCAGCTTGAGGCCGGCGCGCTGCATGGCGAGTTCGTACTCGGCCGCGACCACGTCGGCGCGCGCCTTGTCCTGCTGCGCCTCGGCAGCGAGCAATTCGACGATGGTGGCCACGCCGTTGGCGTAGCGTTTCTTGACCAGATCGGTCGCCGCATCAGCGCTGGTCACCGCGAGCCGGAGCGCGTCGAGGCGGAATTCCGCTTCTTCGGCCTTGCGCCGCGCGTCATCCACCTGCAACATAACCCCGTTTTCCGCCTGCAGCAGACGCGCCTGCTGCTCGTCGTGGCTGGCCATGGCCTGATCCACTGCGCCGCGCGTGACTTTGCCGTCGAAGGCAGTCCAGCTCAGCGAGGCGCCCACCGTGTAGGAACTGGCGCCGAAGCCGACATTGCGGTCATTCCAGTCCTGCCGCACCATGAGCCCGATCTGCGGGTACAAACCGGCTTTGGCGATTTTGACGCCCGCCTCCGATGCATCGAGTTGGTCGCGCATGGCCTTGAGTCCCGGATTGTCGGCCAGCGCCAGCGCGCGCAAATCGGCGGCGCTTCCGTGTACGGCGCTCGGCATGACCGGCGCGCCGACGTCGAGCGCCTGCGACAAAGGTATTCCCAGCAGGATATGCAGTTGATCCAGGGCTGCGGTCACTGCGTTGTTGGCCTGCATCAACTGGATGCGCACGTTCTGCAGCCTGACCTGTGCCGACAGCAGATCACTTTTCACCACCACACCCTCTTTGACCAGATTGCCGATGGTCTTGACCATCGCGGCGGTGGCGTTCTCGGCCTGTTTTGCGACGCCGACGAAGGCACGTGCGGCGTGAACGCCCTGATAGGCTCGCAACACATTGAAAATGACCTGCTGGCGTGCCATAGCGTCGCCATTCTGGGCGGCCTTGATATAGGCCTGTGCCTTTTCGATGTTGCCCTCGATCAGGCCGCCCGTATAAAGGGGCAGCTGCGCTTCCAGACGCGTGTTGAAATTGTTGACGGCGCCCGGATGATTGAGACCGTCCGGCGCGATGCCCAGCGAGGGCGGACCGGCGAACTGTCCGATGCCGAAATCGTTGAACGTGGCCTTGCGCTGCGACAGCTTCAGGCCAAACGCGTTGAGCGCATCGTCGGTGCGCACCGGATTGATCGAAGCGGTGAGTTTCGGCAGGCGGCTGCCTTGCGCCTGGCGCAGCCCGGCCAGTGCTTGGTTAAGCTGGGCGCGGCTCACGGACAAGTCCGGGTTCTGGCGCAGCGCGGTCGCCACGCACTGTCCGAAGTCGAGTGTTTGCGCCGTCGCAGGGGGGACATGCGCCAGCCATAATGCGGCCGATAGCAGCAGGACTCCGGTTCGGCTGAGGCTATAGCGCGGTTGACGCGGATGCATTTTTAGCTTGCTCCCTAGCTCGGGGCCTGATCGGGACGCCATAGGCAGCACATGCATGACCCACGAACAGGCTTTGGTTCCGTACAAAACGATACCTCTGTAAATTGGCTTGGTATCTGCGGTCTGTTCCGACCCAGCCATGTCTGTATCGTGCCCCAAATTTTTCAAAGGGGGCATGACATCGATCAACATGGCGAGGATGAAACAGGCACGCTCGAACAGGCCGCATTAGACCGCAACGGCATGCATAAGTCGGTGACTTTTATTACATAGCGCCGACCGCGCGCTTGATCAGCGTGAATGTGAGTCCGGCAGCGGACGACGTCCTGCCCTTAGTTCTTGCCGGTCGCCACGAGCAGGCTGCATCGCAGATGATCCAGCAGTTTGGTGCCGACCGACCCCCGGAACCAGCGTGTGAGCATGCCTTTGCTGGTGTGGCCGAGCACGACCAAGTCCGCACCGACCTCATGCGCATAGGCCGCGATTTCGACTGCCGGATCGCCGTAACGGACGCAGGTGATCACAGTCAAGCCTTGTTGGTGAAGCTCCTGTACGGCAGCTTCCACCGCCGGCTGCAGACTCTGCTGCTCCAGGCCCCAGACGTCGCTCGACCCGATCGACTCTGCCATTCCCATCGCCCCGGTCGTGACGACAATGCTCAGCAGGTGGAGCTCCGCCTTGCACAGCTTTGCAAGCTCGGCGCCCTGCCGCAGGACGGCGGCGCTGAAGGTGGATCCGTCGTAGGCCAGCAGTATCTTCCGGTACATGTTCCGCTCCCTCAATCGTTGTGCGCTGTTCCTCGACCGGGGTACGCATTCGACTCCGGTCGCGAACCGCCCAGCGCCAGGAACAGCTGTGCCGTATCCAAATAGCGCTGGCCATGCACGCGCACGTAGCCGAGGCTCGCCTGGCTGTAGCGCCGCTCGGCATCGAGCACTTGCAGCACACCGATGTTGCCTTCGCGGTAGCTTTTGCGCGTAAGCTCGAGATAGTCGCGGGCGCCCTGCCGGGCATCGGTCTGCGCCTGCAGCGCCTCGGCGTCGTGGTCTAGCGCCTGCAGCGAATCGGCGACCTGGCCGAAGGCGGTCAGCACCGTCTGCTGGTACTTCGCCTCGCTTGCCCGCATGGCGTCCACGGCGGCCCTGCGCTCCGCGCGCAGCGTACCGCCGTCGAATATCGGGGCGAGCAGCGCGCCGGTAACGCCCCATCCGTTGTTGGCAGCGTCGAACAGTTGACTTGCCACCGTGGACTGCTGGGCGAAAGAGGCGCTGATGTCGATCCGCGGATAGAGATTCGCAGTGGCAACGCCCACCGCTGCCGTCGCGGCGTGCAGTTGCGCCTCGGCCGCGAGGATGTCGGGGCGCCGGTGCGCGAGTTCGGACGGCAGGCTGACGGGCAGCCGCCGTGGCAAGCTCAGCTGTGCCAGATCGAATTCGGGCAGCGCGACGTTGGCAGGCGCCTGCCCGAGGACGATCGCCAGGGCATGCCGCGCCAGACTCAGCTCCTGGCGCAGCGGCGGCAACAGCGTGGCGTCGCCGGCGAGCTGACTGTCGGCGCTCACGATGTCCAGACGCGATACCGAACCGGCATCGAAGGCCTCGTGCACCAGCTTCCGATTTTCCCGGTCCTGGTCGAGCAGGGTCTGGACGGTCGCAATCTGCGCGCGCACCGCGGCGATCCTGAGCGACTGCATGACCGCATTGCCGGTGACGGCAAGGTAGGCCGCAGCGAGCTGCTGCCGCTGGTAGTTTGCCAGTGCATACTGCTGTTCGACCGAGCGGGCGGCTCCGCCGGTGTAGTCGAGCGTATAGCTGATCGCGGGCCCGACGGCGAAATAAGTGAAAGTCGGCGGCTTGGGCGAGGCGCCGAGAAATTCGGCGCCGTATTTTTCCCGGCCCACACCGGCGGTCACGCCGGCCTGGGGGTAGAGCGTCCCGGCCCGGGCGGCGGCGAGTTCCTGCGCCTGCGCAAGCGTGTAGCCGGCCGCGACAATGGTGCGGTTCTGCGCCAGGGCGCGTTTGACCACGTCATCGAGGGCATCCGACCGGAACAGCTTCCACCACGCCCGGTCGATCTGCGCGCCGAGCATGGCCTGCTGCGCCGATGCGTTGCCCGCATGCTTCCCTTCCAGGCTCAGAGACTGCGCCGTATAGCGATCCGCATGCGGCGCATCGGGCTGCGTGAAATGCGGTCCCAGCGTACATCCGGCGAGCGTCGCCGCCGTCAGCGCCAGCGCAGGAAGGATCATCGGTCTTGTTCGCTTCATTCGATCACCACCGGCTCTGCCCCCTTGTTTGCCCCACCACGTTTCATAAGCGCTATCAACGGAATGGCGCAAAGCGTGAGCACCATCATCAATTTGAAGTCGTTGTTGTAGGCGATCATCGCCGCCTGCCTGCTTACCAGTGCGTTGAGCCGGGCGAGGCCGCCCGCGCTCGTGAGCGCCGCGCGCGGCAGCGCGTGCAGCCCGCTGCCATACGGGGTGATCTGTTCGGCCAGGCGCGAATGCATGATCTGCGTATTGCGCGTCAGCAGGGCTTCCACCACTGATATGCCTACGCTGCTGCCGACGTTGCGGATGAGGCTGAACATCGCAGTACCTTCGTTGCGATAGCGCGGGGACAAGGTCGCGAACGTGATCGTCGCGAGCGGCACGTAGACGAAACCGGTTCCGAGGCCTTGGGTGAGGCCGGACCACACGACCTGCGCACTGTCCATCTGCAGATAGAACGCCGTCATCTGCCACAGCGAATAGGCGGTGAGCGCGAAGCCGCCCGCAATGACCAGGCGCGTGTCGACCTTTCCCATCGCCCAGCCGACGAGGAACATGGCCATCAGCGTGCCCACGCCACGCGGCGCGGTCACCAGACCGGTCAGGACGACGGGATAGTTCAACAGGTCCTGCAGCAAGGGCGGCAGCAGGGCCAGCGTCGCGAACAGTACGACGCCGACGATAAAAATGAACACGTTGCCGGTAACGAAATTGCGGTCCTTGAACAGCGCCGGACTGATAAACGGCGGCTTTTTCGTCGTCAGCATGTGGACCACGAACAGATAAAGCCCGATTCCCGCCAGCGCGGCCTCGACCCAGATTTCTGTGGAGTTGAACCAGTCCTTGAGTTGGCCGCGGTCCAGCATCAACTGAAAGGCGCCGATGGCAAGGCTGAGGGTGGCGAAACCGAAGAAATCGAAGCGCGACTTGCGAATCTGGGTTTCCGGCATGAAGGAAAGGATGCCGAGAAAGGAAAGAATCCCGAACGGCAGGTTGATGAAAAACACCCAGCGCCAGTTGTAGTTCTCGGTGAGCCAGCCGCCAAGCACCGGGCCCAGGATCGGACCGATGATGACACCCATGATCCACAGCGCCATCGCACGCGCATGCTTTTCCGGCGGGTTGATGTCGAGCAGCACCGCCTGCGACATCGGGATCAGCGCGGCGCCGCACACGCCCTGGAACAGGCGCGCGGCGACGATTTCCGGCAGGGATTGCGCCACTCCGCACAGGACCGAGGCGGCGGTGAAGCCGACGATGGAAAACAGGAACACGCGCTGGCGCCCGACCTGCCCCGCGAGCCACCCGCTCAATGGCGTCATGATGGCGGCGGCGATGATGTAGGACGTGAGTACCCAGCTGATCTGGTCCTGCGTGGACGACAAGGAACCCTGGATGCTCGGCAAAGCGACGTTGGCAATGGTGTTGTCCAGCGCCTGCATGATGGACGCCAGCATGACCGATATGGTGATGAACACCCGGTGCTGCGCGCCCGCGTGCGCCGCGGCACCGCTCGCGGCACTGTTCACCTGGTGCTGCCGGACGCGCCGGCCGGGCTCGCTTCGGCGGACGCGCTGGCCGGGCTCGCCTCGGCTTCCCCGAAGAGATGGCGCTGATAGCGCGTGTCGACGCTGACGTCGGCGCTCAGCCCGTCTTTCAGGGGAAAGGCCGGATCGAGGCGGTCAAGCTGGATGCGCACGGGCAGCCGCTGCACGACCTTGACCCAGTTCCCGGTTGCGTTTTCAGGCGGCAATACCGAAAACTGCGAGCCGGTTCCAGGGCTGAGGCTCGCGACCTTGCCTTCGAAGGTCTTGCCCGGATAGCTGTCGATCCGGACGGTGGCCGTCTCGCCCGGACGCATGTGCGCGAGCTGGTCTTCCTTGAAATTCGCGGTGATCCATATGTCATGCGCGGACACCAGCGCGAACACCGGCGCCGCGGCATTGATGTGGTCGCCCGCCTGCAGTTCCTCGACGCGCGTGACCACGCCGTCGGCCGGCGCCCTGACCACCGTATAGGACAGATTGAGTTTGGCCCGGTCGAGCAAAGCCTGCGCCTGCCGCACCTCGGGGTGGCGCTCCGCTGCGATGTTCGGCTTGCCGGCCAGGTCTGCCACAACGGCGCCGATCTGTTGCTTGACGGCATTCACGCGCGCGCGCGCGTCGTCGAGCGCATGCGCGGCACGATCGAGCTGCGATTGCGATGCGATACCCGATGTGGACAGGCGCCGCTGGCGCTCATATTCGGTCTGCTCGAACTTCAGCGTAGCCCGGGCCGAGGCAAGGTCCGATTGCCGTTGCCGGTAGTTCGCCTTAAGCACTTCGACCTTGAGCCGCGCCGCCGCAAGCCGCGCGTTCGCCGCGTCGACGGCGATGCGAAACGGCGTCTGGTCGAGACGGAACAACAGCTCGCCTTTGTGCACCGGCTGGTTGTCGCGCACGGCAACTTCCGTCACGCGGCCGGCGACATCGGCGCTGATTGCCACCCGCGCGGCCTGCACATTGGCGTCGTCGGTCGATTCGAAGCGCCCCCCGCTGAGATAAAAATAGCCGGCGACGGCCAGCACCGCGGCCGGCCCCAGCAGCATCAAGGCCAGGCGCAGGCGCCCGCGCGCGTTTTTCGTCGGCAATGGGTGCGGCGTGCTGGCGCCCTGGCTGTCTTGCTTGGATTCGTCCATAGTGGCCATTCGGTCTAGGGTCTGCGGGAACGGCGCTTGCCGCCGGCGGGTTTGGCTGCGGGCACGCCGGCTGGCGCGGCTACCACGGCTTCGACGGGTGCTTCTTCGAGCGCGGAGAGGTTGCGATCCAGGCGGGCGAGGACGTCGAGAAAAACGTCTCGCTTGGGCTGGCCGATGCCGGCAAACGCCTCCGAACGGGTCAGAGCGGCGAGGCGCCAGATTTCGTCCAGCGTCGGCTTCGACTTCGGGGTGAGATAAAGACTGCGCGCGCGACGATCGACCGGGTCGGGCCTACGCTCCACCAGGCCGTCGGCTTGCATGCGATCCAGGAGGCGCACCATCGCCATCGGTTCGATACTGGTCAGGTCGGCAAGCCTGGCCTGACTGATGCCTTCGTGTCGCTCGAGATAAGCCAAAACCTTGCAAGTGGGGAGCGTCAAGGACATCTGTTGCGCCCGCTGCTCGAAGCGCAGCACATATCTGCGACTGACTTCCTTGAGCAGGAAGCCGAAATTGCGTAAGCGATCCATGGCGTATCGATTTCCTCCGTCGGCCTGTGCGCGCATGAAAACGTCTTCGCTGCGCCCTCGCGATGACAGGGCCGCGCAGCGCAGTTCATCGGCGGCAATGTCAGGCAATGTCAATTCATTCTATAAGGGGCGTGATAGTATCAATCGTTATGATATACGTCAACCCGGCGTCGGCCAAAGTTCATGCCACCATCGAATCCCGCCTCATTGAGGCTCACCCCGATTTGAGTCACACTGACGATGCAAGCACGCGTCGAGCGGTTTTGCGCAAAGCCGTGATCGTCCGCTCGACTTGTTTTCAGCGTCCGCCGCAATCGGAACATTCGACCTCGCCTCGCGACCGGCCATGAGCACGCATTCATGAAACACCCAAGGTTTCGAATACGCCTGAAATGGAATTCGCTGGGCAATAGGCTGCGGCGCTGGCATATGCGTCGCATACTGCGGCGCAATCCGATACCGCACCATGTTTGGCACGGTGCCACGCGGCACCTTGCGGCACTGCAGGGACTGGACGCGGTGCAAATGGCGCATCTGCGCGAACTGGCGGCCTGGTTCCTGCACAGCAAGTCGATCAACGGTGTGCAAGGTCTGCATGTGACCCTGCCGATGCGCCTGGCGGTGGCCGCTCAAGCCTGTTTGTTGATTTTGAACCTGGATATCGACTACTTCGACAATTGGGTCGAAGTCACCATCTATCCCGGCGCCTTCCGGACGAATCGCGAGCAGACCGATGCAATAGGCGTGGTACACAGGGATCCCCGCGTTTTAACCGGCGAGGCATGGCTGCAGGGACCGGTGATTTTGTCTTGGGACGACGTGGAGCGGGATAGCTATGACTGCCAGCCGGGCCACAACGTGGTGTTGCACGAATTCGCGCATAAGCTCGACGGACGCAACGGGGCAACGAATGGCATGCCGCCATTGCGTCGCGGCATGAGCCGGAAGCGCTGGGCCGAGACCCTGAGCGAGGCCTACGATGCGTTGCGCCTGCAAGTGGCCATGGGAGAACCGGTCTTTATCAACCCTTATGCCGCCACCAGCCCGGCAGAGTTTTTCGCGGTGCTGACAGAATATTTTTTCACTGCGCCGGATATCCTGAAAGACTGCTGCCCCGGTGTTTACCAGCAACTGGCGCTGCTTTATCGACAGGCCGCAGCGCGTTGATGCACTTGCCAAGCTCATTTCCTTCTACGGCCTTGTCTGCCGAAGTCACGGCATGGGCTCGGCATCAAAAAGAATACGTCTCGGGGCTGTTTTGTTGAGATCAACCGGTTGAATCCGCATTGAGACCGTTCGCTCTCGAATTTTCCGCTGGGGTTAGAATCGGGCAGGTCCAGCCTGCGACAATTCAAGGCCGGGAACGTGGTGCAAAGGAGAAAAACCAATGTCGATCAAACATACAGCAGATGTAACAGTGAATGATGTCGCCGCCGGCAAAGGCACGAGCATCCAGGTGTTGATTTCCTCGCAGGAAGGGCCGAATTTCGCCATGCGAAAATTTGCCATGCAGCCGGGCGGCGGCATACCACGCCACACCAACACGGTCGAACACGAACAGTACGTGCTCAAGGGGCGGGCCAAAATCGGCATGGAAGACAAGGAGTTCGAAGTCGGGCCGGGAGATGTGGTCTTCATTCCTGAAGGCGTGCCGCACTGGTATGAAAATGTCGGCGACGGAGCGTTCGAGTTTCTGTGCATCATCCCAAATAAAGAAGACGTGATTACCATGGCGGGTGAAAGCAACTGCTGATCGCCCGCGCGATGGCCTCCGCTGCCTCCGAGCTGCGATTGTCGGTTCTCTGCGACGACACGGCCGCATCGGACGAGTACCTGACGGAGCACGGCGCCTCGATTCTCATCGAATTGCCCAACGGCCACCGCTGGCTGATGGACACCGGCACCACGGACGTCTTCCTGCTGAACGCCCGGCGAATGGGGGTAAGCCTCGACAACCTGACCGGAATCGCGATCAGCCATGGACACGACGACCACGCCGGCGGCCTTGCCTTTTATCCCTCGCTCAAAGGGGCGCCTCCCGTATACGGCCATCCCTATATCTGGCACAAGCAGTACCAGGTCCAGAAGGGGGAACCCGTCCGGGTCTGCGGGATCCCCGCCCTGGCACGGAAATATGCCGATCCCGTGTTCCGCCCTCTCAACCACACTGTAAGGCTGGATGAGGACCTGTTCTTCTTCACCGATATTCCACGCGAACCCGGCAGCTACGCCCCGGTCGGGGGGAAGTACTTCAACGAGGATGGAACCGGGCCGTGCCCAATCTGGGATGATGCCACTCTGGTGGTGAAGACGCCGCGCGGACTGGTCGCCATCTTCGGCTGCGGCCATGCCGGCTACGTCAATATCCTGAAAGCCGTCCGCAAGGCGTTGCCCGACGACAAATTGCTGTCCGTGGTCGGCGGCCTGCACCTGGAAGGAGCAAGCGAAAAGGTCATGGCGGAAGCAGTCGCGTACACCGATTCCGTCAAGGCCGATGGATTTACCTACTATGGCGGACATTGCACCGGCGACAAGGCCATCCAGTACTTCAGGCAAAGGTACGGCGGGCAGGCGGTCCTGCCCATGGGGGCAGGACGGGTTATCGAGTATTAGGCACCGTCCTTGCGGTGCAATTGCCGGCTAAAGATTCAAGGTCCTTTTCACCAATCCCTTCTCATGCTCGAAATTCACAGTCCGCTGGATGGCGATCCTTTGGGTCGCGGGCGGACCGGCTCCGTGCCAGGTGCCCACGCCGTGCTGGCCCGCGGTCCAATGTTGCAGGAGTTTATGCACCTTCATGATATTGGCCGTCGGCTCATCCGAGCCGAAGCTGTAGAATTCCTCGACAAAATCCTTGACTTCCGGGTTTTTCAATTCTTTCAGTGAGGGCATGGTAACCACCATGCCGCCGCCGATGTCGCCGGCCAATGCCATGACCCGCCAGAAGGACTCGCAGATGTTGAGCTTGGCCACATTCCCCATGAGTTCATCCGGCAGGAAAACACCGGACCCGGGCGGCTCTTCCTTGCCTTGGCGGGCGGCCGCCTGACCGCAGGCGCGGCCGGTCTCCCGTAGCACCACCATCTCGGTAATCTGCTCGTTGATGTGCGGAACCTTATCCAGCCCCTTGTATTCCTGAATCAGTTTGGAGGCCCCGATGATCTGGTTCATGAAGCCCACTTTGCAGGTGCCGCCGCAGGTCATGCGGTGCGTCCGCGCAAAGCGGGCGACGATGCGGCCGGAGTACTTGAACTCGCCGCAATGGAACACCCGCTCCCACGGGACAAAGACGTTGTCGAAGATCACCATGGCGGTCTCGCGCTGACCGAAGACCGGATTGCCCAACTCCTCGAGGTCGTCGGCCTGGTCGCGCTCCGCCGAATAAGGCGAATACTGACAGACATAGGTAATCCCGGGTGCGTCGGTGGGCGTGGCAAAGGCCACCGCGTAGTCGGCTTCGTCCTCGGAGTGGGCCCCCTGCGGCAGCACCATCAACTCGTGTGAGGCATAGGCGCCGCTGATGTTGATCTTGGCGCCCCGCACCACTATGCCCTTGTCGTTCTTTTCGACAACCTTGAGGGCTAGATAGGGGTCGCGCCAATTCTCGATCTTTTTGCTGCGGCTTCCACGGGGCTCGGTCATGGCGCCGGCCACGGACAGGTCTTTCTTTTGCACGTCCTTGAGGAATTCCCGGAAGCGCGGCCAATACTGCGTGCCCAAATCGCGGTCCATCTCCCAGGTCGTCGCGGCCAAGGCATGAAAGGCATCGTAGCCCACGCACCGATAAATGCAGGTTCCCAGCATCTCGGCGGTAAACGTCCCGGCTTCCGCCTTGCCCACCAAATCGTCCGTGGAGCTGCTGACATGCGTGTAACGATTGACCACCTCGTTCGCCAGCGGCGAAAAGCAAGTCATGATGTCGCTATATTTCGGGTCCAGGGCCCAGGCATAACTGGCCTTGTTGGCCTCCACCACGGTGCGGGTGTTCTTGTTGGTCAAGACGTCCGGCACAAGCTTGCCGTTCATAAAAACCCTGGGTTTGAGTTCCTTCAGGCTGGCTTCGAATTGCTCCGGGGTCATCAAGGCCATTGCGCTTACCTCCCTTGTTGATGTCTAAATCGCCGTTAGCTTAACCATCGCTAACTCATTGCAAGGCCTTTACCTGCAGGCGTCCTTCGCTGGTGCGCGATAGGGAAACCAAAACGGTCGCCAACGCTTGTCCGATATGCGAACCAGCGCTTGCGACCATAGAAGCGTGGGCCGGCATGCGTATTGTTGCACCATGTCAAAGCGGGGGAATTTGATAGGCATCAATATCCGGGGTGAAAGTTCACGGATAGAGGCCAAACCGGCACTGAAGGAAGCGCTACATCTGCATGGCGCCGCCAGCCGCCCTCTGCCCTTCACTTCCTAAGCGGCTGATCGCCAGCCCAAAGCGGCCGCTTCGGCACGCAGTCAGGACAGGCGCCAAGCGGCCAATCCCGGACGCGCGTGCGTACCCTAATAACTAAGATTTATACGATCGCCTTGCGGGCGCGCAGCAGGATGGCTTCCGGCATCTTCACGCTGAGCGCCCACGGTTCGGGCTTTGCATCAATAGCGGGAGATGTTGTTGCCATCGACGCGAACTCTGTCTCCGGTTTGCAAATCCGTGACGTTGTCCGTCGTAATAGTCTGAACTGTCCCGTTGTTCATTCGCACGGTCACGCGAAACGACTCATTGGAAGCGCGCCTACGTTGCTGAATCTGATTACCCGCATACGCTCCTCCTGCGGCGCCCACTATCGTGGCCGCCGTCTGCCCCCTGCCGCCGCCAAGTTGATGGCCTATGAGCCCGCCAACGATACCGCCGATCACCGTGCCGGCTATGTTATTGGGGTCGTTTCTGTTGACAAGTTCGATCCTTTCTACAGTACCCACATACACGTTCCGCGATGGCTGAGCTTGCGCCGGGTATCCCTGCGACGGATACTGGGATTGCTGGGTGGGCTGATTTGTACAGGCGGCAAGCGTGAATGCCGCAGCAGATACCATTACAAGCAGGGGCATTTTTTTCATGTCGGGTTCCTCATCGTTGCGAAAGCGTTAGGATTTGGCGGCGTCCATACGGGCACACGCCGCGCTGCTGACACCACAGCTTACGCAAGAAGTCACCCCTAAATCTGTACGCTAACGCACACAGCGCGCTACCCGGATTCGATCTGAATCGAGTCAAAATCAAGGCTTTCCCGACTTAACGCCGCCAAGCTGACTTCAGCCGGTAATGCCTATCTGCCAGGGCACGAACTCGTGCTCGCCCAGGCCGAGGAGTTCGCTTTTCGTCTTCTCCCCCGAGGCGATGCGCAGGATCCGCTGGAATATCTCCTCGCCCATCTGGTCCATGCTCGCCGTGCCGTCGAGGATCTGGCCGCAATTGATGTCCATGTCCTCCTCGAGCTTGCGGTACATCGGCGTATTGGTGGCGAGCTTGATCGAGGGCGCGGGCTTGCAGCCGAAGGCCGAACCGCGGCCGGTGGTGAAGCACACGAGGTTGGCGCCGCCCGCGATCTGGCCGGTCGCCGAAACCGGGTCGTAGCCGGGCGTATCCATGAACACGAAGCCTTTCTGCCGCACCGGCTCGGCGTACTTGTACACCTCCATCAGCGGCCCGGTGCCGCCTTTCATCGCCGAGCCCAGCGATTTTTCGAGAATATTCGCGAGGCCGCCGGCCTGGTTGCCTGGACTCACCACGCCGTTGATCTGGACGTCCCTGCCGCGCGCATACACGTCCTTCCACCAGCGGATGCGCGCTATCAGCTTCTCGCCGACTTCGCGCGACACCGCGCGCCGCGTGAGCGTGTGCTCGACGCCGTAGATCTCCGGCGTCTCCGACAGCACCGCGGTGCCGCCATGGCGCACCAGGAGGTCCATCGCCGCGCCGAGCGCGGGATTGGCCGTGATCGAGGAAAAGCTGTCCGAGCCGCCGCACTGCAGCCCGACGGTGATGTGGCTGGCCGGTACCGGCACGCGCGTGACGCGATTCGCTTCCGGCAGCAGCTCCTGCACTGCGGCGACCCCCGCCGCTATCGTCTGGCGCGTCCCGCCCGAGTCCTGCATCACGAAGGTGCGCAGCTTCGTGCCGCTGGTGAGCTTCTCGCTTTCGAACAGCGTATTGATCTGATTGCGCTCGCAGCCCAGGCCTACCACCAGCACCGCGGCGAAATTGGCGTGGCGAATGTAGCCCGCGAGCGTGCGCCGCAGCAGGTCCATCGGTTCGCCCGACAATTCCATGCCGCAGCCGCTCGAATGGGTGAACGCGGCGACGCCGTCGATGTTCGGAAACGCCGCCAAGCGCTCCGCGGTGAACCACTCGGCGATGCGGTGCGACACCGTAGCCGAGCAGTTCACGGTCGAGACGATGCCGATGTAATTGCGCGTCGCGACCTGCCCGTCCGCGCGCACGATACCCATGAAGCTGGCGCGCGCCGCCTCCGGCACCATGTCCACGGGTTGGTAGTCGCGCGCGTAGGCGTAATCGCGGTCGAATTCGCGAAACTCCATGTTGAGCCGGTGCAGAAGCGTGCCCGGCGCAATGTCCGCCGACGCGAATCCGATAGTCGTGTTGTATTTGAGCACCGGCTCGCCCTTGCCAAGCGCGCGCGCCGCCACCTTGTGCCCGGCGGGAATGCGGTTGAGGCAGGTCACGCCCTCTTCGGCGAGCAGGCTTCCCTGCGCCAGGTCGAGGCGCGCGACCAGCACATTGTCGTTCGGATGCAGCCGGATGGCCGGCGCCGTGAGCTTATTCGCCGTGGCGGTGTTCATCGATTCCCCTCCTTACGCAGTTGTTCGCGTCCGGCATACGGCGCGTTGGTGTGCTCGAGCGGCTGATTCAGGCTCAGCGGCGTTTGCATCATGGTGGACCGCATTTATCCCCTCCCGAGGCGATTCGGCGTGTAGCGCATCCTAGCAAACTCCCGCAAGTCCGGTCGCCAGGGTACAGATCCGGGCAAAAGTATTTTCCGGATTCATGCACTTACCGTAGCAAGCGGGGGCCCGATGCTTTAGACTGTAGCTCTATTGACTTGGACCGATCCATTGCCCGGGTTGATATTCGACTACATTAATATCAGGAGATTCTCGTGGCTACTGGAACGGTGAAATGGTTCAACGCAAGCAAGGGTTTCGGTTTTATTCAGGCGGATGACGGCTCGAAAGACGTGTTTGTGCATATCTCGGCGGTGGAGAAAGCGGGTATGTCCAACTTGAACGAGGGCCAAAAGATCCAGTACGAACTGCAGAAAGGCCAGGACGGCAAAACGTCGGCTGGAGATTTGAAAGCAATCTGAGCCCCACGTCGCGGGCCGGCGGCGTTTCGGTCGGCCTGCATTGCCGGGGCCTCGATCACCTTGACTTATGACGTAATCGTGATCGGCGGCGGCAATGCCGCGCTATGCGCCGCGCTGACGGCGCGCGAAGGCGGCGCCAGCGTGCTGCTGCTCGAAGCCGCGCCGCGCGCCTGGCGCGGCGGCAATTCGCAGCACACGCGCAACTTGCGTTGCATGCACGATGCCCCGCAGGACGTGCTCACCGAGTCCTATCCCGAAGAGGAATACTGGCAGGACCTGAAGAAGGTCACCGGCGGCCTCAGCGACGAAGCCCTCGCGCGCCTGGCGATTCGCGATTCCGCGCACTGCCGCGAGTGGATGCGCCGGCACGGCGTGCATTTCCAGCCCTCGCTTTCGGGCACCCTGCAGCTCTCGCGCACCAACGCATTTTTCCTCGGCGGCGGCAAGGCGCTGCTCAATGCCTACTACCGCAGCGCCGAGGCGCTAGGCGTGCACATCCGTTATGAGGCGCCGGTGGACCGGCTGGAACTCGAGCGCGGCCGCTTCGTCGCAGCCTGCATCGGCAGCGAGCGCATCGAAGGCCGGACCTGCGTGGTCGCGAGCGGCGGCTTCGAATCGAACCGCGAATGGATGCGCGCTGCCTGGGGTCAGGTCAACGGCGAATGGGTCGCCGACAATTTCCTGATTCGCGGCACGCGCTTCGACGTGGGGGTATTGCTGAAGTTCCTGATCGATGCCGGCGCCGACGCCGTCGGCGACCCGACGCAGTCGCACTGCGTCGCCATCGACGCGCGCGCACCGCTGTATGACGGCGGCATCTGCACGCGCGTGGACAGCGTTTCGCTGGGCATCGTCGTGAACCGGAATGCCGAGCGCTTCTACGACGAGGGCGAGGACTTCTGGCCCAAGCGCTACGCGATCTGGGGCCGGCTGGTGGCGCAGCAGCCGGGGCAGATCGCCTACTCGGTGATCGACGCCAAGGCAATCGGGCGCTTCATGCCGCCGGTGTTCCCGCCGGAGAAGGCACAGACGCTGCCCGAACTCGCGCGCAAGCTCGGCCTGGACGCGGCGGCGCTCGCGCGCACCGTCGACGCCTACAATGCCGCTTGCCGCCCCGGCAGCTTCGACCACACGGCGCTCGACGACTGCGCCACTTCCGGCCTGACGCCGCCGAAGACCCACTGGGCGCGCGCGATCGACACCGCGCCGTTCTACGCCTACCCGCTGCGACCCGGCATCACTTTCACCTACCTCGGCGTAAAGGTGAACGCGCAGGCCGCGGTGCATTTCACCGGGCGACCCAGCCCCAATCTGTTCGCGGCCGGCGAAATCATGGCCGGCAATGTGCTCGGCAAGGGCTATACGGCGGGTGTCGGCATGACCATAGGCACCGCCTTCGGACGCATCGCCGGCGCGCAGGCCGCCGCCGCAGCACTCAAAGCAGAAACCCATGCGGCCGCCTGAGCCGCCGCTGCGCGAGTCCGCCGCAGCGGCGACAGACGCGGACACCGCCGCCGTTGAGGCGGCCGTCGACACCGCCGCCGTCGAGGCGGCGCGGCAACTGCAGATCTGCAACGCCTGCCGTTACTGCGAAGGCTTTTGCGCGGTGTTTCCGGCAATGACGCGCCGGCTCGAATTCGGCAAGGCCGATGTCGGCTACCTCGCGAACCTGTGCCACAACTGCGGCGCCTGCCTGCACGCCTGCCAATATGCGCCGCCGCACGAATTCGCGGTCAACGTGCCCCAGGCCATGGCCCGTGTGCGCGTGCAGAATTATGCGGACTACGCCTGGCCGCCGGCGCTCGGGCGCCTGTACCGGCACAACGGCCTGACGCTTGCGCTCGCGCTGGCCGCGGGCCTGGTGCTGTTTCTGCTGCTCGCGCTGACGCGCAACGGCGGTCTGTGGCAGGAAGCGCTCGCCGGCAACTTCTATCGCGTGTTTCCGCACGATCTGATGGTGTCCATGTTCGCGCCGGTTTTTGCGTTCGCGCTGTTGGCGCTGGGCTTGAGCGTGCGCCGATTCTGGAACGACATATCCCCCGCCGATCGCGTGAAGGACGCACCGGGCGCCGCCACGGCCGAGGCGGCGCGCGACGCGCTGCTGCTCAAATATCTCGACGGCGGCCACGGCGAGGGCTGCAACGATGCAGACGACCGTTACACGCTGTGGCGCCGGCGCTTTCACCACTTCACGTTCTACGGCTTCCTGCTGTGCTTCGCCGCGACCTGCTTGGCGACGGTCTACCATTATTTATTCGGCTGGCATGCACCCTATGCGCTGACGAGCCTGCCGGTGCTGCTCGGCACGGCAGGCGGCATCGGCCTCATGGTCGGACCGGCCGGGCTGCTGTGGCTGAACCTGCGGCGCCACCCGCTGCACGGCGACGCGGCGCAAAAGCCCATGGACCGCGGCTTTATCGCGCTGCTCCTGCTCACCAGCGCCAGCGGCATCGCGCTGCTCGTCTGGCGCGACAGCGGCGCGATGGCGCCGCTGCTCGCGCTGCATCTTGGCGTCGTGATGGCATTGTTCCTGACGCTGCCCTACGGCAAGTTCGCGCACGGCATCTACCGCGCCGCGGCGCTGCTCAAATGGGCGACCGAGAAGCGGCAGCCGAACCGCCTGCAACTCGGGGCCGAATGACTTTCCGGCTTTGCTCGGATCGAGGGCGCGGCCCCGTCGAGCAGGTTCGAGACAGGGGAAAGCCTGCCCGCATTTTGCTAGGCGTCGAAAAAACGAAAGCCGCTCCCTGCCTGCTTGGCACCGTACATGGCAGCATCGGCTGCATTGACCAGCGCGTCTGCGTCGCGGCCGTCTGCGGGATACAGGGCGATGCCGATGCTGGCCCCGATTTCGGCGCTCTGCCCCTGGCTGCCTAGCGGGAACGGCGGCGCCAGCGCGACGATGATCTTCCTAGCCACGGTTTGCGCCTCCTCACGCCCGGCGATGTCGGGCAGGATGAGGGCGAACTCATCGCCGCCGATGCGCGCAACCGTGTCCGATTCGCGCACCTCGGCCCGGATTCTCGCGCCCACCCCTTGCAGCAGCGCGTCGCCGGCGGCATGACCCAGCGTGTCGTTCACCGCCTTGAACCGGTCCAGGTCCAGATACAGCAACGCGAAGCGGCGCGCCTCTCGCTTGGCGAGGCTGATCGCCTGGTCCAGCCGGTCGTTGAACAGCAGCCGGTTCGGCAGCCCGGTGAGCCCATCATGATGGGCCATGCGCCGGATGCGTTCCTCCGTCAGCTTGTGTTCGGTAATGTCGGTCGTCACCGCGAAACAGCCCAGGACCTTCCCCTGTTCTCCGATCTGCGGCAGCAGCCTGACCTCGATGTAGCGGGGCTCGCCGTTTTCGAGCCTGATCGTCCTTTGGTAAGTGGCCGGACGACCCTGCAGCACTTGCGCGAAATGGCCCTCGATCTCCCGGTATGCGTCTTCGCCCAGAACCTCGCGCACGTGCTTGCCGATAATGTTTCCGGCATCCAGACCGAAAAACTCGGTAAGCATCTTGTTGGCGAAGCGGCAACGCAGGTTCTCATCCCAGGAGACGGTCATCGCCGGAACGTTGTCGGCGAACACGCGCAGCTTCTCCGCGCTGTCGCGCAAGTCCTGCTCCGCCTGCTTGCGCGCGGTGATGTCGCTGCCGACGCCGCGGTAGCCCGCGAACGCGCCGGACGCATCGAACACCGGATTCGCGCTGATCGAAAGAAAGCGCTCGGCGCCGTCGGCGCCGCGGCGCGAAAACTCGAAGTCGCGGAACGCGAGGTGCGCATCCAGCACCGTCCGGTGCGCCTGCCAGCCCGCCGCGTCCGGCGACAGATAAGGTACCTCCCAGCGGCGCTCGCCTATCTGCGGAGTCTGCCGCAGCGGCGGCAGCCCGCGCGGTCCGCCGCCGGCGCTGAGCTTAGTGATGCGGTGTTCGGCGTCGCTTTCCCAGAAGAAGTCCGAGGACAATTCGGTCAGGCTGCGAAAGTGCACATCGCTGTCATGTAATTTGCGTCTGAGCGTGTTGATGTTTCCGCCCAGGATGGCAAACCATGGCAGGAACACGGCCAACAGCAGCCAGCTCATCCATTCGTGGGGCACGCTGCGGATGAATTGCGGCCGCCAGTACATCAGCGAGTCGATGACCAAGGCATAGGCCGCCAGCGTGTACAGCACGACCACGACGAACTCGCGCGCGCTGAGGCGGAAAACGCCGAACAGAAACACAATGAAACAGGCGAATATCGCGATGTTGCGGCCGTCGCGCATGTTGTAGGCTATAAACATCACCACGGTGATCCCGGCCAGCATTTGAAAACGGGTAAGGCTGGGGTCGCCGAAGCGCAGGTTGAATCCCGAGCGAATGGCCGCATACAGGCCGAGGTTGAGCACAAGATACGCTACCGCGATCGCGAGCACAGCCGATGCCGGAAGCACGCCGAACGCCCCGGCAAGCGCCACGAGCGGCACCGATAAGGCATAGCTGAGCGCAGCCAGGCCGAAACGGCGCAGACGCATGGCCTGCTTCGCGTCGAGCGAAGCCGGGATCAGAAGAGCGGCGAGGTTCATATTTCCGAATAGGTAGCGCGTGTATGATCCGGGTGGATACTGGCGAGTGTCAAAGAATGTCAAATATTGTAAATTCCTTGCTGCGCCTCGCGCTCGCGCTTTGCGCAAGAGCCCCATGCTAGCAAAGCGCATGAACCCGGCATACGCGCTGCTCACCGCGCCGCATTTGGCGTAGGCCGCAGGAACACGGATCTTCGGCGATGCGCTATGCCAACCTCGACGGCCGCTCCCGCAATTCCAGCCTGGCGCGGATTCTGCAATGGCAAATGGGCTGGCACGAGGAGAAGCGCCCGCGCACCCCGGGTACCGGCGTGATCGTGCCCACGGTCGCCAACGACGGCCGCGCGCTGCGCAGCGCGGGCCGCGACGCGCTCACCTGGATCGGGCACGCTTCTTTTCTGATCCAGCTCGGAGGCAAAAGCGCGCTGATAGACCCGGTGATGTCGCCGGCCATCGCCGGGGTCGTGCGCCGCAACGTGCCGCCGGGCCTGGCCTGGGAGGCGCTGCCGAAGATCGACCTGGTCCTGGTAACGCATAATCACCGCGACCACATGGATGTGCCCACGCTCAGGCGGCTAGGGCCGAATCCTGTGTATGCGGTGCCACGCGGGCTGGGGCGCCGGTTCGAACGTGCGGGACTGCGCCGCGTGATAGAGATGGGGTGGTGGCAGCAGGAAGAGATCGAAGGCCTGAACGTCACCTTCGTGCCGGCAGAACACTGGAGCCGGCGCTGGCTCACCGACACCAACGCGAGCTGGTGGGGCGGCTACGTGATCGAGCGCGGCGGCCTGCGCGTGTATCATTCCGGCGACACCGCCTGGTTCGACGGCTTCGCCCAAATCGGCGCGCGTTGCGGCCCGATCCACGCGGCGATGTTGCCGATCGGCGCCTATGCGCCGCGCTGGTTCATGCGTCCGCAGCACATGGATCCGGCCGATGCCGTGCGCGCCTTCGCGGCGCTCGGCGCCGAGCGTTTCGTCGCCATGCACTGGGGCACGTTCAAGCTGACCGACGAGGATTTGCGCGAACCGCCCCAGCTGCTGCGTGAAATTTGGCAGCGCGAGAACCTTCCCGCCGCACCGCTGACAATTCCGGCCATTGGCCAGACGCTGCTGCTCGATCGACCCAGCGCGCGCTGACGGCCCGGCGCAGGCTCACTCAACGACGCGCAGCGGCTCCTTGCCTTGCTCCTTGCTGCCGTGTCCGGACCAGCGTTTGAACAACTGGTGCTCTACGCCGACCTGATCCAGGGCTTTGCCGATGCTCTGGTGGATGATATCCATGATCGATTCGGGTTTGTGATAGAAAGCCGGCATCGGCGGCAGGATCACCGCGCCGCAGTCGGCGGCCCGCGTCATGAGTTCGAGATGTCCCTTGTGCAGCGGCGTCTCGCGCACCATGAGTACCAGCGGTCTGCGCTCCTTCAGCGTAACGTCGGCGGCGCGCACGATCAGGTTGTAGTTGAACGAATTCGCGATGGCCGATAGCGTCTTCACCGAGCATGGCGCCACTATCATGCCGCGCGTACGGAACGAACCGCTGGCAACGGCCGCGCCGACGTCCTTGTTCTTGTAGACCACGCTGGCCAGGCTTTTGACGTAGTCGAGGTCGCAATCGGTCTCGATGGCGAGGTTCATGCCGGCGGCTTCGCTCAGGATCAAGTGTGTTTCCTGTCCCAGCGTCTGCAACGCGCGCAGCATTTCGACGCCGTAAATCACGCCGGAGGCGCCGGTAATCGCCACGACCAATGGCAGGCTCATTGCTTTGCTCCTCTCATTTTTTCCAGCGCGTGCTCAGGCAGCCAGCGCCGGCCGGTGCGTCTCGACCGACTCGATGACCGGGAAACCCGCCGCTTCCATCGCAGACACCACTTCCCGCACGTTCTCGGCATGGAAACGGATGATCACTTTCTTCTTCAGGCAGCCGGCATCGGCCTGCCCATCGATACGGCCGATGGGATAGATCGCCTGCAATACCGCTCCGGCGCCCTCGACCACGTCGGCGATGCGGCCGAGGACGCCGGGACCCAGTTCCAGCGGCGCCAGCGTCACGCCGCTGCGGCGTTCCCAGGCACCCAGGCAATGCGCCGCGAGCTGGAAGATCTCATTGGCGGAGATCACGCCAACCACGCGTTCGCCGTCGACGACCGGGAACTGTGCGACACCCAACTCCTGCCCCCGGAGCAGACATTGCTCCATGGTTTCGCCGGCCTCGACCGTGGCAGGGTTGCGCACCATGATGTCCTTGACCTTGAGGCGGGTGACGAAAAAATTGAACTCGTCCGGATTTTGCGTGCGCAGGACGAAGTGTCCCATGCGCAGCAGGTTGGCGCGCGTCACCAGGCCGCGCAATTTGCCTTCATCCACCACAGGCAGCGCGTGCAGGTTGTTTTCGCTGAGCAGGCGCTTGGCCTCGGACACGAGCGTGTCGCCGGTGATGGTCTTTGGGTTGGCCTGCATCCAGTTGCGTACGATCATTGCCCTTGCTCCTTCGCGGCGATCAGCCGCAGTTCGTCTGCAAAGCCGCGGCCAGCGGCGGGCGCGGCGCCAAACACGTGCCGGAACGCGCAGCAAAGAGCGCTCATCTCAAGCTTCCGCCAGCGCTGGCGTCTTTGCCGCCTGGAACAAGCGCAGGAACTCATCCACGGCGACCCGCGCGAACTCCGGCGTATACAAATGCAGGTCGACCTCCCTGAGGCGGCTGCGATCGGCGAGCTTTTCCTTCAGCCGCGCGACGAAAGCCGCATCGGCGGCCGGGTCGTAGATGGGACGGCCTTCCCGGTCGAGCGACGACCAGCCGCGCAGCGGGATCAGGAAGGTCCACGGGCCCCTGGCGCGGTTCAGCCGCTCGGCGATCACGTCCGCCGCCTGGCGCAATTCGTCGGCGCTGGTACGTACCTGCACGCGCAGTGCATCCTGGACGTATTGCACCCGGTCCTTGGTCTTCTCCAGCATGTCGGCACGTCCGCCGTAGGACAGGATGTCGAGGCCGCAGGGCGCCAACACCATGGGGATGCCGGTTTCGACCGCCGCCATCAGCCGCTCCGGCCCAGGGTCGCGATTGCCCTTGAACAGGTGCTCCATGACGCCGCCGATGCAGATGTCCAGCACGCCATGAAAGGCGCCGGCGCGGATCATCTCCTCCATTGCCTTGTCGCCCTTGCCCTGCGCGTGGCAGACGATGGGCGTGAAGCCTGCCTCCTCCAGCATGCCCATGGCCGTCTGCACCGCCATCTCGCCGAAACCGAACGAGGAAATGGCGACGCAGGGTTTGTCGAATTTGATGTTCGTGCCCTGCGTCATCTCGACCATGCCGCAAATGGCGCCGACCGCGTTGATGATCTGCGCCTTCAGCAACGGGTTCATCTTGACGATATCGAGCACCGTGTGGTGCATGGTGATATCGTGCGTGCCGACGTATTTGTCGATGTAGGCCGGGTGCGCAGCCATCGGCGAGGCCATCAGCTTGGGCATGCCGAAGGGCAGCCGTTTCATGATCGAGGTCGCGACCAGGGTCGAAGTGCCGCCGCCGATGCCGATGATGCCGTGCACGCGGCCCTGCGCAAGCAGTTCGTCGACGATCGCCGCGGCACCTCTGATCTGGTTTTGCGTGGCGACGTCGCGGTCGGAGCGGTATTTCTCGCGCACCACTTCGATCGGCAGCCCGCCGCGCGCCGCGACGTCCTCGGTACGTATGTCGCCGGGGAAAGGAGGCGGCTCCTCCATGCTGAAGTCGAGCAGGATGGCGTCATGACCGCGCTCGGTGATGAGTTGCTTGACGAAGGCGATGTCTTCGCCGCGGGTGTCCAGATTGCAGACGATGACTATGCCCTTTTTATCCGTCATGTTCTCCGTGCTCTCGCTGGGTTGCGGTAGCGGCAGTCGAGCCTGCCGCTACCCCTGCTCGCCTTACTTGCCGCCTTTGCCCTTCTTCACCTCCGGCCGCGTCAGCCGGTTGATCATACCGGCCACCGGGCTGGCGCCGGCAAAGCCGTATTCGTTCCAGCGGTCCGAAACTTTCTGCAGCACGGCGCGGTCCATGAAAATCTCGCTGGGCTTGTTCTCCCACTCGTACGGGGTGCAAGCATCGAGGATGATGCGGCTGGTGATGTTGCGTGCATCGATCGGCAGCCCCGGGTCCAGCGGCGTCGAGCGGCCGCGGTCGATGATCTGGGCCGAGCGCTTGGGGTCGAAGCGCGTGGCCAGCGCCCACCAAACGCGATCCCAGTCGTCGGCCTCGATATCGTGATCGACGACGATCACACCCTTGACACCGTAGTGCCCGGTGGTCGAGCCGATTACAGCATTGCCGACGTGGTTGGAGTGTCCTGGATACATCTGCTTGACCGACACCACCACCCAGAAGCGGCCTGTGGCCTCGGCCGGGAAATAGACGCTCTGTATGCCCGGCACCCTCATGGTCTCGAGGTCATGCCACAGAGCGGCGGTCCGGTTCAGGGACTGGATCATGTGGATGTCGTTGATCGGCTTGCCCACCGTAGTCGACCACATGACCGGCTTGTTGCGGTGGAGGATGCGCTTGATGCGCAGGACCGGTTTGGGATAGTCCTTGCCCTTATTGCCGGAGTAATAGCCCGTGTATTCGCCGAACGGCCCTTCCTCCATCAACTCATTCGGATCGATGTAGCCCTCTGCGATGATCTCGGCATTGGCCGGCAGGGTAAGCCCGGTCAGTTCGGACTTGAATACCTGCATCGGGCGACCGCGCAAGGAACCGGCCACGTCATACTCGTCCGTGTTCGCGCTCACCAGCGTCGAGCCGGTGAGGAACAGCACCGGATCGGTGCCGACCACATAGGCCGCTGGCATCAGTTCGCCCCGCTCCTGGTATTTCTTCAGGTGCATGTCGCCATGCTTGCCCTTGATGATCTGCGAACCGAGAATGTTCTTGCCCAGCACCTGGGCACGGTAGGTGCCGAGGTTGGTCCAACCGGTGTCGGGATCCTTGGTCACCAGGAAACCGGCGGTGACGAAAAAGCGGCCGCCGTCGTCCGGATAGAACCAGGGCGAAGGAAATTTCTCGATATCGACGGCATCGCCCTCGAGGATATTCTCCTTTACCTGCGGATTGTCGACGAATACGGGCTTGACCATTTTCTTGGTGGTGAGCTCCATCCATCTCTTCGACAACTGGCACATCGACAGCGACGGGTCCTGCTCCAAAGCAATGGCCAGCCGCTTCGAAGTGGTGAAGGCGCTGGTGAATACCGGTATGTCGTAGCCCTTGACGTTCTCGTAGAGCAGCGCCGGCCCCTTTTGCTCCTCGTTGACTTTCGAGATATGGCAGAGCTCGAATTTCCAGTCCACCTCGGTCTTGACGCGGTGCAACTGGCCGTGGGCCTCGAGGGCGGCGATGTAGCTGCGCAGATCCTCGATCGGCCTCACTTCGGTACGTGCATTCATCTTTGCTCCTTTTGGTACAAGTTGTGGTTGAAGTCGCTTGCTACGAAACTTTTTTTCCGGTCAGCAGGCTGGACAGGATGTAATCCATGGCCGAGCCACCCGGACTGGAAGCGGCACGCTGGCTCTTTTCCCCCCAGACCGTCTCCGGCCGGGCTTGCAGGATGAAAATGTTGCCCCCTGCCGGAAGGTCCTTGTCCAGCGCCCACTCGATGTCCATCGGCCTGCCGTAGTGTTTCTCGATCTGCTTGCCCATCCACGCCAGTTCCGTGATCTCATCGTCGATCAGCGATTGCACTTTCTGCCGCTCGAACGGCACCTCGAAAGCCTGCGAGGTTTGCGTCTTAGGATCGACGGTGTAGAGCATCTGCTTCTGCGAGATCGTGCGGTCGATGATGTCCAGGGTGATCTTGTTCACGACGAAGTGATCCGGCGTCACCTCGCCCGATACCACCGATTCGCCGAAACCGTAGTTGGAATCGATGACGATGACCGAGCGATCGCCGTTGGCCGGATGGATGGTAAACATCACACCGGCGGTATAGGAGTTGGCCATCTTCTGCACGCCGACGCTGATCGCCACCTGCCCGGCGCCGAAACCCTTGTTGGCGCGGTAGGCGATCGCCCGCCCGGTGTACAGGCTGGAGATGCAGCGGCGCATGTGATGCAGCAAGTCGTCGACACCGCGAATCCAGAGATAGGTGTCCTGCTGGCCGGCGAAGCTCGCGCCGACAAGATCCTCCATCGTCGCGCTGGAACGCACGGCCACCGGGACCGCCGGCATACAGCAGCGCACCGCCAGCTTGCGATAGCATTCGGCGACCAGGTCTTCGATTTCGACGGAGAAAGGCTGGGCCTCGATCACCGCGCGGATCTGCACGCTGATTTTCTCCAAGGCCTCGATATCCTGCGAATCGACGCCGGCGAGCAGGGACTCTATTTCCCGGTCGATACCCGCCTCTGCCATGAAGCGCCGGGAGCCCTCGGTGGTAAGCGCGAAACCGGGGGGCACGCGCACGCCGGCACTGATCAACTCCCCAAGAGAAGAGCACTTGCCGCCGACCAGAGGCACCGACTCCTTGCGGCACTCCTCGAACCAGCACACCACCGGCGGACCCGATTTCACGCGGTCTGCCGGTGTCCGCTCCATCACGTTTGCAGCACTGCCCATGTGCGCCCGTCAGCGTGTGATGGTAATAGCGCCGGTCGAACCGTCGACGCGGAGCATCATGCCGGTCTTGATGATCTTGGTCGCAAGCCCGGTGCCGACCACCGCCGGCATGCCGTATTCGCGGCAGACGATCGCGGCGTGGCTCATCACGCCGCCGACATCGGTGACGCAGGCCCCGATCTTGGCGAACGCGGGCGCCCAGGACGGCGAGGTCGTCGGCGCCACCAGGATCTCTCCCTCCAGCAACTGGCCTACCTCGGTCACGGTCTTGCACACGCGCGCCTTGCCCTCGATGATGCCGGGGCTGCCGGCAAAACCTTTGAGTTCGGTGATGGTGTCCGGGTCCTTGACCTCCTGCACCGCCGCCCAATCGCCCAGCGACTTGTTGGTCACGCCCCAGAGCACGATGGTGAACGGCTCCTGAATCACCTCCGGCGCCGTGCCGATCGCCGGCGGCGGGCTCCATTCCTTGAACTTCTGCATCACGCCCTTGCGCCAGCCGATTTCCTTCGGCCAGGTCTTGGTGCCGCGCGGCGTGACGCCGGTCGCCCATGCCGTGACGATATCCCACAGCGCCGACTTGATCTCGTCGCGGCGCAGCAGCCAGATGTCCTCGACATCCTCGATCACGCCATGCTCTTTCATGATCACCGCGACCTCGCGCATCTTGTTCCAGAACACCGAGTGGAACCAGTGCTCGACATAGAACAAGTGGTTTTCCACGTACGGGAACACGGTCTTGGCGCAACCGAGCAACTCGTCGAACTGCTTGAGGTCTTCTTCCTTTTCGATCAGGCCACGATATTCGGCAATGATGCGGTCGCGTTCGGCGCGCACCTTTTCGGTCGGCCGGTCGATCGAAATCCCCTGCTTCACTTTGCCGATGTAAGTGGCGATGCCGGACAGCGGCACGTTCATCTGGTCATTCCACGAGCGATCGTGGTGGAACCAACCGGTGCCGGTGGAAATATTGAACCAGGGCTCGCGCGCCAGGTTCAGCGAGGTCAGCCATTCGACGCCCTTAGGCAGTTTTTTCAGCGCCGCTTCGACTTCCGTCCATTCCTGGCTGAAAGTCACCACCGAGTCCACGCCGAGTTCAATCGCCTTCCGCGCCAGCTTCTTCAGTTCCTCGTCGGGCTGATACATGATCACGTCGATGCCGGAGATCATTTGCGTCACGCGCTGCGCGGGAATGCTCGGGAACAGCTTTTGCGCGAAGTCGAGGAAAAAGACGTAGGCCGCGTAGCCGAGGTTGAGAAACTCGAAGTGGTACTGCCAGCACTTGATGCCCAGATTGATCAGGTCATCGTAGTTTTTCAGCAGATGGTAGCCCTTCGACTCGCCGATGGCGTCGGTTACCACCGCCATGTCCTCCATCTCGGCGAGGCGCGGAATCTGCAGCGTCTCGAGTTCGCGAATGGTGGCCTCCATTTTTACTTTCCACTTGGCTTCGAGCGCATCCCAGTTCTTGTAGTAATAGCCGGCGCGCTCCATGAAATTGGGCACGCGGGCGCCGATCTCCGCCGGGTCCTTCACTGGCACCGGGGAGATGTACGGATAGCCGTTGATCATGCGGTGATCGACGCCACGCACCGGCGGCACCATGAAAATGCGGTTGTTGAACTGCGACAGCGCCAGGAACCAAGCCTCGTCCCAGATGGTGTCGAAGGGATACAAGGGCTCCGGGTAGTGCAGTCCGTCGTAAAACCAGAACGTGTCCTTTTCGTATTGATTGCGCACCGGGTCGTCGGTGACGAACTGGTACTGATACGGATACATCCGTTCCCAACCTTCGGTACCGGGAATGGTCTTGCCCTTGACATCATGCGGGACTGGAAACTTCATCTGCTACCTCCTTCTCCGATTCGTGGATACCTCTTGGAATTGCCGGGACGTACTTTGCGCCCGGTTGTGTAAGCAACCCTATCGCAAGGCCTGTGCCAACGGCCTTTGACGCAACGCAGCAAACCACACACCCATAGCGCGCCGGATTCGCTAGAAACAAAGAAAGGTCGCTCGCTTAACGATTTGCTGCGCCTGCGTACAAATGACGCCGCACACCGCCAGGAATCGAGCTCTTATTTCGACTGCGCATTTCTGGCGCTTGTTCTTTTCGTGATTTTTCAGGCAGTCGGTTCCGGGAAATTGATCATTTGGTGAACTGTCGCGAATCCGGACATGCCAGGGAATTAAGTTGCCCGAATCGTGTCTATTTGATCTGTGTCGAGCTAAAGCGCATCATTGAAACCCTTGATCGCCGCGAGGAGGAGGACTCGGTCATGGTCAAGCTTCGTAGCGTGACACGCGCAGACAGCGAAGATTTACGCGCGCGCGTGCATTTTTGTGAAGAGACCGGCCAGATCTGGCTGCACGAGCACCGCATGCTTCTGGTTCACGCCGAGGCACAGGCATCCCTGCGCAAGGAACTCGTCGATACTCTCGGCATGGACCGCGCCCAGGGACTGCTCACGCGCATGGGCTATGCCTCGGGCGTGCGCGACGCGGAGCTCGCGCGCATCCGCGCCCAGGACTGCAGCGACATCGAAGCGTTCATGACCGGTCCCCAACTGCATACCCTGGAGGGCATTGTCCGGGTAACGCCGATCAGGCTGGAACTCGATCGCGTCGCGGGCAAGTTCTACGGCGAGTTCCTGTGGGAAAACTCCTGGGAAGGGCAGTGGCACCGGCACTACTACGGCATTCATTCCGAACCGGTGTGCTGGACCCAGATCGGCTACGCCTGCGGCTATACCTCGGCGTTCATGGGCCGGCCGATCCTCTACAAAGAAGTCGAGTGCGTCGGCATGGGCCATAACAACTGCCGCATCATCGGCAAACCCGTCGAGGAGTGGGAAAGCGCCGACGAATACAAGCATTTCTCCAATCGGGAATCGATCGCAGACCAGTTGTTCGATCTGCAGACCCAGGTGGTGCAGTTGCGCTCCAGCATCGGCGAGAAGGAAAAACTGCCGGCGGACATGGTGGGAGACTCACCCAGCTTTCGCGCCGCCTACGAATTGCTCAAGCAGGCGGCGAAGACCCGCATCAACGTGCTGCTGCTCGGCGAAACCGGGGTCGGCAAGGAAATGTTCGCGCGTTCGCTGCACGAATTGGGACCGCGCCACGATGCACCTTTCATCGCCATCAACTGCGCCGCCATCCCGCACGACCTGGTGGAATCGGAGCTGTTCGGCGTCGAGAAAGGCGCCTACACCGGTGCGCTGGTTTCGCGTCCGGGCCGCTTCGAACGGGCGGATGGTGGTACGCTGTTTCTCGACGAGATTGGCGATCTGCCGCTTTCAGCCCAGAGCAAGCTGCTGCGCGTGCTGCAGGAAGGCGAACTGGAGCGCCTGGGCGACCAGAAGACGCGCAAGATCAACGTGCGGGTGGTGGCCGCGGCCAACTGCGACCTGCAGCAGCTGGTCAAGGAACGCAAACTGCGCTCGGACCTGTATTACCGGCTCAACGCCTATCAGATCGAGATCCCGCCCCTGCGCGAGCGCAAAGAGGATGTGGCGCTGCTGGCCAAGCGCTTCCTGGCGAAGTATTCGGTCGTTCATGCGAAGAAACTGCGCGGGTTCACCGACAAGGCGAAGCGGGCACTGCTCACTTACGATTGGCCCGGCAACATCCGCGAGTTGCAGAACATGATCGAGCGCGGCGTGATCCTGGCGCCGAGCGGAACCCGCATCGAGGTGAACCATTTATTTTCTTCTTGCACCGAGGAGCCTGCGCGCGAGTTCGGCCTGGACGTCAACGGCGGGCTCGGTGTCAATCGCGGAGAGAGCAGCAAGAACTTGTGCGAAGCCGTGTTCAACGGCGTGCTGACGCTGGACCAGGTGGAAAGCATGCTTCTGGAAACCGCCGTCGACAAAGCGCATGGCAATCTTTCGTCGGCAGCGCGCATGCTCGGCTTGACCCGGCCCCAACTCGCCTACCGACTGAAGCGCCTGCACGAGAACGCGCAAAGCGAAGCGGACATCGGCCCGGCGCCCCGCGCCAACCTGCCGGGCGCACAAGCCTGATGCCGGAACAGCTAAGCGAGCAGGTGCGAAGCTATCTGGGCGAACACAATGTCATGACCCTGGCCAGCCACGGCGATGAAGGCGTCTGGGCAGCGGCGGTGTTCTACGCAAACGACGGGTTCGCGATTTACTTCCTATCCTCGCCGGACAGCCGGCACGGCCGCAATCTCAGCAGCAACGCGCGCGCGTCGGCGGCGGTACATGCAGACTACTCGGATTGGAAAGAAATCAAAGGCGTGCAAATGGAGGGCCTGGTCTCAGTGCTTTCCGGTGAAGAGGCAGAAATAGCCCGTCGCGTCTATGGCGCGAAGTTCCCCGTCGTCGGCAAGCTGGAGCAAGCGCCAGCTTCAATTGTCGAAGCCCTGGCCAAAGTGCGCTGGTACAGACTGAACCCGGAGCGGCTTTATTTCATCGACAACTCGGCCGGCTTCGGCCACCGCGACGAAATCGACCTGCACCTATCCGGCGCGTAGTGTCGCGACCTGCACGATCAGGGTCAGGCACATCAGAGAACGCTGAAGCGTTCGGTATGGCGGCGTGAATCGGGTGCGAGGCAACGATCGAAGCGGTGCTGCGCCAACAAGCGGTCGAGAGCCCGTTCGAATGCCGGACGATCCGCGACATCTTCGTATATTTCCATCCAGGTGGACGAATCATCGTCGCGCTGAAGCAAGCGACCCTGGATGCCTGTTTCCTCACATAAGGCCGACTGCACCGCGTCGACGACTTTGCGCACACGCGCCGCTTCGGACGGCGCAACGCGATAATAGATATAGTAATTCAGCAGCATCCAGGAGCCTCCTGTTGGACTGCGGCCAGATCGGGCCCGGCGACCATTGCGGGCCGGCGGCTCTGAGCTCGCGTGGCGCAGCAAATAGCCTGCATGTCGAACCTGCGCGTCGCGGACCCGTAGATTATGCCTCAAGACAAGTCTGTTGCGCGGTATTGTGCGACGGAAGATACTTCGGGTCGTGGTATCCAATATCCAGTCCTCTACTGCAAGCCCGACCTATACGGCGGCCATCTTCGACTTCGAAGGCACGCTGGTCAATTTCCAATGGCAACTCAAGCCGGCCGAAGACGAACTGCGCCGCGCATTCGCGAAGCTTGGGTTCTCGGGCGACAAATTCGCCAAGGGCAACTACGCCACCATGTGGAATACCGCTGCCGAACTGTTCGCGCCGCAGGGGCGCATGGCCGAACTGCGTCAGGCGCTATGCCCGATCTACGACCGCTGGGATTTCGACGCCCTGAGCAGATGGGCGCCGCGGCCCGGCGCGGCGGAGTTGCTCGGCCGGCTCGCGGTCGGCAACGCGCGTGTGGGCATGGTCAGCAACGTGGGGCGGGGAGCGCTCGAGGCAGCGCTGAACCGTTTCGACTTCGCCAGCTGGCTGTCCCCGGTCGTGAGCCGCGATGAAGTGACCTACATGAAACCCAATTCCGAGGGCATCTTGCGCGTGCTCTCGGACTGGCAGCTTGCGGCCGGCGACGTGCTTTTCGTCGGCGACAGCCGAGCTGACGTGTTCGGCGCGCGGGCGGCCGGTATACGGGTGGCCATCATCCGCGGCGGGGAATGCGACGAGGCCGCGTTCGCCGACGCCGCGCCCGACTTCATGATTTCGGAACTGGGCGAACTCGGCTAGCTCCCATCGCGGCCTGTACACTTCCGCTTGAGCGCGGCGATCTGAGCCGTATAGTGCCTGGCTCCGGCCTACGCGTCGCCTACCGGCGTGGTGACAACGATGAAAGTAAGATCGGTGAAGCCGGTGTTCGAAATGGCGTGCTCCACGCCGGGCGGAATGAAAATGACGTCGTTCTTGCGCACCACCTGCTGCCTGCCATCCGTTTCCATCATGCCCTCGCCCTCGAGCACGTGGTACACCTGCTCCTGGAGCTTGTGGGTATGCAGTTCCACATGTGCCATGGGCTGGTAGCAGGAGATACGATAATCAATCAGCCCCGCACCCGCGGTGTCCGGTCCCACCAGGGGTTTGGACAGCGCACCGCCGAAATGACCCGGGAACTGGTTCCACGGCACTTCGGCTGCATTACGGATCAGCGCGGCCCGCTTTGCCTTTTTTGCCATGGATTCCTCCTGCTCATTTTCCCGGAATGTACTTGGCACCGAACACCGGTTCCTTGTGCGGGATCGGCGGCAGGGCCCACGCGCCGGTCCCGGGCGGACGGATGTTCGCGTCCACGTGCACGTCGATCAGACAAGGCTTGTTGAGCGCCACGGCGTGGGCCAGCGCGCCCTTGAAATCCTCGGATTTCGTGACTGTAAACCCTTCCACGCCGGCGGCGCGCGCCCAGGCGGCGAAGTCCGGGTTGTAGGGCTTGTGTTCCCCTCCCTGGTAAAAACCGGTGCCGATCTCGCGTCCGTCGAAATAGGCATACTGCAGGTCGCGGATCGCGGCCCAGGAGAAGTTGTTCCACACCACCCAGATCGCCGGGATGTTGTACTCCACCGCGGTGCAAAGCACGTGCGGCACCATGGTGAATCCGCCGTCGCCGCAGATCGAAACGCAGGGTCGATCGGGGGCCGCAAGCTTCGCCCCGAGTATCGAACTGGGGCCGAAGCCCATGCCGGAATAGCCCCAGGTATTGAGCATGGTCTGCGGTCGGCGTGCGTTCCAGAACTGCATGAACCAGTTGTGATGTATGCCGGAGTCGAGCGAAATGATCGCGTCGTCGGGCAGCACCGCGCGGCAGTCGGCAACGACGCGCTCCGGCCGCAACGGCGAAGCATGGATCTCGAAGTTAGGCTTGATGTAGGCTTCCCACTCGGCGCGCCACTTGGCGATGTCGGCATGCCAATCCTTGATTCGTCCGGCCTTGTCCACCTTGCGCCGGGACAACTCGCCCAGCAGCTGGACCAGGAAAATGCGCGCATCGGCGAGCACGCCTAGGTCCGGCGCGTAGTTGCGCCCGATCTCGGCGTGATCGACGTCGACATGTATGAGCTTGGCCTGCGGAAAATTCCAGGAGTAACCCGGCATCCACGACGACGCGGAACGATCATCGAAGCGCGCGCCCAGCGTCAGCACCAAGTCGGTATGGCGGCCGGCCTGGTTCGCAGGGTAGGCGCCGTTCCTGCCGATAAAGCCAAGCGAGAGAGGGTCGCTCATGTCCAGGCAGCCCATGCCGTTGGGCGAACTGATCACAGGAAACTGCAGCGCGTGCGCGAATTCGGTCAACTCCTTGCCGCCCTCGGACAGCGTCATCCCGTGTCCGATGAAAATCACCGGGCGCTTGGCCGCGAGCATCATGTCCAGCGCCTGCCGGACGTCCTCGGGCGAGCCGCCGCTACGGCGCAGCTCGAAACCGTGCCATTCGGGCTCAAGCCGGACGTCGGCTTCCTCCTGGAACAGGTTGAACGGTATGTCCACATTGACCGGCCCCGGCCGTCCGCTGGTCATGGTCGTCACCGCCTGGCGCAGCGCCAGCGGCAGCATGTCCACCCGGCTCGGCTGGAAGCTGCGCTTCACCACCGGACGAATCACGTTCGGGAAATCCGCCTGGTTGTGACGGTTCAATTCCTGGAACGGGCCGCGGTTGAACTGCGAGGTCGGCACGTTCGCAGTGATCGCGAGCAGCGCGGAGGAATCCGTCTGCGCGACAGCCATAGACATGATCAGGTTGGCCGATCCCGGACCGGTCGAGGTCAGGGTGGCGACCGGCTGATGCTTCACCCGGAAATAGCCGTCCGCCATATGTCCCGCGACCTGCTCGTGGCGCGGCGACACCAGCTTGATCTTGTCGCGAACTTGATAAAGCCCGTCGAGCAGCCCGATATTGCCGTGGCCGCAAATACCGAATACATATGGGATTTTTTCTTTTACCAGGAACTCCGAGATCAGAGTTGCCCCCTTGATTTTTGCCATGGTGCCTTCCGAAAAAAATGAAGCCCGGTACCATTCGATTGCCGCAAAGCCGGCCATGAAGCTGCGTGCCGGGGAATGCCTTGTTGCAGCGGCACGCGCTTGCTTGTCCGCCCGCTTCGGCCGGCCTGCGGTCTAAATGTCCGACAAAGGCGTGGCCCGCGCCTTGGCGTCTTTGAACTTCATCAGTCGGATGACCTCGCCCAAGTCGGCATGAAGGGAATCCAGCCGGCGTCGCGGCAGTTCGGTCAGGGCCTGCTGCAGAACTCCGACCAGGGGCCGCGGCGCGATCTGCAGGATTTTCCCGCCTTTGGCAGTAAGCTTCAACTGAACCACGCGGCGGTCCTCGCCGATGCGCAGCCGCTTGACCAGCGCGAGTTCCTCCAGGCGCCGCAACATGTTGCTTGCGGTCGACAGGTGGACCCCCAGTTGCCGAGCGAGATCGCTCACTTTGATCCCGGGCGCGCCGGCGATTTCCGCCATCGCCCAAAGTTGCGCACCGCTCAGCCCGCTTTCCTGCTCAACCCATTGGTAGTGCCGCTTGATCGAGCGTAATAGCACCCGAAACTGTTTCAGCACCTCGAGCCGCCTCTTATGGATGGCTTCCGCCCCCAGGCGCTTTTTGCCGACGCGGGGATTGCCTGCCTCGGGTTTTTCCATTTTGCTGCCCTGCCGTGTGTGAGACGTCAAACGCGGCAATCGCGTTCCGGATTCGCCCGGACCGGAATTATAGCCAGTCCAGGCGGCGGTGCCTACAGGCAGCCGGCGATGACGCCAATAATCGTATGCTGGCAGCAGTATTGCGCGAAATCATTGTTTGAAATATGATCCATTTTCACCCGGCTGGACCAGCCGCGCCAGAGGGGATTTGCGTCGGCTCAAGGTATCGGTCCAGTTGCCCGTTTTGGAGGAGGGGGAGAAGCAGGAGGAGAAGAAAGAGACCGCCGGAAATCAGGCCGAGCCGCGCGAATGACCGGAAGCGTCACGCGCGTCGAGTCCTAGCGGTGAGCGTGGACGGTCGTCGTTGGCAATGCTGGTCGACCGTTCTTCATAGGCTATCGAACTGGGTTCGCTGGCCTATTTTTTTGGGTGGTCGCGGGGCCGACTGATAGACCGCCTGATATGCGGCCTTCAGTATGGTGAGGCCTGATCCCGCGCGATTGCATTCAGATCTCAATCCCCGCTACCGCTTCGGGATTGTGGGTGCGGCTGGTGAGCCAGATGCCGCCGACTATCATCGCCATGCCGACGACATGGAACGGGTGCAGGCGCTCGCCGAGGAAGACGATCGCGAGCAGGCTCGTGAAGACCGGCATCAGATGCATGAACATCCCCGCCGTGTTCGGGCCGACGCGCGCGACCCCGTTATTCCAGAAAATGTACCCCACCACCGACGGGAACACGCCGACATATGCGAGACCGACCACTGCTCCCGTGGTCCAGGTGATATGCAGACCCTGGGCGAGCGACCACAAATACACCGGCAGCATCGCGACCACGCCGACGATCGCGTTCGCACCGAGGAGACCGAGCGGATGCAGTTCCTGCGGCCGCCAGCGCAGGCAGACCGTATACAGCGCCCACAGCAGCATCGACCCAAGTATCCACAAGTCGCCGACATTGAGCGAGAGCGACAGGATCACCCGCGAGTCGCCGCGCCCGATGATGGTCAGCACGCCGATCAGCGAAATGGCGACGCCGACCCACTGCGAGGCGCGCAAGCGCTGCCCGAGGAAGGCCCAGGAGATAGCGATGATAATCACCGGCGCGAAGGAACTGAGGATGGAGCTGCTGACGGCGGTGGCGTACTTGAGGCCGGTGTACGAGGCCAGATTGCAGAACGTAGTGCCCAGTACGCCAAGCGCGAGCATGACCGGCCAAGAACGGCGCATTGCCGGCCAGCCACGCACGAGGTGCGGCCAGGCGAAAGGCAGCAGCAGGACGCTCGCAATGACCCAGCGCCAGAAGGCGAGCGAGTACGAGGGCACGTCGCCGCGCAACGCGCGCCCGGCGACCCAGTTGAGCGCCCAGGATAGGATGGCGGCAGCGAGCAGCAGGTAGGGCGAAACGCGGTCGAGAGTGGGACGGTGATGCAAGCCGGGAGCCGCGAAGACGGAAGTTGTCATTATAGGGTAGTACGCGAC
>CAZRMO010000009.1:47992-56806 GCA_964601155.1 uncultured Enterobacteriaceae bacterium
GGCAGCGCGTGTTGCGTATCGTTTCCGTTCGTCTGCGCAGCATCGGAGAGGAGCAAGAACCGGCGGATCGTGCCGCCCGGTCCTGGCCGTGATATCAGCGCCTGACTAGCCGCCGAAACCGTCGGCGACCATCACCTCGATCAGACGCGGGCCGCCGACCTGCAGAGCGGCGCGCAGCGCAGGCACGATGCCGCTGGGATCGCCGACGCGCTCCGCCGGCACCCCCAGAGATCGCGCCAGGCCGGAGAAATCGATTTCGGGATCGCGCAGGTCCATGCCGGTGAAGCGATCGGTGGCGCGCATGGAAACCAGCCGTTCCTTGATGATGCGGTAGCTGCGGTTGTTTGCAATCACGTAGGTGATCGGCAATTTCAGATGGGCCGCGGTCCACAGCGCCTGCACGCCGTACATCGCACTGCCGTCGCCGAGGATCGCCACTACCGGCCGCCCCGGCTGCGCCAGGCTGATGCCTACCGCGCCGGGCAGCGCAAAGCCGAGTCCGCCGCTGGCGAGCCCGTAGTAGCCCCGGCGGTCGCGCAGCTCGAGCAATCCGGGCAGCGCCGCCGACGAGGTCAGCGCCTCTTCCACCACGATCGCATCCTGTGGCAGCGTTTCGCTGATGCAGAGCATCAGATAGCGCGGATCGATCGGCGCGGTTTGCGCCAGGAGCGTGAGCTCGGCGCATGCCGCAGCGCGTTGCGCCGACCAGTTGCGCGGCGCGAGCGCGGCAAGCCTGCGCCTGGCTTGCTCCGCGCCGGCGGCGCTGCGCCGCGCGCGTACCAGCGGCAGCAGGGCACGCAGCGTTTCCTTCACGTCGGCGCGCAGCGCCTGCTCAGTCGGATAGTTCTTGCCCAGCTCCCAGTCGCGCTCGCTGATGTGGATTACGGGCATGCCCTCAGGCAGCGGCGCGGTCGGGCTGTAGACCGACATGCGCAGCAAGTCTGCGCCCAGGCATAGCATCAGGTCGAACGACTCAAGCGCCGCGTGCACCTGCTTCTGGTTGCGCGTGAGCGCGCCGAGATAGGCCGGATGCGCGCTGGGAAACTGCGCGCAATAAGGAACGGTCTGCTGGTACACCGCCGCGCCGAGCAAATCGGCGAGCTCGGCCGCCTCGGCGAAAGCGTCCTTGGTGGCGAGCTCCTGACCGGCGAGGATCACCGGATTTTTCGCTTCCAGCAGGGCGGCAGCGAGCTGGTCCAGCGCTTCGTCCGGGGGCCGCGCGCGCGTGTCGACCCGGGTCGGCTTGCCGAAATCGAGCTCGGCCTCGGCGTCGAGCACGTCCCCTGGGAGGCTGATGAACACCGGGCCGGTCGGCGCGGTGAGCGCGACTTTCGCCGCACGGCGCACGATGCGCGGCAGGTCCTCGGCCCGCGTGACTTCGATCGCCCATTTGACCATGGGCTGCGCGATCGGTAGCAGCGGCTCGTAGAGCAAAGGCTCAAGCAATCCGTGTCCCTGCTCCTGCTGCCCGCAAGTCACGATCAAGGGCGAACCGGAAAACTTGGCGTTGTAAAGCGCCCCCATCGCGTTGCCCAGACCCGGCGCGACATGCAGGCTGCAGGCGGCGAGCCAGTTGGAGGCGCGGGCGTAACCGTCGGCCATCGCCACCACCACAGCTTCCTGCAGCCCGAGCACATACTTGAGCTCGGGAAAATCCGGCACCACCTCCATCAGCGGCAATTCGGTCGTGCCCGGATTGCCGAACAGGTGGGTAACGCCCTCGTCGACGAGGAGCTGCAGAAACGCCGAGCGGCCGCTGGATTTGCTCACGCTCAAAACGACCGCGGCAGGCCGAGCACGTGCTCGGCGACATAGGACAGGATCAGATTGGTCGAGATCGGCGCCACCAGGTACAGCCGCGTCTCGCGAAATTTACGCTCGACGTCGTATTCAGCGGCAAAGCCGTAGCCGCCATGCGTCTGCAGGCAAATGTTGGCCGCCTCCCATGAGGCCTTGGCCGCAAGGTGCTTCGCCATATTCGCCTCGGCACCGCAGGACTTGTGCTGGTCGAACAGGTCGCAGGCCTTCCAGCGCATCAAGTTCGCCGCCTCGGTTTCCATGTAGGCCTCGGCGATCGGGAACTGCACCCCCTGGTTCTGGCCTATGGGCCGGTCGAACACCACGCGTTCCTTGGCGTAGGCGCTACCCCGGTTAATGAACCAGTAGGCGTCGCCGATGCATTCGGCCGCGATCAGGATGCGCTCGGCGTTGAGGCCGTCGAGAATATATTTGAAGCCCCTGCCCTCCTCGCCGATCAGGTTCTCCGCCGGGATCTCCAGATTGTCGAAGAACAGCTCGTTCGTATCGTGGCTGACCATGTTACGTATCGGCTGCAGGCTCAAACCCTTGCCGATGGATTGATGCAGATCGACGATGAATATCGACATGCCATCGGACTTGCGCTTGACCTGGGCAACCGGCGTGGTGCGCGCGAGCAGGATCATCAAGTCCGAGTGCCGGACGCGCGAAATCCACACTTTCTGGCCGTTGACCACGTAGCGATCGCCCTTCTTCACTGCCGTGGTCTTGAGCTTGGTGGTATCGGTGCCCGTGGTCGGCTCGGTCACGCCCATGGATTGCAGCCGCAGTTCGCCCGATGCGATCTTCGGCAGGTACTTGCGCTTCTGCGCTTCGGAGCCGTGGCGCAAGAGCGTGCCCATGTTGTACATCTGTCCATGGCAGGCGCCGGAATTTCCGCCGCACAGATTGATCTCTTCCATGATCACCGAGGCCTGCGCGAGGCTCAATCCGGAGCCGCCGTACTCCTGCGGGATCAGAGCCGCCAGCCAGCCAGCCTTGGTCAGGGCATCGATGAACGCGACCGGGAAATCACGCTCGTAGTCGATTTTGCGCCAGTATTCGTCGGGATACTCGCGGCAAAGATCGCGCAGCGCTTCGCGCAGCTCCTGGTGTTGGTCGGGAGCGGGAATGTTCATGTTTTTGTCTCCGGATGTGCTTGGTTGGGAATGAAGATGGCAAGCGGATCAGCCAGTGCTCCGGGGAAAAAGATGCGAGCGCCTATTGCACCTGGCTGCTTCTTGGTGGCGTCCCCGGCGCGAGACTCGATTGCGCCAAGATAATGTCGTATTCATAATACCGAACCGTCCCGCACTAAACAATGACCCCGAACGGACTCCGAAAAGGAAGACCCATACCATGGATTTCAACAACATCATCTACACCGAGCAGGCCGGCGTGGCCACCATCACCATCAATCGCCCCAAGGTCTATAACGCATTCAACAGCGACACCTGCGAAGAGCTGATCCGCGCCTTCGGCACGGCCGGCTGGAACCGCAACATCGGCGTCGTCGTGCTCACCGGCGCCGGCGACAAAGCGTTCTGCACAGGGGGCGACCAAAGCGCGGACGCCGAAGACGGCGGCTACGGCGGGCGCGGCACGATCGGCCTGCCGGTGGAGGAACTGCAGAGCATCATTCGCGACATTCCCAAGCCGGTGGTCGCGCGCGTCAACGGCTACGCCATAGGCGGCGGCAATGTGCTGGTGACCCTGTGCGACCTCGCCATCGCCTCGGACAAAGCGCAGTTCGGCCAAGTCGGTCCCAAGGTGGGCTCGGTCGATCCCGGCTTCGGCACGGCGCTGCTGGCACGCGTGGTCGGTGAGAAGAAGGCGCGCGAGATCTGGTACCTGTGCCGCCGCTACAGCGCGCAGGACGCCCTCGCGATGGGGCTGGTGAACGCGGTCGTTCCCCACGACCAGCTCGACGCTGAGGTGGCGAAATGGTGCGCCGAAATTCTGCAGATGAGCCCGACGGCGATCGCGCTCGCCAAGCGCTCGTTCAACGTCGACACGGAGATGATCCGCGGCATTTCCTCGTTCGCAATGCAGGCGCTCAAGCTTTACTACGATACCGACGAGTCGAGGGAAGGCGGCAACGCGTTTCGCGAAAAGCGCAAACCCGAGTTCCGCAAACACGCAAAATAGCGATGCGCTCGCAGCGCAGCCAGCGACGGCGCATAAAAAAAGCCGGGCATTGCCCGGCTTTTTCAAATGGAAACTGGTTCGGTCAAGCAGCTTGGATTTTTGCCGCTTGCTTGCCTTTTTTGCCGTCTACGATTTCGAAGGACACTTTCTGACCTTCCTTGAGTGTCTTGAAGCCCTGCATGTTTATTTCGGAGAAATGTGCGAACAGATCTTCGCCGCCACCATCTGGCGTGATAAAACCGAAACCCTTCGAGTCGTTGAACCACTTGACTGTGCCGGTTGCCATATTACCTTCCTTTAAAAGTTGAGAATTCGGGCCAAACCCGATCAATGTTTGAATCTCAAGACTAAAAAGGACGTGCCTCTATGGGAACCGCTCTCAAGCACTTGAAACTAAACACTTGCGCGCGTTATACCTGCTAAACGCGCAACCGTCAAGGGGGGCTCCTTGGAGCGGTCGCGCGCCCGATGGCGACGACGGGCAAGGGGCGCAAGGCACGGGTATGCGCGCCCGTTTTCGCGTCGTACTTGCGGATCAGACTCGCCGCTTATACTCGCCGGTGCGGGTATCGATCTCGATCTTGTCGCCGGTGGCGCAGAACAGCGGCACCTGCACCGAAAAGCCGGTATTGATTTTCGCCGGTTTGAGCACCTTGCCCGAAGTGTCCCCGCGTATCGCGGGTTCGGTATAAATGATCTCGCGCTGCACGGTATTGGGCAGCTCGACCGATATCGCGCGGTCGTCATAGAACACGACTTCGCACTCCATTCCGTCCTCGAGGAAATTGATTCCCTCGCCCATGTTGTCTTTTTCCACCTCGAACTGATTGTAGTCGGCGTCCATGAACACGTACATCGGATCGGCAAAATACGAGTACGTGGATTGCTTGCGCTCCAGCACCACGACATCGAATTTTTCGTCGGCCTTGTACACGTTCTCGGTGATCGACTCGGAAAGCAGGTTCTTGAGCTTCATTTTCACCACGGAAGCATTGCGGCCGGACTTGCTGAATTCCGCCCGCTGCACCACCATCGGGTCATTTCCGAGCATGATCACATTGCCTGCGCGGAGTTCCTGTGCAATTTTCATTTCTGTCGTCCTAGACGGTTTGGTTGGTCTAAAGCTTTCTATTTTAACAAATTTCCGCAAAACTGCACAAGATTATTTGCGAGATCGCCGGTTCCGGCGAGTTGCGCAGTCCAGCGCCGCGCATGCGCTTGCAGTTCGATCCGATGCTCCCAAAAACCGGACCAGGCTGCTTCGATCGCCACATCGTCGCCTTCGTTCCAGGCCTGCCACAGTTTGACGACGGATGCCCTGGCCTCCGCCGCCAGGCCGGCGCAATACAGATCGAGAAAAGCCTGCAGCTTCGGCCGGTGGGCGCCCTCTTGCTGCGGATAGATCTGCCACAGCAGAGGCCGCGCTGCCCATTGCGCGCGAACAAACGAGTCTTCGCCGCGCACGAGATTGAAATCGCAGGCCCAGAGCAAGCGGTCGTAGCGATCCTGATCCAGGAAAGCGAAAATGCCGACTTCGAGGCCGGACTTGCGCAGGATCGCGCCCGGCGCGAGGCGATCGGTTCCGAAGAATCCCGACAAGGCGGCCGTCGCGGTCCCTTCCGGCACCAGACAACGCAGCGGCGTGCCGCCGGCTGCCCATGCCCGCAACAAGCCACTTATCCCGCCGTGCGGATAGCAGAACAGTGAAACCTGCGTCTCGCCCGCGCGCGGCGCTGGCAGCTCGAGATCCTGCCACAAGCGTGCCTGCTCCGCGCTCGAGCGCTGAAACCGCTCGCGCGCCGGTGCCAGCCCCTGCTCGGCCAGCAGCCCACCGGTACCGGCGACGAATCCCGGGAAGAAGAAATACTTGACCAGAGGAAGCGACGGGTGCGGCGAAGGCAAGCTGTGGCAGCCCAGCACCCAGGTTTCGGCACTCAGGTATTCAAGGTTGATCCATACCGGTTTCGGCCGTTTCGCCGCCATCGCCGCGATGTAGTTCGCCGGTGGATTGCAGGCGAACGCCTCGACCACGACGTCCGCCGGATCGACCGCTGGAAAAACCTCGCGCCACCACCTGACTTCGACGCCATGACTGTGCTGGGATTCCACACCAGTCACGATATCCGTGCAGATTCTGCGGAAACTCGCGAGATCGTCGATCCACAGGCGCACGCGAAAGCCGTGCTCGGCGGCCAACTGCCGCGCCAGCCGCCAGCAAACGCCGATATCGCCGTAATTATCGACTACGGTGCAGAAAATATCCCAACTGCGCATGGACGGGATCGCCCCGAAAAAAGCCGAGCACCAATCAGAATGAACCGTCCCGCCCTGCGGGCAGGCTGCTGCGCGTCAGCTCAGCGGGCTCGAGAGATAAGGATGCTGCACGGCGCGTAGTCGAGGAGGGAGGCACCGACCGATCCCTTCCACCATCGCGCCGCAAAAGACAGCTTTTGCCGGTGTCCGAGGACGATCAGATCAGCCCCGAGTTCGGTAGCGACGCGACAGATCTCCTCCACCGGCTCACCCACCGTGAGATGGCCGATGGTATCGAAACCCCGATCCTTGAGCAGCTGTATTCCCTCGTCGAGAATCTCCTGGGTGCGCTTTTTCTCCTCTTCCAGCAGCTCCTCGGGCAAAAACCCTTCGGTAAGGAACAAACTGGGCGGCATTCCGGCTACTGCCAACAGATGCGCTTCGGCCTTGATGAAATCCGCGATCTCGGCGCTTTCCAGCAGCGCCGCGCGTCCCTCGCGCGATCCGTTGTATGCCATCAGGATCTTCTTGTACATGGCTGCCTGCCCTCCTCCAAAATGCGCTGTTTCACCGGATACCCATTTTTTGTTTGACTCCCTGCCGGGCCGTTCGTTTCCCTAAAGTATCGTCCCGGCCGCCATCGCTGGCAAGGAGTTCGTGGCGGGCGTCCATCTCCGGATTCGATGCCAAGCGCCGCTGCCCGCGCTCCGGATTAGAGGTAAAATCGCGATAAATTCCCCCGCTGCTTCAGCTCAGCGCCTCCACCGAATCTACACTCAGGAGATTACACAATCATGTTGGATGCCTACATTTACGATGGACTTCGTTCTCCTTTCGGCCGGCACGCTGGCAAGCTCGCTCCGGTGCGGCCGGACGATCTGGCGGCCGAGCTCATCGCGGCAGTGGTCCGCAAAGCCGGAATCAAGCCCGAGCAAATCAGCGACGTGCTGCTCGGCAACGTAAACCAGGCGGGCGAGGACTGCCGCAACGTCGCGCGCTTTGCCGCGCTGCTGGCCGGCCTGCCGCCGACCACGCCGGGGGCGACCGTCAACCGCCTGTGCGCCAGCGGCCTGCAGGCCACCCTGGACGCCGCACGCGCAATCAGCTGCGGCGAGGGCGAACTCTATATCGCCGGCGGCGTGGAGAGCATGTCGCGCGCGCCCTACGTCATGGGCAAGTCCGAGTCCGCCTACTCGCGCAACGTGAAGATGTACGACACTTCGATCGGCGCACGCTTCACCAATCCCCGCTTCGCCAAGCAGTTCGGCAACCATTCCATGCCGGAAACCGGCGACAACGTCGCCAAGGACTTCAGCGTGACGCGCGCTCAAGCCGACGAATTCGCCCTCGCCTCACAGCAGAAATATGCGAGTGCGGAAGCGGATGGCTTCTACAAGGGCGAGATTCACCCGATCGCCTTGCCGACGAAGAAGAAGGATGTGCCGCCCGTCGTGGTCGATGTCGACGAACATCCGCGCCGCGACACGACGATGGAATCGCTGACCAAGCTGAAGCCCCTGTTCGAAGGCGGCGTGGTAACCGCCGGCAACGCTTCGGGGGTCAACGACGGCGCCGCCGCGCTGGTGGTGGGCAGCAGGCAATGGGGAGAGAAAAACGGCAAGAAACCGATGGTGCGCATCCTCGCCGGCGCCGCGGCTGCGGTCGAACCGCGCATCATGGGCGTAGGCCCCGCTTTCGCCATACCGCTCGCCTGCGAGCGCGCCGGACTCAAACTCTCCGACATGGACATCATCGAGATCAACGAGGCCTTCGCCAGCCAAGTGCTCGCCTGCCTCAATCTGCTCAAGCTCGACGCCAAGGACTCGCGCGTCAATCCGAACGGCGGCGCGATCGCGATCGGCCACCCTCTGGGCGCTTCCGGCGCACGCGTCGCGCTGACCGCAGCGCGCCAGTTGGAGCGCATGAACGGCCGCTATGCGGCCGTCAGCCTGTGCATCGGCGTAGGCCAGGGCCTGGCGATCATCATCGAGCGCGTATAGGCCGACGCCGGCTGCACGCCGGCGTTCCCCTCGCCGAAATCCGCGGGAGGGCTCAGCCCGCCGACACAGGCGACGCCCTGCTGCAATCGGCGCATGCCGCGCCGCCGCCCTCGTCGCGCGTCCTCAATCCGAGTTTCGCCATCAGCTCGCGGTCGGCTGCCGCCTCCGGATTGCCGGTCATGAGCAGCTTGTCGCCGTAGAAAATCGAGTTTGCGCCGGCGAGGAAACACAGCGCCTGCACCGCTTCGCCGAGTTCGCGGCGGCCGGCCGACAGACGCACCCGGGCAAGCGGCATGGTGATGCGCGCCACCGCGATGGTGCGCACGAATTCCAGCGGATCGAGCGGCTCGGTCCCGTGCAGCGGCGTGCCCGGCACCTGTACCAGGTGGTTGATCGGCACCGACTCGGGATACGGATCGAGGTTCGCGAGCTGCGCAATCAGGCCGGCGCGCTGCTGCCGCGATTCGCCCATGCCGACGATGCCGCCGCAGCAGACCTTGATGCCGGCCTTGCGCACATGGCCGAGTGTGTCGAGGCGCTCCTGGTACACCCGCGTGCTGATGATCTTGCCGTAGAACTCCGGCGCCGTGTCCAGATTGTGGTTGTAGTAATCGAG
>CAZRMO010000009.1:56906-58047 GCA_964601155.1 uncultured Enterobacteriaceae bacterium
CGCGCAGCCTGCGGACAGTAAGCGCAGTCCTCGGGGCAGCCGCCGCTCTTGATCGAGAGCAGGGTCGCGAGCTCGATTTCGCCGTCGGGAAAATACGTCCGATGAATTTCCTGCGCGCGATGCAGCAGAGAGTTGAAGGGAAGCGCGTACAGGTCTGCGATCGCCTCGACGGACCATGCCTGCGTCTTGGATTTCGTTTGCGCCGGTTTGCTACCAGCCAGGGTTTGGCTTGCAATAGTCATGAACACCTCCAAGGGGCGTAGCATACCCCAAGCGCTGGGGCTCCGCGGCAGCGGCATAGGGCTGCGGCGAGAAAATTCCGGGCTCGAATGGCAGGCCGACTCGAAACTGACAATCAGGCTCAGGCCGTCCACCCGCCGACACGAGGGTAGTCGTTGGCTGTCCAGGGTCGGCGCCTCCTCTGCCGTTGCATCGTCAGTCTCCCGGCGCTACGATCACCCGGTCTGTTCATCGCATGAGGAAAGGAAGCACCCATGGCTATTCCCGTTCTGAAACCCACGGTGGCGCGCGACGAGAAATTTGCCGGCGTGACCTATCACATCGAAGGTGAACTGGTTCCGGTGCTGCACCTCGAACTGGGGAGCGTTCCGGTGTATTTCGAGCACTATATTCTTCTCTGGAAAGAGCCCAAGGTACAAATAGGCGTCAAATCCCTGAAAGGTTCCTTGAAGCGCGTTCTGGCGGGCATGCCCATCTTCATGACCGAGGCCAAAGGGCCCGGACAGATCGGCTTCAGCCGCGATGGCGCGGGACACATTTTCGCCATCCATCTGAACAGCGGCGAAGGAATCGAGATGCGCGAGCACCAGTTTCTCGCCGCCACCGCCAGCGTGGACTACACCTTCACGCGAGTGAAAGGCGTTGCCAATATGCTGCTGGGCGGTACGGGATTCTTCATCGATCACTTCACCGCGCAACAAGGCGAAGGCATCGTGTGGGTACACGGGTACGGGAACGTTTTCGAAGTGACGCTCGCTGCCGGCGAACAGATCGACATCGAGCCCGGCGGCTGGATCTACAAAGACCGCACCGTGCAGATGGATACGCAGTTCCAGAAGCTTTCCACCGGACTATTTGCCAGTGCGGGACAGGTCGTGTGGAACCGCTTCACCGGTCCGGG
>CAZRMO010000010.1:0-39554 GCA_964601155.1 uncultured Enterobacteriaceae bacterium
TGGGTGCGGGCGTCGTCGCCAAGGTGATCGAGTAAAGATTACAGACTGGAGGTCAAAGCTTGGTGCAACACGCGGACCGGTTATTGTTCGCCTACGAGCGCCAGGTTCTGACGGATTTACAGGCCAATAGCTCAATTGGCAGAGCGTCGGTCTCCAAAACCGAAGGTTGGGGGTTCGAGGCCCTCTTGGCCTGCCACTATTAACAGAGTTCCGTAGATGCCTCGAGCGGAACCGAGACGGATCGATGGCTGAAAAATTGAAGCTGGTAGTTGCTGCGCTGCTGTTTGCAGCCGGCGTGGCGGGCTTTTATTACCTTGGCGATAGCCCGGCGATCGTGCGTCTGGGCGCCATCGTGGCCGGTGCAGGGGCCGGCGCTGCGGTCGCATGGTTTACCGTTACAGGTCAGCAGTTCCTGGCATTTGTCCGCGACTCGATCACTGAGGTGAAGAAGGTCGTGTGGCCGACGCGCAAGGAGTCGCTGCAGACTGCCGGGATCGTCTTCGCTTTCGCCGTGGTCATGGCGCTGTTTCTGTGGGTGAGCGACAAGACGCTGGAATACTTGCTGTACGACGTGATCCTGGGTTGGAAGAATCTATGAGCAAACGCTGGTACGTGGTTCACGCCTATTCCGGTTTCGAGAAGTCGGTGCAGCGCGCGCTCGAAGACCGCATCCGCCGCGCCGGCATGCAGGAAAAATTCGGCAAGATTCTGGTGCCCACCGAAGAGGTGGTCGAGATGAGGGGCGGCCAGAAGAACATTTCCGAGCGCAAGTTTTTCCCCGGCTATGTGCTGGTGGAGATGGAGATGGACGACGAGAGCTGGCACTTGGTGAAGAGCACCAACAAGGTCACCGGCTTTGTCGGCGGCACCGCGAGCAAGCCGACTCCGATCTCGGTCAAGGAAGTCGCCAACATCATGCACCAGATGCAGGAGGGCGTAGAAAAGCCCAAGCCCAAGGTGCTGTTCGAAGTGGGCGAGGGCGTGCGCGTCAAGGAAGGTCCGTTCACCGATTTCCACGGGATGGTGGAAGACGTCAATTACGACAAGTCGAAGTTGCGTGTTTCTGTGACGATTTTCGGCCGCGCGACGCCGGTTGAGTTGGAGTTCGGGCAAGTGGAAAAGGCGTAGATCGACTCCATCGCGAACGCGCGCAGAGCGCGAATGAATTGTTGCTGCGGCTTTTGCGCTGCAGCGGCAAACCGCAGTTGAAGTTGGCGTGCTGTTTAACCGGGGAGGGCGCAAGCCCGCTTGAACCCACAAGGAGTGACATATGGCGAAAAAGATAGTCGGCTTTATCAAGCTGCAGGTTCCTGCAGGCAAAGCCAACCCCAGCCCCCCGATCGGCCCGGCGCTGGGTCAGCGCGGCCTCAATATCATGGAGTTCTGCAAAGCCTTCAACGCGCAGACGCAAAAGGTGGAACCTGGCCTTCCGCTGCCGGTGGTGATCACTGCGTTTGCGGACAAGAGCTTCACATTCATCATCAAGACCCCGCCCGCGAGCGTGCTGATCATGAAGGCAGTCGGCATAGACAAGGGCAGCAAGACGCCCCTTACCGACAAGGTGGGCAAGCTCACGCGCGCCCAAGCCGAGGAGATCGCCAAGGCGAAGATGCCCGATCTCACCGCGTCGGACCTGGATGCGGCCGTGCGCACTATTGCCGGCAGCGCGCGTTCCATGGGCATTATTGTGGAGGGTGTCATATGAACCAGGCAGCCGTAAAACTCACCAAGCGTCAGAAGGCCACTGCCAGTCTGGTCGAGCGCAACAAGGCCTACCAGGCTATGGACGCGATGAAGCTGATGAAGCAGGTGGCCAACGCCAAGTTCGACGAATCGGTGGATGTCGCGGTCAACCTCGGCATCGATGCCAAGAAATCGGATCAGACCGTGCGCGGTTCGGTGGTGCTGCCCGCAGGCACCGGCAAGAAAGTGCGCGTAGCGGTGTTCGCGCAGGGCGACAAGGCCACCGCGGCCAAGGCTGCCGGCGCCGACCTCGTCGGCATGGAAGATCTGGCCGAGCAGATCAAGGCCGGCAAGATAGACTTCGACGTGCTCATCGCCAGCCCCGACACGATGCGCATCGTCGGCCAGCTGGGCCAGATACTGGGTCCGCGCGGGCTGATGCCGAACCCGAAGGTGGGTACGGTGACGCCGGATGTGGCCACTGCGGTGAAAAACGCCAAGGCGGGTCAGGTGCAGTACCGCGCCGACAAGGCGGGCATCGTGCAATGCACGATCGGCCTGGCTTCATTTGCGCCGGAGGCCTTGTGCGAAAACCTGAATGCGCTGGTGGACGCGCTGAACAAGGCCAAGCCCGCCACCAGCAAGGGCATTTACCTGCAGAAACTGTCGGTGTCGAGCACCATGGGCCCGGGCATCCGCGTGGATGTCGCGAGCGTGAACGTCTAACAGGATATGGATCCCCGCTCGCGCGGGGACAGAACTTTGGGCCGTCGCGGCAGAGCATCGACGCGGCGGGTTGTCAAAGACCGTTGGGGTTCGAGGGTGAGCGGTGAGGGGCAGAGGGAAACCAATGCCCGGCATTGCGAATCGCCCGAGCACTTAATCGGTAGCTGGTGCCGGAAGGATGTGAGACGGGCTTAATGCTCGCCGCATATCGCCCGATACCCGCGATGCCCAACGCAGATGGCGTACCCAGATACAGGATTTATTTCCTGAATGTAAGGTCGCCGCAACGCAACGCAGGACGAGGAATGCGAAACGCAGAGCGGGAAAGCACGCAGGTGCCATGCCCGATCCGTGTTCTGGATTCCGGGTTCTGCATTTTACAGGAGGTGGACCTTGGGTCTCAATCTTGAACAGAAGAAGGCGATGGTTGCCGAAGTGTCCGCGCAGGTAGGTGATGCGCAGGCGATCATTGTCGCTGAGTACCGTGGTCTGGAAGTAGGCGTCATGACCGATTTGCGCGCCAAGGCGCGCAACGCGGGCATGTACCTGCGTGTGCTGAAAAACACCCTGGTGCGCCGTGCCGTGAAGGATACGCCGTTCGAGAAGCTGGCCGAGAGCATGATCGGGCCGCTTATCTATGGAATTTCTTCCGACCCGGTCGCCAGCGCCAAGGTGCTGAACGATTTTGCCAAGGCCAACGACAAGTTCGTGATCAAGGCCGGGGGTTTGCCGAATTCGGTGATTTCCGCCAAGGAAGTCTCCGCGCTTGCGAACCTGCCCAGCCGTGAACAGTTGATCGCCACCTTGCTCGGCACGATGCAGGCGCCGACGACGAAATTCGTGCAGACGCTGAACGAGGTGCCGGGCAGATTTGTCCGCACGCTCGCGGCGGTTCGCGACCAGAAAGAGAATGCGGCCGCATAGTTTCGTTTTTCGCACTTTCGCACCGGTTTTTAACGATTTAATCGACTTAACATTCAGGAGTCAATAATGGCAATCGCAAGAGCAGAAATACTCGAAGCAGTTTCAAACATGACCGTGCTGGAACTCTCCACCCTGATCAAGGAGATGGAAGAGAAATTCGGCGTATCGGCCGCCGCCTCAGTAGCAGTGGCCGCCCCGGCCGCAGCAGGCGCCGCCGCTCCGGCCGCCGAAGAGCAGACCGAATTCACCGTCATGCTCAACGCCTGCGGTGAGAGCAAGGTGAATGTCATCAAAGTGGTCCGCGCGATCACCGGCCTGGGCCTGAAGGAAGCCAAGGACCTGGTTGACGGCGCGCCCAAAGCGGTAAAAGAAGCCGTATCGAAGAAGGATGCGGAGGACATCGTCAAGCAACTGACTGAAGCCGGCGCCAAAGCCGAGATGAAGTAAAAGCCAGGGCATTCGGGCTGGCAGCCGCTTGTTTGCATTTGGGCTGCCGGCCCTCGCCTTTTTGAGAACTGCCGACTCGTTGTGCAGAGGCTTGAAGACAGCGATCAGATCGACGGTGTTTTTATCGTAGATCTCTGTCTTGTGACCCCTGACTTCCGCAATCCGACTCCTGCATCCTGAACTGGAGCTGTTATGACCGCCGCTGCCATTACTTACACCTCGACTGAGAAAAAGCGTATCCGCAAGAGCTTCGCCAAACGCGCAGGCGTGCTGAACGTGCCGTTCCTCCTCGCCACGCAGCTCGATTCGTTCACTGCGTTCCTGCAGGCGGCGGTGCCGCCGGAGAAGCGCAAGAACGAAGGTCTGCAGGCGGCTTTCACCTCGATCTTCCCGATCGAGAGCCATTCGAAGAACGCGCGTCTGGAATTTGTCAGCTTCGCGCTGGGCGAGCCGCCGTTCGACGTCAAGGAGTGCCAGCAACGCGGCCTTACCTTTGCCAGCCCGCTGCGCGCCAAGGTGCGGCTGACGATTATGGACAAGGAGGCGAGCAAGCCGACGATCAAGGAAGTGAAGGAGCAGGAAGTCTACATGGGCGAGATCCCGCTCATGACCACCACCGGCTCGTTCGTCATCAACGGCACCGAGCGCGTTATCGTCAGCCAGCTGCACCGCTCTCCGGGCGTATTCTTCGAGCACGACCGCGGCAAGACGCACAGCTCGGGTAAGCTGCTGTTCTCGGCGCGCATCATCCCCTACCGCGGCTCCTGGCTCGACTTCGAGTTCGACCCCAAGGATTACCTCTATTTCCGCGTCGACCGCCGGCGCAAAATGCCGGTGACGATCCTGCTTAAGGCAATCGGTCTGACGCCGGAACAGGTGCTGAAGGAATTTTTCTCTTTCGATACCTTCCATTTCAGCAAGAAGGGCATTCAGTTCGAGCTGGTGCCGGAACGCCTGCGTGGCGAGACCGCCAAGTTCGACATCCTGGACAAGCACGACAAGGTGATCGTGCCAAAAGACAAGCGCATCACCGTCAGGTACATCCGCGACATGGAGGCAGCGGGCATCAAGAAAATTGCCGTTCCCGACGATTTCATGCTCGGGCGAGTGCTCGCGCACAACGTCATCGATACCGAGACCGGCGAGATCCTTGGGAACGCCAACGACGAGATCACCGAGACCATGCTGGCCAAGCTGAAGGAAGCCGAGTCCTCCAGCATACATACCATTTACACCAACGACCTGGACCAGGGGCCGTACATTTCGCAGACGCTGCGCATTGACGAGACCGCCGACCAGTTCACCGCGCGTGTCGCCATCTACCGCATGATGCGCCCGGGCGAGCCGCCCACGGAGGAGGCGGTGGAGTCTCTGTTCAACGGGCTGTTCTATGCCGAAGAGCGCTACGATCTGTCGGCCGTGGGGCGCATGAAATTCAACCGTCGCGTTGGCAGGAGCGAACTCACCGGGGCGGTGACGCTGTCGAACGAGGACATCCTCGCCGTCATCCGCATACTGGTCGAACTACGCAACGGCCGCGGCGAGATCGACGATATCGACCACCTCGGCAACCGCCGCGTGCGTTCGGTAGGCGAGCTGGCGGAGAACCAGTTCAGGGCGGGTCTCGTGCGCGTGGAGCGCGCGGTGAAGGAGCGCCTGTCGCAAGCGGAATCGGACAACCTGATGCCGCATGACTTGATTAATGCCAAGCCGATTTCGGCGGCGATCAAGGAGTTTTTCGGATCAAGCCAGTTGTCGCAGTTCATGGACCAGACCAACCCCTTGTCGGAGATCACGCACAAACGCCGCGTGTCTGCCCTCGGACCCGGCGGCCTGACGCGCGAGCGTGCCGGCTTCGAGGTGCGCGACGTGCATCCGACGCACTACGGTCGCGTCTGCCCGATCGAGACGCCGGAAGGCCCGAACATCGGCCTGATCAATTCGCTCGCTCTGTTTGCGCGCACCAACGAGTACGGCTTCATGGAGACGCCCTACCGCAAGGTGGAAAACAGCAAGGTCACCGACCAGATCGATTTCCTGTCGGCGATCGAGGAGGGCAACTTCGTCATCGCACAGGCGAACGCCGACCTGGACAAGGGCAAGCTGAAGGAAGGCCTGGTCTCCTGCCGCTTCAAGAATGAATTCATGCTCGCCCTCCCGGACCGCGTCGAGTACATGGACGTGGCGCCGTCACAGATCGTGTCGGTGGCGGCTTCGCTGATCCCGTTCCTCGAGCACGATGACGCCAACCGCGCGCTGATGGGCTCCAACATGCAGCGTCAGGCGGTGCCCTGCCTGCGCCCGGAAAAGGCTCTGGTCGGGACCGGCATTGAACGCACGGTCGCGGTCGACTCCGGCACGGCGGTGCAGGCCCTGCGCGGCGGCGTGGTCGATTACGTTGACGCGAGCCGCATCGTGGTGCGCGTCAACGACGAAGAGACCGTCCCCGGCGACGTCGGCGTGGACATCTACAACCTGGTGAAATACACGCGCTCCAACCAGAACACCAACATCAACCAGCGACCGTTGGTGAACGTGGGCGAGCGAATCGCCAAGGGCGACGTCGTCGCCGACGGCGCGTCGACCGATATGGGCGAACTCGCGCTGGGGCAGAACATGCTGGTCGCGTTTATGCCGTGGAACGGCTACAATTTCGAGGACTCGATCCTCATCTCCGAGAGCGTGGTCGCCGAAGATCGCTATACGTCGATCCACATCGAGGAGCTGACGGTGGTGGCGCGCGACACCAAGCTGGGCCCCGAGGAGATCAGCCGCGACATCTCCAATCTTTCGGAGGCGCAGTTGTCGCGTCTGGACGAGGCGGGCATCGTCTACATCGGCGCAGAGGTCGAGGCCGGCGACGTGCTCGTGGGCAAGGTCACTCCTAAGGGCGAGACCCAGCTGACGCCGGAGGAAAAGCTGTTGCGTGCGATTTTCGGCGAAAAGGCGTCCGATGTGAAGGACACTTCGCTGCGTGTTCCCTCCGGAATTTCCGGCACCGTGATCGATGTGCAGGTGTTCACACGCGAGGGGATAGAGCGCGACAAGCGCGCGCAACAGATCATCGACGAGGAACTCAAGCGCTACAAGCTCGATCTGGTCGACCAGATGCGCATCGTCGAAGCCGACACTTTCGAGCGGATCGAGCGCCTACTCGTGGGCAAGACGGCCAACGGCGGGCCGAAGAAGCTGGCCAAGGGCGCCAAGCTCACCAAGACCTACCTGCAGGAGCTGGACCGCTACCACTGGTTCGACATCCGTCTCGCCAACGAGGAGGCCGCGGCGCAGCTCGAAAGCCTAAAGGACAGCCTGGCGCAGAAGCGCGTCGATTTCGACGAGGCGTTCGAGGAGAAGAAGAAAAAGCTCACCCAAGGCGATGAACTGCCTCCGGGCGTGCAGAAAATGGTCAAAGTCTACGTCGCGGTGAAGCGGCGCCTGCAGCCAGGCGACAAGATGGCTGGCCGTCACGGCAATAAGGGCGTCATCTCCAAGATCGTACCGATCGAGGACATGCCATACATGGATGACGGCACGCCGGTTGACGTGGTGCTGAACCCCCTGGGCGTGCCTTCGCGCATGAACGTGGGCCAGATTCTCGAGACGCACTTGGGCTGGGCGGCCAAGGGCCTGGGCGCGAAAATCGGACAAATGCTCAAGGCGCAGGCAAAGGTCGCCGAATTGCGCAAGTTCCTCGACCTTATCTACAACAACAGCGGCAAGTCAGAAAACCTGGCCGAGTTGAGCGATGAGGAGGTGGTGCGCCTCGCCTACAATCTGAAGGAAGGCGTGCCGTTTGCGACACCCGTATTCGACGGTGCCAACGAAGCCGAAATCAAGGATATGCTGGAGATCGCCGGATTGCCGCGCGACGGCCAGGTCAGGCTAAAGAACGGCCATACCGGTGAGCCCTTCGACCGTCCGGTGACCGTGGGTTACATGCACGTACTCAAGCTGCACCATCTCGTAGACGACAAGATGCACGCGCGCTCCACCGGGCCGTACAGCCTGGTGACGCAGCAGCCGCTCGGCGGTAAGGCGCAATTCGGCGGCCAGCGCTTCGGTGAGATGGAAGTATGGGCGCTGGAAGCGTACGGCGCCGCTTACACGCTGCAGGAAATGCTGACGGTCAAATCCGACGATATCTCGGGCCGCACCAAGGTCTACGAGAACATCGTCAAGGGCGACCACAAGATCGACGCCGGCATGCCCGAGTCGTTCAACGTGTTGGTGAAAGAGATCAGGTCGCTGGGTATAGACATCGATCTGGAACGGTACTGAGCGCGGGGGATATACGCCCTCAAGGAAGTCCCCTTGGGGGACAAGGGGGGCGAGCCCCCTTGTTCGTGAAGTAAGGGTTTTCGGTCGGCCGGAGACACATTGCTCGCTTCCGGTTTACCCGATTTAAGTTTTTAGGTGCATCACGCCACTGTGGAGTGAAAGATGAAAGCACTACTCGATTTGTTCAAGCAGGTTACGCAGGACGAAGAGTTCGATTCCATCAAGATCGGTCTCGCCTCGCCCGAGAAGATCCGCTCCTGGTCCTACGGTGAAGTGAAGAAACCGGAGACGATCAACTACCGCACGTTCAAGCCGGAGCGCGACGGCCTGTTCTGCGCCAAGATTTTCGGACCGATCAAGGATTACGAGTGCCTGTGCGGCAAATACAAACGCCTTAAGCACCGCGGCGTGATCTGCGAGAAATGCGGCGTCGAGGTGACGCTGGCGAAAGTGCGGCGCGAGCGCATGGGCCACATCGAACTTGCCAGCCCGGTTGCGCATATCTGGTTCCTGAAATCGCTGCCTTCCCGTCTGGGCCTGGTGCTCGACATGACGCTGCGCGACATCGAACGCGTGCTCTATTTCGAGGCTTATGTCGTAACCGACGCCGGCATGGTGAGCGATCCCGACATCCAGCGCTGCAAGCTACTGACCGAAGAGCAATACCTGACCAAGGTCGAAGAGCACGGCGATGAATTTTCCGCCGCGATGGGTGCCGAGGGCATACGCGAACTGCTGCGCAATCTCGACGTGGGGCACGAGATCGAGCAGCTGCGCAAAGAGCTCGAGGCCACGACTTCGGACACCAAGATCAAGAAGTTCGCCAAGCGCCTGAAGGTGCTCGAAGGATTTCAGAAATCGGGCATTAAGCCTTACTGGATGATCATGGAAGTGCTGCCGGTGCTGCCGCCGGACCTGCGCCCTCTGGTGCCGTTGGACGGCGGGCGCTTTGCGACGTCGGATCTGAACGATCTGTACCGGCGCGTAATAAACCGCAATAACCGGCTTAAGCGCCTGCTGGAGCTGAAAGCGCCCGAAATTATTGTCAAGAACGAGAAGCGGATGCTGCAGGAAGCAGTCGATTCGCTGCTGGACAACGGTCGCCGCGGCAAGGCCATGACCGGTGCGAACAAGCGCCCGCTGAAGTCGCTCGCTGACATGATCAAGGGCAAGGGCGGACGCTTCCGCCAGAACCTGCTGGGCAAGCGCGTCGATTACTCCGGCCGCTCGGTGATCGTGGTCGGGCCGCAATTGAAGCTGCACCAGTGCGGTCTGCCAAAGAAAATGGCTCTGGAACTGTTCAAGCCGTTCATCTTCAACAAGCTGGAGTTGCAGGGCATCGCTACCACGATCAAGGCGGCGAAGCGCGAAGTCGAGGCCGAGACCCCGGTGGTATGGGATATCCTCGAGGATGTGATCCGCGAGCATCCGGTGATGTTGAATCGCGCCCCCACGCTGCACCGCCTTGGTATCCAGGCGTTCGAGCCGGTACTGATCGAGGGCAAGGCGATCCAGCTGCACCCGCTGGTGTGTGCTGCATTCAACGCCGACTTCGACGGCGACCAGATGGCGGTGCACGTACCGTTGTCGTTGGAAGCGCAGATGGAAGCGCGCACACTGATGCTGGCCTCGAACAACATACTATCGCCCGCCAACGGCGAGCCGGTTATCGTGCCCTCGCAGGATATCGTATTGGGCCTGTATTACGCGACGCGCGAACGCATCGCCGCCCCAGGCGAGGGCATGGTTTTCGCGGACATGGGCGAGCTCAACCGCGCTTACGAGAGCCACAAGATCGAGCTCCATGCCAAGATCACGGCGCGCATCCGCGAGTTCGACCTGACCGAGACCGGCGAGAAAATCGAAAAGACGACGCGCTACCAGACCACCGTGGGGCGCGCGCTGCTGTCGGAAATCCTGCCGCCGGGTCTGCCATTCGCGCTGATCAACAAGGCGCTGAAGAAAAAGGAGATATCCAAGCTCATCAACGCCTCCTTCCGGCGCTGCGGCCTGCGCGAGACGGTGATTTTCGCCGACAAGCTCATGCGCGCCGGCTTTGCCTTCGCTACGCGCGGCGGCATTTCGATTTGCGTCGATGACATGCTGGTGCCACAGCAAAAGCACGGCCTGATATCGGCCGCTGGCGCCGAAGTGAAGGAAATCGAGCAGCAGTACACCTCTGGCCTGGTAACCGTGGGCGAGCGCTACAACAAGGTGGTCGACATCTGGGGCCGCGCCGGCGACCAGGTGGCGAAGGCCATGATGGAGCAGCTCTCGCACGAGGAAGTCACCGACAGTAAGGGCAAGAAGGTGAGGCAGGAGTCGTTCAATTCGATTTACATGATGGCCGATTCCGGCGCGCGCGGTTCGGCGGCGCAGATCCGGCAGCTGGCCGGAATGCGCGGCCTGATGGCCAAGCCCGACGGTTCTATCATCGAGACTCCGATTACGGCGAATTTCCGCGAAGGCCTGAACGTGCTGCAGTACTTCATTTCGACCCACGGCGCGCGCAAGGGTCTGGCCGACACGGCATTGAAGACCGCCAACTCCGGCTATCTGACGCGCCGTCTGGTGGACGTGACCCAGGATCTGGTGGTACGCGAGGACGACTGCGGCACCGCAAACGGTGTCGTGGTCAAGGCCCTGGTAGAGGGCGGAGAGGTGGTCGAAGCACTGCGCGAACGCATACTGGGCCGCGTCAGCGCGGCAGAAGTGATGCATCCGGAGACCCAGGAGCCGTTGTATCCCGCCGGCACCTTGTTGAACGAGGAAGAAGTCGACATGATCGAGTCGCTCGGCATCGACGAGGTCAAGGTGCGCACCCCGCTCACCTGCGACACCCGTCACGGCCTGTGCGCCAAGTGTTACGGCCGCGATCTGGGTCGCGGGCCGATCGTGAATATCGGCGAAGCGGTGGGCGTGATTGCCGCGCAATCGATCGGTGAACCAGGCACCCAACTTACCATGCGCACCTTCCACATCGGCGGTGCGGCCTCGCGTACCGCGGTGGCGAGCCAGGTCGACGCGAAGTCCAACGGCACGGTGCGCTTCACCGCGCAGATGCGCTATGTCAGCAACGCCAAAGGCGAGAAGATCGCGATTTCGCGCTCGGGCGAGATCATGATCACAGACGACAGCGGCCGCGAGCGCGAGCGCCATAAGGTGCCCTACGGCGCCACTCTGATCGCGACCGACGGCAAACCGGTCAAGGCCGGTCTGGTGCTCGCCACCTGGGATCCGCATACCCGGCCGATCATTACCGAATATGCCGGAACGGTTAAGTTCGAGAACGTCGAGGAAGGTACGACAGTGGCGAAGCAGATCGACGAGATCACCGGGCTTTCCACCCTGGTGGTCATCGATCCGAAGCGCCGCGGTAGCGCCGGAAAAGGTCTGCGCCCGCAGGTGAAGCTCATCAACGAAGCGGGTGAGGAAGTCAAGATCGCCGGCACCGATCACTCGGTCAACATCACCTTCCAGGTGGGCTCCCTCATCACCGTGAAGAACGGCCAGCAGGTGCAGGTGGGAGAGGTGCTCGCGCGTATACCACAGGAAACGTCGAAGACGCGCGACATCACCGGCGGTCTGCCGCGGGTGGCCGAGCTGTTCGAGGCGCGTTCGCCCAAGGATGCAGGTGTGCTGGCGGATGTCACCGGCACGGTCTCGTTCGGCAAGGATACGAAAGGCAAGCAGCGCCTGGTTATCACCGACCCGGACAGCGTGGCGCACGAGTTCCTCATCACCAAGGACAAGCACGTGATGGTGCACGACGGCCAAGTGGTGAACAAGGGCGAGTTCATCGTCGACGGGCCTGCGGACCCGCACGACATTCTGCGCCTGCAGGGCGTCGAAGCGCTCGCGCGCTACATCACCGATGAAGTGCAGGACGTGTACCGCCTGCAGGGGGTGAAAATCAACGACAAACACATCGAGGTGATCGTGCGGCAGATGCTGCGGCGGGTGCAGGTCGATGATGCCGGCGAAACCCGTTTCATCCAGGGCGAGCAGGTAGAGCGTGCCGACGTGCTGAAAGAGAACGAATTGGTCGAAGCCGAAGGCAAGAAGCCGGCGACGTTCCGCTATATGCTGCTCGGAATCACTAAGGCGTCGCTGTCGACCGATTCCTTCATTTCGGCGGCATCGTTCCAGGAAACCACGCGCGTGCTTACCGAAGCGGCGATCATGGGCAAGAAGGACGATCTGCGCGGCCTCAAGGAGAACGTCATTGTCGGCCGCCTGATCCCGGCGGGAACGGGCATGGCCTATCACAAGGTGCGCAAAACTCCGCCGCCGGCCGAACTGTTTGCAACAGAAGGCGACGGCGAGGGAGCGGGGGAAGCACCGGTGACAGAAGTGAGTGTCTAAGAGCGCCTAAGGAAATTGCCGTTAGGTACCATTAGATTCGTTTCTGACTACCACGATAAAGAGGCCGGCGCATGCGCCGGCCTCTTTATTTATTGTGCGAGTTGCACCTCGCTCCATTGTCCGCTGAGCGAATCAGCGCTGGCCGACTTTGGCGTCGCGGAAAATCGCTTCGGCGCCGAGCGGTGGTGCGCGCCAGTACTGTTTCGGCGCGCGCACCGCGCCGCCGAGCTCGGCTGCTGCGCGCCAAGCCCAGTGAGGTTCGTAGAGCAAGCCGCGGGCGAGCGCGACCATGTCGGCGCGACCGGCGGCGACGATTTCCTCGGCCTGCTTCGGCTCGGTGATCAGGCCTACGGCGATCGTCGGTATGCCGGCTTCCCGGCGGATCGCCTCCGCAAACGGCACCTGATAGCCGGGTCCGAGGGTGATTTTTTGCCCGGGCGCCAGGCCGCCGCTGGAAGCGTCGATCCAGTCGCAGCCCAGAGTTTTCAGTCGTCGCGCCAGCTCAATCGATTGCGGCAGGTCCCAGCCGCCCTCGATCCAGTCGCTGGCCGAGATGCGCATTCCGAGCGGCTTCGTCTGCGGCCAGACTTTGCGCACTGCAGCGAACACCTCCAGCGGGAAACGCATGCGGTTTTCGAGCGATCCGCCGTAGGCGTCGCTGCGCTGGTTGGCCAGCGGCGACAGAAATTCATGCAGTAGGTAGCCGTGCGCCCCATGCAACTCGATCACGTCAAAGCCGAGCCGCGCCGCGCGCTGTGTCGCGTTCACGAAAGCCTCGCGTACACGCGCTAAATCTGCGTCATTCATTTCCCTCGGCGCCGCCTCGGACGGCGAAAACGGCAGCGCCGAGGGCGCGATCGGCTCCCAGCCGCCGCGCTCTGGCGCGATCAGCTTGCCGCCGTCCCAGGGTGTGTGGCTTGATGCCTTGCGCCCGGCATGGCCTAGCTGGATCGCCAGCGGTGTGTCGGCGTAGCGCCGCAGAGCGGTCAGCAGCCGCTGCAAAGCGGCCTCATTGTCGTCCGAGTACAGTCCGAGGCAGTCGGGCGTGATGCGACCGACCGCCTCGACCGCGGTTGCCTCGACGCACAGCAGCCCGGCGCCGCCCAGGGCGAGCTGTCCCAGGTGGATCAAGTGCCATTCGCTGGCATTGCCGTCGATCGCCGAATACTGGCACATCGGTGAAACCATAATGCGGTTTGGAATATTGAGCTCACGCAACTTAAAGGGATTGAACAGGGCGCTGGTCACAGGAAGTCCTTGTATCGATTCGAATCATTGTGGGATTGCATTCAGGGAGCAGAGTAAGCAGAGTATTCACAGGAGCGTGCACGATGCACGCGCCGCACGTTCGCACAATCGGCGCGCACGAGTCAAGTAGCGCGCGAGTTTTGGCGAAAGGAGCGGGGTGAAAAGACTGAGCACGGGTCAGCCGCTTCATAGGCGAGGTGTCCGAACGGTAGTCCGGGCGGCTGCGACGGGTCAAATCCAGCGGCGCGGCCGTCGGTTTCGACTGAGTCAAGTCGCCCGGCGCACCTCCCCTCGCAAAGCTAAAGCTGTTCTGCTGTTGACTCGCCCTTGATTTTGTTTGTATAATCCTGCCTCTTTGCGATATCCGGGGCGGCCGAGCATAGGACGGTCGTCCCGATTTCATTTCGGAACATCAAATAATGCCAACAATCAATCAGTTAGTGCATACGCCGCGTGTGCGCACCAAGGCCAAGAGCAAGGTACCGGCGCTCGGCAATTCACCGCAAAAGCGCGGTGTGTGCACCCGCGTTTACACCACGACCCCGAAAAAGCCGAATTCGGCGCTGCGCAAGGTAGCTAAGGTGCGTCTCACCAACGGTTTCGAGGTCATCAGCTACATCGGTGGAGAGGGCCACAACTTGCAGGAGCACTCGGTAGTGCTGCTTCGCGGCGGCCGGGTAAAAGACCTGCCCGGCGTGCGCTATCACATGGTGCGCGGCAGCCTGGATACGCAAGGTGTGAAGGATCGCAAGCAAAGCCGTTCCAAATACGGGGCGAAAAAGCCCAAGGCTGCATAGCAGCCGTGGCGAACGCGTAGCGTTAAGCTAGACCGCAGATGCAGGAAGATCGTTTGCCGCATCGGCCATTGATAATTGAACATTCGATACATTGAGGTCATAAAGTGCCACGACGCAGAGAAGTTCCCAAGCGCGACATTCTTCCGGATCCGAAATTCGGCAATCAGGACGTCGCCAAGTTCATCAATGTGCTGATGACGCGCGGCAAGAAGTCAGTTGCGGAGAGCATAATCTACCGCGCGTTCACCGCGATCAAAACGAAATCCGGCAAAGATCCGATCGAGGTGTTCGGACAGGCGGTCTCCAACGTCAAGCCGATGGTCGAAGTGAAGAGCCGCCGCGTCGGTGGCGCCAACTATCAGGTGCCGGTGGAAGTGCGCCCGGTGCGGCGCGTGGCGCTGGCCATGCGCTGGCTGCGCGAGGCGGCGCAAAAGCGCAGCGAGAAATCGATGGATTTGCGCCTGGCGAGCGAACTGATGGAAGCAGCCGAAGGACGCGGTAGCGCGATGAAAAAGCGCGATGAAGTGCACCGCATGGCGGAAGCGAACAAGGCGTTCGCGCACTATCGCTTCTAGGCGCCTGAAATCCCAGAGAAGATAAACGGAATTTTCGACTTAACTCGCTGCCAGGACGGACCGGCGCAGCCAGGCAACCCTCTGGCGCCCCGTGTGTTGGCAGCAAAAGGCTTTTAAGGTTCTTACCGTGGCACGCAAAACCCCAATCGAGCGGTACCGCAATATCGGCATTAGTGCGCACATTGATGCGGGCAAGACTACGACCACTGAACGCGTCCTGTTCTATACCGGCGTGAACCACAAGATCGGCGAGGTGCATGACGGCGCCGCGACCATGGATTGGATGGAGCAGGAGCAGGAACGCGGCATCACCATCACCTCTGCGGCTACTACCTGTTTCTGGAAGGGCATGGATCTGTCGTTTCCGGAGCACCGCATCAACATCATCGACACGCCGGGCCACGTCGATTTCACCATCGAAGTGGAGCGCTCGATGCGCGTGATCGACGGTGCGTGCATGGTCTACTGCGCCGTCGGCGGGGTGCAGCCGCAGTCGGAAACCGTCTGGCGCCAGGCCAACAAGTACAAGGTGCCGCGGCTCGCGTTCGTCAACAAGATGGACCGCCAGGGCGCGGACTTCCTCAAGGTCTACACGCAGATGAAGACCCGGCTCAAGGCCAATCCGGTGCCGTTGCAGCTGCCGATCGGCGCCGAGGAGAAGTTCGAGGGCGTGATCGACTTGGTGCGGATGAAGGCGATCTACTGGGATGAAGCTTCGCAGGGCATGAAATTCGACATGCGCGAGATCCCCGCGAACCTGCTCGCCGAAGCGAAGGAATGGCGCGAAAAAATGGTCGAGGCCGCGGCCGAGGGCGATGACGAGCTGATGAACAAGTACCTCGAAGGCCACGATCTGTCGGTCGAGGACGTCAAGAAGGGTCTGCGCCTGCGCACCATCAAGAGCGAAATCACGCCGATGCTGTGCGGCTCGGCGTTCAAGAACAAGGGCGTGCAGGCGATGCTGGACGCGGTGATCGAATACATGCCTGCTCCGGCGGATGTTCTGCCCGTACAGGGCGAGGACGACGACGGAAAAGTAGGGACGCGCAAACCCGACGACGCCGAGCCGTTTGCTGCGCTCGCGTTCAAGATCATGACCGATCCGTTTGTCGGCCAGCTGACGTTCTTCCGCGTCTATTCCGGCGTACTGAACTCGGGCGACACCGTTTACACGTCGGTGCGCGGCAAGAAGGAGCGCATCGGCCGCTTGCTGCAGATGCATGCCAACGAGCGCGCCGAGATCAAGGAAGTGCGCGCAGGCGACATCGGGGCTGCCGTGGGGCTGAAGGACGTCACCACGGGAGAGACCCTGTGCGATCCCAAACACATCATTATTCTGGAACGCATGGTGTTTCCGGAACCAGTGATTCACGTTGCAGTGGAGCCAAAGACCAAGAGCGACCAGGAGAAAATGGGCGTGGCGCTCAATCGTCTGGCGCAGGAGGACCCGTCGTTCCGCATGCGCACCGACGAGGAAACCGGTCAGACCATCATCTCCGGCATGGGTGAACTGCACCTGGAGATCATCATCGACCGCATGAAACGCGAGTTCGGAGTGGAAGCCAACGTGGGCGCACCCCAGGTCGCTTACCGCGAGACCATCCGGCGCGTGTGCGAAGAAATCGAAGGCAAGTTTATCAAGCAGTCCGGCGGTCGCGGTCAGTACGGCCACGTCTGGCTAAAGGTCGAGCCTCAGCCTTCGGGCAAGGGCTTCGAATTCGTCGACGCGATCAAGGGCGGTTCGGTCCCGCGTGAGTACATTCCTGCGGTGCAGCGCGGCCTAGTGGAAACGCTGCCGGCCGGCGTGCTTGCCGGTTACCCCGTGGTAGACGTGAAAGTAACGCTGTTCGACGGCTCGTACCACGAGGTGGATTCGAACGAAAATGCCTTCCGTATGGCCGCCTCGATGGCGTTCAAGGACGGTATGCGCAAGGCGTCCCCGGTGCTGCTTGAGCCGATCATGGCGGTCGAGGTGGAGACGGCAGAAGAGAAGATGGGCGACGTCATGGGCGACCTGTCGTCGCGCCGCGGCGTCATCCAGGGCATGGACGACCTGTCCGGAGGCAAGATCATCCGTGCCGAGGTGCCGCTGGCCGAGATGTTCGGCTACTCGACCACGTTGCGCTCGCTCACGCAGGGGCGCGCCACATATACCATGGAATTCAAGCATTACGCCGAAGCGCCTAAGACCGTGGCCGAAGCAATTATCAACAAGAAATAACCGGGAACGATCATGTCAAAAGCAAAATTTGAGCGTACGAAGCCGCACGTAAACGTAGGGACGATAGGTCACGTGGACCATGGGAAGACGACGCTGACGGCGGCGATCACGTTGATCATGTCGAAGAAGTTTGGTGGAGAGGCGAAGGCCTACGCGCAGATTGACTCGGCGCCGGAGGAGAAAGCGCGGGGGATCACGATCAACACGGCGCACGTGGAATACGAGACGACGAAGCGGCACTATGCGCACGTGGACTGTCCGGGGCATGCGGACTACATCAAGAACATGATCACGGGTGCGGCGCAGATGGACGGGGCGATCCTGGTGGTATCGGCCGCCGATGGCCCGATGCCGCAGACGCGCGAGCACATACTGCTGGCGCGGCAGGTTGGTGTGCCTTACATCGTTGTTTACATGAACAAAGCCGACTTGGTGGACGATAAAGAGCTGCTCGAACTGGTGGAAATGGAAGTGCGCGAGCTCTTGTCCAAGTACGAATTTCCCGGCGACGACACCCCGATCATCATCGGCTCGGCGTTGAAGGCGCTCGAGGGCGACACGAGCGACATGGGCGAGGGCTCGATCTACAAGCTCGCCGATGCGCTCGATGCCTACATACCGGAGCCCAAGCGGGCGATCGACGGGCCGTTTCTGATGCCGGTGGAGGACGTGTTCTCGATCTCCGGTCGCGGCACGGTGGTGACCGGGCGCGTGGAACGCGGCGTGGTGAAGGTGGGTGAGGACATCGAGATCGTGGGTTTGAGGCCGACGCTGAAGACGGTGTGCACGGGCGTGGAGATGTTCAGGAAGCTGCTGGACCAGGGCCAGGCGGGCGACAACATCGGGGTGCTGCTGCGCGGCACCAAGCGCGAGGACGTGGAGCGCGGGCAGGTGCTGGCCAAGCCCGGGAGCATCACCCCGCACACCAAGTTCGAGTGCGAGGTGTACATCCTGTCGAAGGACGAGGGCGGGCGGCACACGCCGTTCTTCCCGGGTTACCGGCCGCAGTTTTATTTCCGCACGACGGACGTGACGGGGAGCTGCGAGCTGCCGGCGGGGGTGGAGATGGTGATGCCTGGGGACAACGTGAAGATGGTGGTGACGCTGATTGCGCCGATCGCGATGGAGCAGGGCCTGCGCTTTGCCATCCGCGAGGGCGGGCGCACCGTGGGTGCGGGCGTCGTCGCCAAGGTGATCGAGTAAAGATTACAGACTGGAGGTCAGAGGTCGGCGCAAACAGCGGGACCCTGGGCTGCTCAAAGGAAAAACATGCAAAGCACGAAAATCAGAATTCGTCTCAAGGCGTTCGACTACCGGCTGATCGATCAGTCGGCGCTGGAGATCGTCGACACTGCGAAGCGCACCGGCGCCGTGGTCAAGGGGCCCGTGCCTTTGCCTACCCGTATCGAGCGCTTCGACGTGCTGCGTTCCCCGCACGTAAACAAGACCTCGCGCGACCAGTTCGAGATCCGTACCCACCTGCGCCTGATGGACATTATCGACCCCACCGACAAGACCGTGGATGCGCTGATGAAGTTGGACCTGCCGGCCGGAGTGGACGTGGAGATCAAGCTGTAGCGGATGATTGTAGTGCCGCGCGCACCGGCAGCGAAACGCCGGGCGCGACGGATAATTGTCGGCCAATTGTAGTCGGCGCCTTTTAACGAAGGGAAAGAAGATGAGTTTAGGATTAGTCGGTCGTAAGGTCGGCATGACCCGCGTTTTCACGGACGAAGGCGATTCCGTTCCGGTGACCGTGGTGGATGTGTCCGACAACCGTGTGACCCAGATCAAGACCGCGAAGACCGACGGTTATGCGGCCGTTCAGGTAACGTTCGGCAAGCGCCGTCCCTCTCGCGTGAACAAGTCGGCGGCCGGCCATTTCGCCAAAGCCGCCGTCGAGGCCGGGCATACGCTGAAGGAATTCCGCGTCGCCGAAGACCAGCTCGCCAATCTTAAGCTTGGCGGCAAGGTGGGCGTCGACCTGTTCCAGGTGGGGCAGATGGTGGACGTTACGGGCACCTCGCAGGGCAAGGGCTTCTCCGGCGTCATCAAGCGCCACAATTTTTCCTCCAACCGCGCCAGCCACGGGAATTCTCGCTCGCATAACACTCCCGGTTCTACCGGCCAGGCGCAGGATCCCGGCCGGATATTTCCGGGCAAGCGCATGGCGGGCCAACTCGGCAACGTCAAGTGCACTACCCAGAGCCTCGAGATCGTGCGCATCGATGCGGAACGCCAGCTTCTGTTGATCAAGGGCTCGGTCCCCGGCAGCAAGGGCGGCGACTTGCTGGTGCACCCGGCCATCAAGGCGCGGCTGAAGAAGGTCGTTGCCGCGTCGGCCAAGGGAGGTAAGAAATAATGGATCTGAAACTGATCGACGCCAAAGGACAGGCAGCCTCTACCATGGCCGCTTCCGACACGTTGTTCGGCCGCGACTACAACGAACCGCTGATTCATCAGGTGGTGACGGCGTATCAGGCCAACGCGCGCCAGGGCACGCGCGCGCAGAAGGGGCGCGCCGAGATCGCCAAGTCGACGCGCAAGCCGTGGCGGCAGAAGGGAACGGGACGCGCGCGCGCGGGCATGGCCTCGAGCCCGCTGTGGCGAGGCGGCGGTAGGATCTTCCCGTCCAGCCCGGACGAAAACTTCACGCAAAAGCTGAACAAGAAGATGTACCGCGCAGGAGTCGCATCGATCCTGTCGCAGCTGGCGCGCGAGGACCGTTTGAAGGTGATCGAGAATTTCGCTCTGGACGCGCCGAAGACCAAGCTTTTCCTGCAGAAGGTCAAGGACATGGGCGTTGACGGTTCGCTGCTGCTGATCACCGATGAGCTCGATGACAATCTTATTCTGTCCTCAAGAAACCTGCCCAACGTGCTGGTGCTGGAAGTGGCCGAAGCCGATCCGGTGTCGCTGATCCGCTATCAAAATGTGATCCTGACCCGCAAGGCAGTCGGCAAATTCGAGGAGATGCTGGGATGAATGCGACGCAAACAAGCAAGACCCCGGCGAAGCCCGCGGTGAAAAATGCACAACGCCTGATGCAGGTGCTGCTCGCGCCGCAGGTGTCTGAAAAGAGCACCTATGTCGCCGAGAAGAACGAGCAGGTGGTGTTCCGCGTTGTCGGGAACGCGACCAAGCCGGAGATCAAGGCCGCGGTCGAGCTGCTGTTCAAGGTCGAGGTCGAGAACGTGCAAGTCGCCAACGTCAAGGGCAAGCAAAAGCGCTTTGGCAAGCTGACCGGCAGGCGCAAAGACTGGAAAAAGGCGTATGTGTGCCTGAAGCCCGGCCAGGAAATCAACTTTCATGCGGTGGGGTAGAACATGGCACTCGTCAAGGTAAAACCAACGTCACCCGGCCGACGCTCCCTGGTCAAGGTCGTCAACGCCGATCTGCACAAGGGCAAGCCCCACGCTCCTTTGCTCGAACCGCAGTCGCGGCGCGCCGGACGCAACAACAGCGGCCATATCACAATGCGCCACCAGGGTGGGGGCCACAAGCAGCATTACCGCATCGTCGATTTCAAGCGCGCGAAGGATGGTGTCGTCGCCAAGGTCGAGCGACTGGAATACGATCCCAATCGCAGCGCCAATCTTGCGCTGCTGTGCTACCTGGACGGAGAGCGCCGCTACATCATTGCGCCCAAGGGCGTCGCGGTGGGTGCGCAGTTGATGTCGGGCGCGGAAGCGCCGATCAAGCCCGGCAATACCCTGCCGCTACGCAATATCCCGGTGGGTACCACCGTACATTGCGTCGAGATGCAGCCCGGCAAAGGCGCGCAAATCGCGCGCGCGGCTGGCACTTCGGTGCAACTGCTTGCGCGCGAAGGCAGTTACGCTCAGTTGCGCCTGCGTTCGGGCGAAGTACGCAAGGTGCATATCGAGTGCCGTGCCACCATCGGTGAAGTCGGCAACGAAGAGCATTCGCTGGAATCGGTTGGCAAGGCCGGGCGCATGCGCTGGCGTGGCGTGCGCCCGACCGTGCGCGGCGTGGCGATGAATCCGGTCGATCACCCGCATGGAGGCGGCGAAGGCAAGACCGCCGCCGGCCGGCATCCGGTCAGCCCCTGGGGTACGTTAACCAAGGGCTACCGCACGCGCAAGAACAAGCGCACCAGCGGCATGATCATCAATCGCCGTAACAAGAAATAGAGGATAGGACATGGGACGTTCAGTCAAGAAAGGCCCGTTCGTTGACCACCATCTGGTGGGCAAGGTGGAGAAAGTACGCGGTAGCGGCGACAAGCGCCCGATCAAGACCTGGTCGCGCCGCTCCACCATCCTGCCGGATTTCGTCGGCCTGACCATTGCGGTGCATAACGGCAAGCAGCACATCCCGGTCTATATTTCCGAGAATATGGTGGGTCACAAGCTGGGTGAGTTTGCGCTCACTCGCACCTTCAAGGGCCACTCGGCCGATAGAAAAGTCGCCAGCGGGACGCCGTCGGCAGCGAAGAAATAGGAGTGACAGCCATGCAAACCAGAGCTAGCTTGCGCGGTGTTCACCTTTCCGCGCAGAAGGGACGGCTTGTCGCCGACCAGATCCGCGGACTAGCGGTGGACAAGGCGCTCAACGTCCTCGCGTTCAGCCCGAAGAAAGGCGCCAAGATCATCAAGAAAGTGCTCGAATCGGCCATCGCCAATGCCGAACACAACGACGGCGCCGATATCGACGAGTTGAAGGTGCAGACCATCTACGTCGAACAGGGTTCGATGCTCAAGCGCTTTCACGCCCGCGCCAAGGGCCGCGGCAACCGCATCATCAAGCACTCCTGCCATATTTTCATCACGGTGGGCGACGAGGTTAAAGCAAAGCGCAGCGCGGCCAAAACCGCAGCGAAAGCATAAGGGACAGTCATGGGACAGAAAATCCACCCGATCGGGTTCCGCCTCGCAGTCAACAAGAACTGGGGTTCGCGCTGGTATGCCAACAGCAAGAACTTCGGCGCGATGCTCAACGAAGACCTGAAGGTACGCGACTACCTGAAGAAAAAGCTCGCGCACGCCTCGGTCGGCCGTGTGGTCATCGAACGTCCGGCCAAGGACGCCCGCATTACCATACACAGCGCCCGCCCCGGCGTGGTCATCGGCAAGAAAGGCGAGGACATCGAGGTACTCAAGGCCGAACTGCGCAAGATGCTGGGCGTGCAGATGGTGCACGTCAACATCGAGGAGATCAGGAAGCCCGAGATCGATGCCCAACTCATCGCCGATTCCATCGCGCAACAGTTGGAGAAGCGCATCATGTTCCGCCGCGCGATGAAGCGCGCCATGCAGAACGCGATGCGTCTTGGCGCGCAGGGCATCAAGATCGCGAGCTCGGGCAGGCTGAACGGTATCGAGATCGCGCGCAATGAGTGGTACCGCGAGGGCCGGGTGCCTCTGCATACCCTGCGTGCCGACATCGATTACGGTTTCGGCGAAGCCAAGACAACGTATGGTGTGATCGGTATCAAGGTGTGGGTATACAAGGGCGAGACCGTGGGCAAGAACGAACAGCCCATCGCTGTACCTGGTTCCACGCCCGAGGAAGTGCCGTCGCCGAGAAAGGCGCGCAAGGCGCCGGCACCTGCGCCCAGAACCGAGGCCGCTGCCGCCAAACCGGAAGGCGCGGTAAAACCCAAGGCAACGACGCGCACGCGCAAGAAGCCCGCTGCCGTCGACGCCGCCAAAGACGAAGCGCCCAAGGCGGAAGCCGCAGCCGAGGGATCGACCGGCGAAGCCGCCAAACCCGCAGCCAAGGCCAAGACTCCGGTCAAGCGCGCTATCAAGAAGACAGGAGCGTAAGATGCTTCAACCAGCAAGGTCAAAATACCGCAAGCAGCAAAAAGGCCGCAACAAGGGCATTGCTACGCGCGGCAACAAGGTATCTTTCGGCGAATTCGGACTCAAGGCGATAGGCCGCGGCCGACTGACCGCGCGCCAGATAGAGGCTGCGCGGCGCGCCATGACCCGCCACATCAAGCGCGGCGGCCGCATCTGGATCCGGATTTTTCCGGACAAGCCGATTTCGCATAAACCGGCGGAGGTGCGCATGGGCAACGGCAAGGGCAATCCCGAGTATTTCGTGGCGGAGATCGTTCCCGGAAAAGTGCTGTATGAAATGGACGGCGTGGATGAAGTGCTGGCACGACAGGCTTTCCGCCTGGCCGCAGCCAAACTGCCCATCGCCACGGCGTTTGTCCACCGTTTAGTGGGGTAGACCAATGAAACCGAGCGAACTGCGCGCCCAGGACGTGGCGCAATTGAACCAGGAACTGAATGACCTGCTGAAGGCGCAATTCGGCCTTCGTATGCAGATTGCGACACAACAGCTGACGAACAACAGCCAGCTGAAGAAGACCCGCCGCGATATTGCACGGGTGCGCACCATCATTGCACAGAAGGCGGCAACAAAATGAGCGATACCCAAACAGTCAAGGTAACCAAGGTCGTGCGTGCCCTGACCGGGCGCGTGGTCAGCGACAAGATGAACAAAACCGTGACGGTGCTGATTGAACGCCGTGTGCGCCACCCCCTGCTGGGCAAGTTTGTGACCCGGTCGAGGAAATACCACGCGCATGCGGAGAACAACGAGTATAAACTTGGCGATCTGGTAATGATCCAAGAGACGCGGCCGGTTTCGAAGACCAAGGCGTGGAAGGTCATCAAACTGGTCGAGAAGGCCAGGAATATTTAAAAACCGGATAATAACCCTTGATCCGCCAGTTGAGGTCGGGTATAATCCAATGTTTTTCGCGTTGCCGCTTCGCCTTTTGCTGAAGCGGTTCAAACCCAAACGGGTTCCAAGACTGGCCGCTACGCGCCGCACGTGCTTGACGGTGCTACTAAAGCAAGCGGTTCAAGTTGGAAAGGAAACAAATCATGATTCAGATGCAAAGCGTTTTGGATGTGGCTGACAACACGGGTGCGCGCGCTGTCATGTGCATCAAGGTATTGGGTGGCTCAAAGCGGCGCTATGCCGGCATTGGCGACGTGATCAAGGTCAGCGTCAAGGATTGCGCCCCGCGTGGCCGCGTAAAAAAGGGCGAAATATACAGCGCCGTGGTGGTGCGTACGGCCAAGGGCGTGCGCCGTGCCGACGGCTCGCTGATCAAGTTCGACAACAATGCCGCCGTGCTGCTCAATGCCAAGCTGGAGCCGATCGGAACGCGCATATTCGGACCGGTGACACGCGAACTGCGCAACGAGCGCTTCATGAAGATCGTGTCGCTCGCGCCCGAAGTTTTGTAAGAGATAGGGTCGACGCAGCAAGGAGGCAAGCTCCCGCGTCGGCCCCCAAGTCAGGAATATAGGAATCGAAGGCCATGCAAAAGATTCGCAAAGGTGACGATGTGATCGTCACCACCGGCAAGGACAAGGGCAAGCGCGGTATGGTGCTGCGCCGCGTCGATGACAGGCACCTACTGGTTGAGGGCGTCAATCGTGCGAAGAAACACCAGAAGCCGAACCCAATGAAGAACCAGACCGGCGGCATCGTCGAGATCGATATGCCGATCGACATCTCAAACGTTGCACTGTTCAATCCACAGACGCAGAAGGGCGACCGCGTCGCGTTCAAGACGCTTGACGACGGACGCAAGGTGCGTATTTTCAAGTCCAACGGCGAAGTCGTCGACGCCTGAGAGAGAAAACCCCATGGCACGCTTATACGGCTATTACAAAGAGACGGTGGTCCCGGACCTGGTCAAGAAGTTCGGGTACAAGACGACGATGCAGGTTCCGCGCATCGAAAAGATCACGCTCAACATGGGCGTGGGCGAAGCTGTCAACGACAAGAAAATCATGGATAACGCGGTTGGCGACATGACCAAGATCGCCGGGCAAAAGCCGGTGGTCACCTTGTCGAAAAAGCCCATCGCCGGCTTCAAGATCCGCAAAGGCCTGGCGATCGGCTGCATGGTCACCCTGCGCGGGGTGCGCATGTACGAGTTTCTCGACCGCCTGGTCAGCATCGCGATCCCGCGGATCCGCGATTTCCGCGGCCTGTCGCAGCGCGCTTTCGACGGTCGCGGCAACTACAATTTGGGTGTGAAAGAGCAGATCATATTTCCCGAAGTCGAATACGACAAGATTGATGCCCTGCGTGGCATGAACATCAGCATCACCACCACTGCGAAGACCGACGAGGAAGCCAAAGCGCTGCTCGCGGCCTTCAAATTTCCGTTCAAGACCTGAAGGATTGCGCCATGGCAAAAACCGCAGTCATCAACCGCAACGAAAAGCGCAGCAAGACAGTGAAGAAATTTGCCGTCAAACGCGCGGCGCTGCTGGCCGTCATCAACGATTTCAAGCAGCCCGAGGACGAGCGCATGGCGGCGCGTATGCAGTTGCAACAACTGCCTCGGAACGCGTCTCCGACACGGATCCGGAACCGCTGCAAGCTGACGGGCCGCCCGCGCGGCGTGTACCGCAAGTTCGGCTTGGGGCGCAACAAGCTGCGCGACATCGCCATGCGCGGCGAAATCCCCGGCATGACCAAAGCCAGCTGGTGAGAGGAGACAGAGTATGAGCATGAGTGATCCGATCTCCGATATGCTGACACGCATCCGCAACGCGCAACTTGCGGAAAAGCTGTCGGTGGCGATGCCTTCGTCGCGCGTGAAGACGTCGATCGCGCAGGTGCTGAAGGACGAGGGCTACATTGAGGAATTCAAGGTGCGCGATGAGGACGGGAAACCGACCCTCGAGATCGCGCTGAAGTACTATGCGGGCGAGCCGGTAATCGAGAAGATCGAGCGTGTCAGTCGCCCGGGACTGCGCATCTACAAAGGCCGCGACGAGATCCCGAAGATCATGAACGGGCTGGGAATCGCCATCGTATCCACCTCGAGGGGCGTGATGACCGACAGAAAAGCGCGCGCTACGGGGATTGGCGGCGAAGTGCTGTGCATCGTGGCTTAAGGGGGCAGAACCATGTCGCGAATCGGAAAGAACCCTATTGTTGTGCCCAAGGGCGTCGAGGTGACGCTGTCGGCCGATACGGTAGCAGTGAAAGGGCCGCTGGGTACGCTGACCCAGCGCCTGAGCAGTGACATCAAGATTGAACGCCAAGGCGACAATCTGCTGTGTATGGTGAACAACGATTCCACCCGGGCCAACGCCATGTCCGGCACCATCCGGGCCCTCGTGGCCAATATGGTCGAGGGCGTGAGCAAGGGTTTCGAAAGGAAACTGACCCTGGTCGGGGTCGGCTATCGCGCGCAGGCACAGGGCGACAAACTGAACCTGGCGCTAGGCTTTTCGCATCCCGTGGTGCACCAGATGCCCAATGGCGTCAAAGTTGAAACGCCGACCCAAACCGAGATCGTCCTTCGCGGCAATGACAAGCAGCAGGTAGGCCAAGTGGCCGCAGAGGTGCGCGCCTATCGCAGCCCGGAGCCGTATAAGGGCAAGGGCGTGCGCTATACGGGCGAGAAAGTGGCCTTGAAAGAGACCAAGAAGAAGTAAGCGGAGCTAAAGCCATGATAGATAAAAAGCAGGCGCGGCTGCGCCGGGCACGCAGATCGCGGGCCAAGATTGCTGAACTGAAGTCGGTGCGCTTGGCGGTGCATCGCACCAACAGCCACATTTATGCCCAGGTGATTTCCGCCTGCGGGACCAAAGTTTTGACTGCAGCCTCCACGCTGGAGAAGGAAGTGCGCGCGAGCGTCGCCAAGGGCGGCACTGTAAAGGCGGCCGAAGCAGTCGGCAAGCGCATCGCCGCCAAGGCCAAGCAGTTGGGCATCGAGAAGGTGGCATTCGACCGCGGCGGCCTGCAGTTTCACGGCCGCGTCAAGGCGCTGGCGGAAGCGGCGCGCGAAGGCGGGCTGAAGTTTTGAGGGTGCCTGACGGAGTTATCGTCAGGCAGCTGAAATAAGGGAGCACGATGGGCTGAGGCAGGGGAGGGACCCTTCCTTTTCCTCCGGGTTCCCCTCGTAACGTTAGACCTCGAATCGGGGACGAATATGGCGAAGATGCAAGGCAGGATGCAGGGCAAGATGGGCGGCGACGACCGCGGCGACGGGCTGCGCGAGAAGATGGTCGCGATCAATCGCGTCACCAAGGTGGTGAAGGGCGGGCGCATCCTCAGCTTCGCGGCGCTCACGGTAGTTGGCGACGGCGACGGTGGTGTCGGTATGGGCAAAGGCAAGTCGCGCGAGGTCCCGGTCGCAGTGCAAAAGGCCATGGAAGAAGCGCGGAAAAAAATGGTGCGCGTCAGCCTGAAGAACGGCACGCTGCACCATGCGGTAATGGGCCGCCATGGCGCGGCCAGGGTGTACATGCAGCCCGCGTCTGAGGGCACTGGGATTATCGCCGGCGGCGCTATGCGCGCGGTGTTCGAGGTCATGGGCATTACCAATGTGCTCGCCAAATGCATCGGCTCGGGCAGCCCCTACAATATTGTGCGCGCCACGTTGCAGGGTTTGAAATCCATGAACACGCCGTCCGAGATCGCCGCAAAGCGCGGCAAGTCGGTCGAAGAAATCACCGGTTGAGGCAATCATGGCGGACAAGAAACTCAAGGTTACCCTGGTTAAAAGCGTGATCGGCTGCAAGGCGGCGCATCGCGCCACGGTGCGCGGGCTGGGCTTGAAGCGCATCAACCACACCGTGGAATTGCAGGATACTCCTGCCATCCGCGGCATGATCAACAAGGTGTACTACCTGGTGAAGTGCGAGGCATAGATGCAGCTCAATACGATCAAGCCTGCCGCAGGCGCTAAACAGCCGCGCCGTCGTGTCGGCCGCGGCATCGGTTCCGGCCTGGGCAAGACCGCCGGACGCGGCCACAAGGGACAGAAGTCGCGTGCCGGCGGCTTTCACAAAGTCGGTTTTGAGGGCGGCCAGATGCCGCTGCAGCGGCGCCTGCCAAAGCGCGGCTTCAACTCACTCGCGCGCGGACTGACCGCCGAAGTGCGCCTGTCCGACCTGCAGAAAATGCAACTCGCAGATATCGATCTGAAGGCACTCAAGACTGCGGGCGTCGTACCGGAAGCGACTGAAACCGCCAAGGTCATCCTGTCGGGCAAGCTCGAGCGCAAAGTCAGCCTGAGCGGACTGCGCGTTACCAAGGGCGCCCGGGCCGCTATCGAAGCGGCCGGCGGCAGTATCGCGTCACTGGAAGAGAAAGCACCGGTAGGCAAGGGCAAGAAAGCCAAAGCTAGGGTTGCAGCCGCTGCCAAAGCCAAAGCCAGGGCCGAGGCGCCAAAGGGCGTCAAAGCCGAGCACGCGGACAAGTCGAAGGCCAAAGCGAAGCCGCAGAAAGCAGCCAAGGGCGCCACCGAGCCCGCTGCCAAGGGCGCATCAAAATCCAAGACAAAGGGCGGGAAGGCGTAATTGCCGATGGCTACCCGCGCTCAAAATATCGGCAAGACCGGCAAGTACGGCGACCTGAAAAAGCGTCTGCTGTTTCTGCTCGGCGCGCTGGTCGTGTTCCGCATCGGCGCGCACATTCCGGTGCCGGGGATCGATGCGAAAGTGCTCGCCGATCTGTTCAGCTCGCAGCAGGGCGGGATCCTCGGCATGTTCAACATGTTCTCCGGCGGCGCCTTGCGGCGCTTTACCATCTTTGCCCTGGGGATCATGCCGTATATTTCGTCCTCGATCATCATCCAGCTGATGACGACGGTGTCGCCGCAGCTCGAGCAGTTGAAGAAGGAAGGCCAGTCGGGGCAGCGCAAGATCACTCAGTACACACGATACGGGACGGTGTTCCTGGCGCTGTTTCAGGCGACCGGCATTTCAATTGCCCTGGAATCGCAGCCGGGCTTAGTGCTTGATCCGGGTCTCACGTTCCGCCTCGTCACCGTGACCACGCTGGTAACCGGCACCATGTTCCTGATGTGGCTCGGCGAGCAGATCACCGAACGTGGCCTCGGCAACGGCATCTCGATCATCATTTTCGCGGGCATTGCGGCGGGACTGCCCAACGCCGTCGGCGGTACCTTGGAGTTGGTGCGCACCGGCGCCATGCATCCGCTCACCGCGCTGCTGGTTGCCGCGGCCGTGATGCTTGTGACCTGGGCGGTTTGTTTCGTCGAACGTGGTCAGCGCAAGATACTCGTGAATTATGCCAAGCGTCAGGTCGGAAACAAGGTTTACGGCGGCCAGGCCTCGCATCTTCCGTTCAAACTCAATATGGCCGGAGTGATCCCGCCTATATTCGCTTCGAGCATCATCCTGTTTCCGGCGACCCTAGCCGGCTGGTTCGGCCGCAGCGAGAGCATGAGCTGGCTGCGCGACATTTCCAGCACGCTGTCGCCGGGCCAACCGATTTATGTCCTGCTGTACTCAGGCGCCATCATATTCTTTTGTTTTTTCTATACCGCGTTGCAATACAACCCGAAGGAGACCGCGGATAACCTGAAGAAGAGCGGGGCATTCGTGCCGGGAATCCGTCCGGGCGATCAGACCGCGCGCTACCTGGAGAAGATCCTTACGCGGCTTACCTTGGCTGGCGCGGTGTATGTAACTTTAGTCTGCTTGTTGCCGGAATTCCTGATTCTTAAATGGAACGTGCCGTTTTATTTCGGCGGAACCTCGCTGCTGATCATCGTGGTGGTGACCATGGATTTCATGTCGCAGGTACAGGCCTACATCATGTCGCACCAGTACGAAAGCCTGTTGAAAAAGGCCAATTTCAAGGGCACGGGTTTCCCCACACGCTGATGGCGAAAGAAGACGTTATCGAGATGCAGGGGGAGATTGTCGAGAACCTTCCCAACGCGACTTTCAGGGTGAAGCTGGAAAACGGGCACGTAGTGTTGGGACATATCTCGGGCAAGATGCGCATGCACTATATCCGCATCCTGCCGGGCGATAAGGTGACGGTGGAGTTGACGCCGTATGATTTGACAAGGGCGCGGATCGTTTTCCGCGCGAAGTAGCCTGAGTACGGGCGTAGTAGCGCGAACCGAGGCAGAGCAGGAGAGCACCATGAAAGTACAGGCATCAGTGAAAAAGATGTGCCGCAACTGCAAGGTAATTCGCAGGAAAAGAGTGGTGCGCGTGATTTGCACCAATCCGCGGCATAAACAGCGGCAAGGTTAAATGGTTGGCATAGAGCATGATATCAAGCTATAATTACCGGTTTCGCATTCTTGGAGTGAACTAATGGCCCGAATTGCAGGCGTCAACATTCCAAACCACCAACACGCCGAGATTGCATTGACCGCAATCTTCGGAATCGGGCGTGCGCGCGCGCAGGCCATATGCGTTGCCGCCAGAGTTGGGGCGTCGTCGAAGGTCAAGGACCTGTCGGATTCCGACATGGAACGCTTGCGCGAAGAGGTGGCCAAATTCACGGTCGAAGGCGATCTGCGGCGCGAGGTGTCGATGTCGGTAAAACGCCTGATGGACTTAGGCTGTTATCGCGGTTCGCGCCACCGCAAGGGCTTGCCGGTGCGCGGGCAGCGCACGCGCACCAACGCGCGCACGCGCAAGGGCCCGCGTAAGGCCGCGATCAAGATGAAATCCGCGGCGAGCAAGACCTAAGCGTCGCATCAACGGATACGTAGAGGAAAGCATAAATGGCCAAACCCACGAGCGCTGGCTCCACAGCAGCGGCGCGCGCACGCAAAAAGGTGAAGAAGAACGTTGCCGAAGGCATCGCGCACATTCACGCGTCGTTCAACAACACCATCATTACCATCACCGACCGCCAGGGCAACGCGCTCTCGTGGGCGACATCCGGCGCCGCAGGCTTCAAGGGTTCGCGCAAATCGACGCCGTTCGCGGCGCAGATCGCCGCTGAGCAGGCGGGCAAGGCGGCGCAGGAATGCGGCGTGAAGAACGTCGAGGTGCGCATCAAGGGTCCTGGGCCCGGGCGCGAGTCCGCGGTGCGCGCGCTGAACGCGATCGGACTGAAAATCACCAGCATCAGCGATGTGACGCCGGTGCCGCACAATGGCTGCCGCCCGCCCAAGCGTCGGCGCATTTAAGGAGACCGGAACGTGGCCCGCAACCTAGACCCAAAATGCCGCCAGTGCCGCCGCGAGGGCGAGAAACTGTTCCTCAAAGGCGAGAAATGCTTTACCGACAAATGCGCGGTTGAGCGCCGCGCCTACGCGCCTGGCCAGCATGGCCAGAAGAGCGGCCAGCGCATGTCCGACTACGGCAAGCAGCTGCGTGAGAAGCAGAAGATCCGCCGTATGTACGGCATCCTCGAACGCCAGTTCCGCGGCATCTATGCGGCGGCCGCCCGAGGCAAAGGCATCACCGGCGAGAGCCTGCTGCAGTTGCTCGAATCGCGCCTGGATACGGTGTGCTTCCGCATGGGTTTCGGCGCTTCGCGTAACGAGGCGCGTCAGGTCGTGCGCCACAACGGTATCATGGTGAACGGCAGGCGCGTCAACATTCCCTCTTACCACGTGCGCGCAGGCGACACTATCGAAGTGGCGGCAAAGGCCAAGGATCAGCTGCGCATCAAGGGCGCATCCACGGCGGCTGCTTCGCGCGGCATACCCGAATGGCTGGAAGTCGATACCACGGCGATGAAGGGCATGTTCAAGGCCAAACCGCAGCGCACCGAGCTGCCTTCGACCATCAACGAAAGCTTGGTTGTCGAACTGTATTCCAAGTAATTGTCAAAGTTTCCCAGAGGAACCTCCATGCAAAGCAGTGGATTTCTGAAACCGCGCATCATCGACGTGCAGAGCGTCGCTCCGAATCATGCCAAAGTGGTGATGGAGCCGTTCGAGCGTGGCTACGGTCACACACTGGGTAACGCGCTACGGCGCGTACTGTTGTCCTCGATGCCGGGTTTCGCCCCGACCGAGGTGCAGATCTCCGGAGTGCTGCACGAGTATTCGACCATCGACGGCGTGCAGGAGGACGTAGTCGATATTCTGCTCAATCTCAAGGGCGTGGTGTTGAAAGTGCACAACCGCAGCGAAGCCCTGCTGACGCTGAAGAAAAAAGGCGAAGGCGCGGTGACCGCAGCGGATATCGAAGTTTCGCACGACGTGGAGATCATTAATCCAGAGCACGTCATCGCACACCTTTCGCCCGGCGGCAAGCTGGAAATGCAGATCAAGGTCGAGCGCGGCCGCGGCTACGAGCCCGGCAATGTGCGCGTGATGCCGGAAGAAACCAGGGGCATCGGCAAAATCATCCTCGACGCTTCATTCTCGCCGGTGCGCCGCGTGAGCTACGCGGTCGAGTCGGCGCGGGTGGAACAGCGCACCGACCTGGACAAACTGATCATGGATATCGAGACCAATGGCGTGGTCGAGCCGGAAGAGGCGATACGCTACGCCGCGCGCGTGCTGGTGGACCAACTATCGGTGTTCGCCGCACTCGAGGGTACGCCGGTAGCGAGCGAGCCGGTAAAGGCGCCGCAAGTCGATCCGATTCTGTTGCGCCCGGTAGACGACCTGGAGCTCACCGTGCGTTCGGCCAACTGCCTGAAGGCAGAGAACATCTATTACATCGGTGATCTGATTCAGCGCACCGAGACTGAGTTGCTGAAGACGCCGAATCTGGGCCGCAAGTCGCTCAACGAGATCAAGGAAGTGTTGGCTTCACGCGGGCTGACGCTGGGAATGAAGCTGGAGAACTGGCCGCCCGCCGGGCTGGAAGTCGCGCACGTCTGAGACAAGCCCGCCCGCGGCGAGCTGCGAGCGAGGAATATGGCCCTCGAGACGGGGGCAGAACAGAAGAGGCAAGAACATGCGTCACCGCTTAGGACTGAGAAAACTCAACCGCACCAGCAGCCATCGCCTGGCGATGCTGCGCAACATGACCAATTCGCTGCTGAAGCACGAAGTCATCACGACCACGCTGCCCAAGGCGAAGGAGTTGCGCCGCGTGGTCGAGCCGATGATCACGCTGGGCAAGATTGCCACAGTTGCCAATCGTCGCCTGGCGTTCAACCGCCTGCGCGACCGCGACATGGTCAGCAAATTGTTCAATGAGCTCGGCCCGCGTTACGCCAAGAGGAACGGTGGCTATCTGCGTATACTCAAGAACGGGTTCCGTCAGGGCGACAATGCGCCCATGGCGCTGGTCGAACTCATGGACCGCCCAGAGGAAGCGGAAGGTTCTGCCGGCGCGAAAGCCAAGACCTAGGAGCGCCCGTACGCATCGAATAAGCCGGCCGCGTGCCGGCTTATTTATTTGGTGGGCTAAAATGTGCCAATGGCGATCCTGTTGTTTACCGATTTTGGTTCAGGCGACATCTACGTCGGCCAGGTGAAGGCGATATTGCAGCGGTTTGCGCCTAGCGTAGGGGTGATTGATCTGCTGCACGATGCGCCGGCGTTCAACGTGCGCGCCGGCGCGCACCTCCTCGCCGCCATGGCCGGGCGCTTTGCCGAAGACAGCGTGGTTCTCGCCGTGGTCGACCCTGGGGTCGGCGGCGCGCGCGCGGCCGTGGTGGTGCAAGCTGATGGATGCTGGTACGTAGGCCCGGACAATGGTCTGCTTTCGGTGGTCGCTGCGCGCGCGCACAAGTGTGATTGCCTGCGCGTCGTATGGCGGCCGTCGCCGTTGTCGGCTTCGTTCCACGGTCGCGACCTGTTCGCGCCGGTCGCCGCCCGGCTGGCCGCGCATGGTGGCCTGCCGGAGGGATGGTCCGAGCACCGCGGCGGGCTCAGCGTCGAGTTCGGCGCCGACGACCTGAACGAGGTCATTTACGTCGATCATTTCGGTAATGCCCATACTGGCCTGCGCGCGCGCGGGATCGCGTGCGACGCCGTACTCTTGGTCGGCGCGCGCAAGTTGCGCTACGCGCGCGTTTTCTCCGAGGTCGCGGAGGGTGAGGCGTTCTGGTATGAAAACAGCCAGGGTCTGGTGGAGATCGCGGTCAACTGCGGCAGTGCGGCGCAGCTGCTGGGTCTAAAAATCGGTGACAAAGTAGGCCGGAGTTGAGCTTTCCGGCAGTTGGTTCGCTTGGCTCGATCCATTGTTTTGATTCTTGACCCGCTCGCCTCTCATAGCACAAGTATCGCCCTGAAATCGTTGACGTTGGTCCGCGTCGGGCCGGTCACGACCAGATCGTTCAATACCTCGAAAAAGCTGTAGCCGTCGTTGTTCGCCAGGAGCTTCTTGGCGGAGACGCCGGCGGCTGAGGCGCGCGCGAGCGCGTCGGGCGCCAGCACCGCGCCGGCATTATCCTCCGAGCCATCGATGCCGTCGGTATCGCAGGCGAGCGCGTAAACGTTGGCCATGCCGTCCAGTTCCAGCGCCAGCGACAGCAGGAATTCGGTGCAGCGGCCGCCGCGGCCATTACCGCGCATGGTAACGGTGCATTCGCCGCCCGAAATCAGCGCCACGGGCGGCTTGAATGGCTCGCCATGCCCACGGATCTGGCGCACGAGCGCAGCGTAGACCTTGGCGACTTCGCGGGCTTCGCCGGTGACGCTGTCGCCCAGCACCATCGGCGTGATGCCTTGGTCGCGGAAATAGCCAGCCGCGGCCTGCAGCGAGCCCTGCGCGCTGGCGATGACGCGGTTCTCCACGCGACCGAACAGCTTGTCGCCGGGCTTGGGCGTTTCGGCGATCTCGCCGCTCGCGCCGCGCGCGAGATGCGCCAGCACCGGCGCCGGCGCTTTGACGCCATAGCGCGCGATAATGTCCAAGGCGTCCTGGTAGGTGCTCGGGTCGGGCGCACAGGGGCCCGAGCCGATATGGGTGGGGTCGTCCCCGGTCACGTCGGAGATGATCAGCGCCAGCACTCGCGCCCGGCATGCCGCGGCGAGCTTGCCGCCCTGAATGCGGGACAGGTGTTTGCGTACGGTGTTCATGTCCTGAATCGGAGCACCGCAGCGCAACAGTTCCTTCGTCGTCGCCTTGAGTTCAGCCATGCCGATGCCCTCGGCGGGTAGGCTCAGCAGGCTCGATGCGCCGCCCGACAACAGCGCGAGCAGCAAGTCGTTTGCTCCCAGGGCTTTCGCTTGGCGCAGGATCTCCTGCGCCGCTTTCTCGCCGCTTTCGTCCGGGACCGGATGGCCCGCCTCCACTACCTGGATGCGGTTGGTGAGCAAGCCGTGCTGGTAGCGCGTGATGACAATGCCGGTTAGCGGCGCGGTGGACGGCCAGTGCTGCTCGACTGCGAGCGCCATGGCGGCGGCGGCCTTGCCCGCGCCGATCGCCAGCGTTTTGCCTGCCGGCAGCTGCGGCAAGTGCGGGGGCAAAATCTTCTGTGCATCGGCGGCGCCGACTGCAGCGTGAAAGCTATCGATGAGCAGCGTGCGCGGATTCATGACCGGCGAAAGATAGCAGTTTTCCACGAGGCTTGCTACGCCGCAGCGCCTGTGGGATGTCACCCCTTCATCATGCCCATCGCGCCTTGGAACAGGACGCTATTCGGATCGGCGAGCCGTTCGAGCACGGTGAGATGGTTGCAGCCGGGCATCGGAATATCCCCGGCGAATGCATAGCGCCAGGTTCTGGCGATGAGCGCATTCTGGCGTTTGAACTCCTCGCTTTCCTCGCCCCCGACCGCAGTATAAAGCGGTGCGGTGGTGGCGGGCGGAATGTTCACGGGACTCAGCCGGCGCGCGAGCGCTTGGTCCAGCTTCAGGTCCTGGTTTACGAATGGGGCGTGCACCAACGGCTCCAGGTCGTAGATACCGCTCACCACGAGGCCACCTTTCACCAGGTTGTAGGGCAGCTGCGGCATGTAGGTGTTCCAGCGCGCCGCCAGCATCATCGCGGTCAGGTGCGCGCCCGCCGAATGTCCGGCCACGTACAGCCTGCCCGGATTGACGCCGTAGCGCGCGCCGTAGTGCCAGAGCCAGGCGATGGCGAGAAGGTTCTGTTTGACGATATCCTCGATCCCGACATCGGGGCACAGTCCGTAGTTCGGCAGGGCCAGGGTCACGCCGCGGCGCGTAAAAGCCGGGGCGAGATAAGAGAAATCGCTTTTGTCGCGCGACCTCCAGTAGCCGCCGTGGATAAACACCAGCAGCGCCTCGCTTTTGCCTTCGGCGGGGAATAGGTCGAGCTTTTCCGCGGGGCTCGGGCCGTAGGGAATGTCCAGACGGCAGGGTAAGTGAGCGCGCGCTTCCGCCGAGCGCTTTGCCCCGCGCTCGAAAATCTGCGGATGATCGGGGATCATCGCACGGGCATCGTACTGCCGGTCGTTGTTGGCGGCTGTATCTGTCATGATTTGCTCCGGAGCGAGTGCACCGATCAAAATCCGGCCCTCGACCGCCGAGGCCCGGGGTAATCCCTAGCTCAACTGTTCCAGCCCTTCGGCTTCAGTTCGCGCAGCTGTTCCCACAACTCGACCGCCTGTCCCCGTGCCAGGTTATTGCGCACATAGTGGGCGACGCGCTCATCTTGGATGAAGCTCGCCGACGATTTCGCGCCCAGGATGGCGGCCGGGAGCTGCGGCCGGGCGATGACAAAGCCCTGTACGTAGTCGACCCCGATCTCTGCCAGGGCCTCGACCGTGGCCAGGTCCTCGGCCCATTCCGCCACGCTTTTCATGCCCAGGTTGCGCGCCAGTTCCACGATCGCCTCGACGATGGCCAGATTTGCCGGATGTGCGTTCACGCCGAGGACGAAGCTGCCGTCGATCTTCAGCGTATCAGCGCGCAACTCCTTCAGATACGAGAACGACGTGTAACCGGCGCCAAAATCGTCGAGCGCCACCTTGGCCCCGAAATCCCTCACTTTGTCGATGAAGCGGCGCGTGTTGTCCAGGTCATGCAGCGCCACGCTTTCCGTGATCTCGATACATAATTTGCCCACGGCGCGCCCGTGCTGTGCCAGCATCGAGAACGCGTCCTCGATGAAGCGCTCGTCGTTGAGCGAGGCGCCGCTCAGATTCATGCACGCGAACCGCGTCCGCTCGAGACTGTCGTAATGCTCGTCGAGCCACTCCAAGGCATTGGACATGACCCAACGATCGATCACAGCACTGCGCCCGTTGTTTTCGCCCGCGGAGATGATCTTTCCCGCCGAGGTAATGCTGTTGTCCTTGTCGCGCATGCGCAGCAAAATTTCGAAGTTCAGCGATTCATACGGTTCGCGCAGGGACATGATCGGTTGCATCACCAGGAACAGGCCTTCAGGCACCACCCCGGTTCCGAGGCGTTCGATCAGTCGCAACTCCTCCTCGCGTTCCTTGAATACTGCCTGGTTCTTTTCGTACACCACCAGATTGGCGTGCAATCCCTTCTTGGCTTCGCGGCAGGCACGGTCCGCCGCCGAGATCGCGTTCTTCACACTGGTGCCGGCGGCGACTTCGATCAATCCGATCGAGCCCCTGACCTGGAAAGCCTTATCGCCTATCTGATAGGGGCGCGATCCGATCCAGTCGACGATGCCGCGGCAGATCGCGGTCGCGGTGCGGATCGGCGTGTTGCGGAACACGATGACGAACTCATCGCCGCCGACTCGCCCGACATCGTGCCCATGGGCCAGCATTTCGCGCACGCGGTCCGACACCCGTTTCAGAACCTCGTCCCCCGCTACATGGCCGAACAGGTCGTTGATCAGCTTGAACCGGTCAAGGTCGAGGTAGGCCAGCGCCAGCGGTTGGCCTGCGGCGAGGCTGCGCGTCGCCGCGTCGAACACCTCCTCGATGCCATGCCGGTTCAGCACCCCGGTCAGCAAATCGTTCTCCGCCAGGAAGCGCAATCTGGCGTTCGCTTTGGAGCGTTGAGTAATATCCTGCAGCGACCCTTCTATCGTGTCCCCCGCCAGGGTCGCCCTGACCAGAAACTGCCTGGATTTTTCCTCGTCGGCGACGGCATCGCGAATCTCCAGATCTTCGCCGGTTCCGCGTTGGACCATGTCTTGCAGCCTGGCCCACGCGCCCGCCTCGAAATGCGCGTTCCAGGTTTCCTTGTCGGGGTGGAACAGATCCGGGCCCAACATCTTGTGCAGCGCCGGATTGCCGCGCAGAAACGCGCCGTTGGCGTCGAGCGTGAACAGTCCGATCGGAATCGCCTCGTAGGTGCTACGCAATTCGGTCTGCGCCTTCACCCGCTCCGAATGCTCCTGCCGCATCTGCTCGGCGATTGCAAGCGCCGCCATGAGGCTGGATGCCAGGGCGGCGGTGACGCTGTTGACGGTCCCAATTAGCCCCTTGAGGCCCAGTGCGGCCGCAATAACTTCGTAAGCCGTGGCAAATAGCGCGATGCCGAACGACGCGCCGTACCACATCGCCACCACCGAACGCGTAACGAACACAATGCGCGCCAGGAAAAAGGTCAGCAAAATGCTGCCTAGGGCAGCGCTTATCCACATGAAGGGTAGAAACTTGGAAAAAGGCAAGAATACGCCCGCCAGTAGAAGCGGCAGGCATGACCACGCGGCAAGTCGTATTAGCGGCGCATAGCCAACTCGCTTCAAGTCCTCTCGAAACAGTGTGCTGAAAAGGGTGAAGGTCAGGATATAGTTGGCCGCAATGGTCAACATCCTTGTGCGCAGGATCCATTCTGGCGGTATCGTTCGCTCAAGCCACTCTGTGTCCCATCCGGCAGACAGCGCAGCTAGGCGCAGGTTCGCAATCAGCCATACCGCAAAGAGGACGTAGATCCATTCGCGGTTGATCAGCGCGGTGAGCAGCACGAACAAGGAGAGTACGATCAGGCCGCCGTCAAGGAGCCCTGAATCGCGATGAAACTTCAGCCGTGACACCTCGAACTTGTCTGCGGGCCATTGCACCACGGATATGTGTCCGGGGCCAGCGAGCACGGACCGGCATAGAACCGTCTCCGTCGTTTGCAGCCGACCCAGGTCGAGAACGAATCCGGACTTTTGCTGTTTCATCTGCCCGGCCGACACTTTGTAGTCTGCGCTGCCAAGAAACCGTCGGCCACCCGCGCCCCAACAACTCGCTTCGAGTGCGTGTCTGTCTGGAAGCTCCACGTCCACCGGCTGATTAGAGTCTGAGGGCTGGACGGTGAAACTAAACCAGAACGGGGACTCCGAGAGCCTGGTGTCGAGGTGTTGAACGCTGGGCTGATTCGCTAATCGTGCCAGCGCCTGTTGCGGTTCGAGGGTAGCACCAGTTTGTTTGACGACGCGGAATTCGAGGGGTTTCCCCTCACCTGCACCACCATATTGCGGTTTGAAAGCATACAGCGCGATCAGCGACATTACGGCGATTACGGCGGGGACGCCGTAAATGGACAGGCCATACAATAGCGCGTCCAGCGCCGCATTGGCGCGATTGATCCATCCAGCCAAAATTGTAGGAGACTTCGGCATCAGCATCAGCTAGGTCGACGGGCGAAGCTAAGCCTGCATGATACCTGTTTTGGCATTGGCGAAAATATTGACCGGCAAAGCCGCGTTCTCGTTTCGACCGCGATAATGAGCGGTGGCATGCGCGGCGCGCATGCCACCG
>CAZRMO010000010.1:39564-45591 GCA_964601155.1 uncultured Enterobacteriaceae bacterium
CTGTCCCCCCGCCCCGGCCGGGGTGGGGGCGCGCCGGGGTCGGGGGGGGGGGGGCGGGGGGCCCGCGCGGCCCACCGCTCCGCTTACGCACTGATCATCGCCTGATGGTCCGATTCGACGCCTCGTGCGCGACGGCTCGAAGAGGGCAAGGTCGCGCCGCTCAAGTCAATATCGGGATGCCATGTTTTCACCATGAATTTCGACAGCGAGTGACCTACCGCATTCCATCTCTCGGCCGCCGTGTCAACTTCGAATGCGAGCACGCGGTGCGGAATATTGCCGGCATGACGCAACGGGACAAGCTCGCCTGGATAGACGTCCTTAAACAGTGCAGCTTCGTAGGGGCGGTCCAACGGCGGTCTGGCGGCGATGACCATCCACTCTATATTTGCGGCCAGGCAGTAGAGATAGAACGCCTTGCAGAGTACGATTTTTACGACGCGACCGGAGCCACCCTGCGCAACGCCAAGTCTGGTTGCCTCGGCCAAACTTCTTCCCTTGAGCCACGCCGGAAGCTTGGCTGAGCGCTCGATGGCGAGATCCCTGAAGCGATTGGTCTGGATCCGCATCGTTCCCACTGGAGATCCGTCCATCCTGGACTCCGCCAGCAGTACTAGCGAGCCTTGATCATGGTCGTTAGGTTCCGGTGAACCCAGCGTTGCCCCGAACTCCGGGACGTGGCGCGAATAGGCGGCTTGGCGGATGGCGATCGCCTTGCGCAGCGTTTTATCATCGCGAACGACCCTTACGGTGAATGGCAGGCGCTCTTCTGCCATCCGGCTTCCCGGCAATGGCTGCTCCATGACGCTTGCGGCGTAGGCGTTATTCATTATTACGGCATGTTCCAGGGATTTCATCTCCATACTCCTTTCATGGATACCACAAGTTGGCACCGTAGCTTGCGCAGACGGCGATGGCCCGGCAAAGGCCCTTCCATGGTGCGAAAAAATGCCGGGATTGTGTTTGCCCGCCAGACTGGTTTTGGTGCCGCATCTGGCAAGCCAAATTGTAAAATTTTGTCAAATCGTTATAAATCATTGGACTAGACGCTAGCACATGCGGGCTATTGACTCAAGGACATTCAGGGCCGGGCCGGCCCCGCGCCGTCGAAGATTGATTTGGCGCAAGCAGCAGGTGTTGCTTCTCGCTTAGATTAATCTGCGGCCAACGGCCCTCGGCCGCGGTCAAAAGCCCCTGAATTACATCGAGAACCGCACCTACGAGGAAATCAAGGCCGGTGATTCCGCAACCATCACGCGAACGCTGAAGCCGGCCGATATTCAGCTGTTCGCGGTCCGGTCCGGTGACGCGAACCCCGCGCGATCCGGTTTCTGCAGCGGCATAACGCCCATCTCGCTGCAATCGAACGGGGATCTGCCCGGCTCGCCGATACCGGTTCGCACAGCCCGCGACGCTGCATCGGCATCTATGATGTAGACGTATCGTGTGGCGCCGGCCCGCGTTAGAATCGCGGCCATGAGCACCGTGCTACCCCAGGAAAAAAACGTCCTCGGCGGGCCCTTGCTCGCCTGCGGTTACGACCCGCTGACCGGTTTTTTTCGCGACGGGTGCTGCGCCACGCGCGGCGCGCAGGGGGTGGCGCACCTGGTCTGCGTCAAGGTGACCGAGGAGTTTCTCGAATTTTCGCGCGCGAAAGGCAACGACCTCTCCACACCGCGTCCCGAGATGCGCTTCCACGGTCTCAAGCCGGGCGATCGCTGGTGTCTGCACGTACTGCGCTGGATAGAGGCCTGGGAGGCGGGGCAGGCGCCCAAAGTGGTGCTCGAGGCTACGCACGAGGACGTGCTGCAGCTGGTGCCGCTGCGCGCTCTCAAGCGCCACGCGCTCGATCTGCACTGAACGTGCGGCCGTTTTCGCGCAGTTCGGTCGCCATCATCGGCGGTGGTCCGGCCGGGCTCATGGCGGCGGAGGCTGCGAGCAATGCCGGTGCGCAGGTCGATGTCTACGACGCCATGGCCTCGGTCGGGCGCAAGTTCCTGATGGCCGGCAAGGGCGGCCTGAACCTCACGCATTCGGAGTCGCCGGATGCCTTTCTCTCCCGCTACGGTGAGCGCCGGGCAAATCTCGAGCCTTTGCTCGCAGGCTTCGGCCCCGACGCACTACGCGCATGGGCGCGCGGACTCGGCGTGGAAACGTTTGCCGGCAGCTCCGGCCGGGTGTTTCCATCTGGCATGAAAGCCGCCCCCCTGCTGCGCGCGTGGCTGCACCGGCTGCGCGCGGCCGGCGTGAAATTCCACATACGCCACCGCTGGTGCGCCTGGGCCGCAGGCGGGGCATTGCGTTTCGCTACAGCGCAGGGCTGGAGCTCCGTGTGTCCCGACGCCGTCGTGCTGGCGCTGGGCGGCGGCAGCTGGGCACGGCTGGGGTCCACCGGCGCCTGGGTGCCTCTGCTCGCCGCGCGCGGTGTTCGCGTGGCGCCGCTGCGGCCGGCGAACTGCGGCTTCGACGTCGGCTGGAGCGAGCATTTTCGCATGCGCTACGCGGGCCACCCGGTCAAGCCGGTGGTCATTGCGCATACCGGTCCCGATGGTGTCGAGTCGCGCCAGCAAGGCGAATTCATGGTCACCGCGACCGGCGTCGAGGGCAGTCTGATCTATGCACTGTCCGCACGCCTGCGCGACGAAATTGAGGAAAAGGGCGCGGCTGTGCTGAAACTCGATCTCGCGCCAGGTCGTGCCCCGGATCGGCTGCTGCGGGAATTGTCGCAGCCGCGCGCTGCGGCTTCGATGGCGAACCACCTGCGCCGCCGCTCCGGCATTGACGGGGTGAAGGCGGGCCTGCTGCGCGAGCTGCTGCCCGCCGCGGATTTCACCGACCCCGCCCGTCTTGCCGCCGCGATCAAGGCACTGCCGCTGCGGCTGGTCGCGCCGCGCCCTTTGGACGAAGCGATCAGCAGCGCGGGCGGCGTCGCCTTCGACGAACTGGACGAGCGGCTGATGATACGCGCCCTGCCGGGCGTGTTCTGCGCCGGAGAAATGCTCGACTGGGAGGCGCCGACCGGAGGCTATCTGCTGACAGCGTGTTTCGCCAGCGGCCGCGCTGCAGGTGCGGGGGCTGTTGCCTGGCTGGACAGCAGAGGTCGAACCCGGGCTACGCGTCCATCCAAGTGACGACTCTGTCCACCGCGGCGCGGCTGGTGCGAAAGCCGTTTACCGGGCGCGCCTCATCCTCGTAGCCGAAGGAAATCCCGCATACGATCTGCCGCTCTGGCGGCAGGCCGAAATACGAACGCGTGAATTGCGGGTGCGCCGCCAGAGCGGCCTGCGCAATACTGGCGACGCCGAGGCTGCGCGCGGCGAGCATGAAGTTGTTGACCCAGGCGCCGCAGTCGAGCACCCCATACACGCCCAGCGCCTCGTCGGTGGTGACGATCATCGCGTGCGGCGCGCCGAACAGGCGGTAGTTCTCCATCGTCTGGCGCGCCGAAGCCTCGCGGTCCCCGCGCGCGATGCCCACGCTTTCGTAGAGCTGGAAACCGCACTCGCGCCGGCGCTCGAGATATACGCCGCGGTATTCCCGCGGAAACGCAAAGTCGGGTTCCGGTTTGCGTCCGGCTGCGTATTCGAAAATCGCATTGCGAAAGCGCTCGGTCCCGTCACCGCGGGTGATTACCACCTGCCAGGGCTGCGAATTGCACCACGAGGGCGTGCGCTGCGCGATCTCCAGCATGCGCTCGATCACGGCCGTGTCCACCTGCTGCGGCAGGAAGGCGCGGCAACTGTAGCGCTCCTTGAGCAGGCGCTCGAATGCAGCGGACGGCGTGTTGGGTGGTTCCGCACTCATGGGTTTTCCTTCGCTGTGCGCTCTACTCTACTGTAGGCTGGATAGGCGTGTCACTGGTGGTTTTGCGGCTGCTCGTCCCGCGGGAGCGGAGGGCCGTCCTAGCGCTTGCCGGAATCCGTCGGCGGCGTAAGCGCAAAGCGCCACGCAGGCGCCGTGCCCACGACCCAACCGCCGGTGGGCGGGGGGAAGTGGGTGCCGAGGACAAGCACGGCCTGGTTCGAATAGCGGCCGAGAAAATCCCGCCGCGTGCGCCGCGCAGCAGCCGCATCGACGTCGAAGTTGTTGGCGAGATCCGGTTCGGCGCATTGCAGCGGATGATGCATCAGGTCGCCGGTGATGACCGCCTCTGCGCCACGCGAGGAGATGCGCACGCTGACATGGCCCGGCGTATGTCCTGGCGTCGGCTCCAGCCGCACCTCGGGGGTCAGCGCGTGGTTCATGTCAACCAGCTCGGCCAGACCGGCGTCGATAATCGGGCGCACCGAATCGCCCATCACATCGCCATCGCGGTGCTGTGCGGCTTCGGATGACCAATGCGCCCATTCCTTGCGCCCGAACAGGTAGCGCGCATTGGCAAACGTCGGCACCCATTTTCCGTCCACGAGCCGCGTGTTCCATCCGACATGATCCACATGCAGGTGGGTGCACATGACCGTGTCGATCGACTCCGCGGGGAAGCCGGCTTCGGCCAGATGCTCGAGAAAGGGACCTTGCAGCATGCTCCAGGCCTTGATGCTGCGCGGCTTGTCGTTGCCGACGCAGGTGTCGACAATGATGCGGCGTTTGCCCGATTCGATGACGAAGCTGTGGATCGACCCGTACAGGCGCCCGTCTTCGTGCGCGAAATGCGGCCTGAGCCAGGCGTGGCGCTGCACCAGTTCCGGCGTTGCCTCCGGAAACATGAAAGTGCTCGGAAACGGCTCGCCGCCCAATTCGGCGACGCGCGTGATGCGCACGTCGCCAATTTGCCAGCGCAGGAACTTGCCCTCGCCCATGTCCGAGCGCCAGCCCTTATGCCGGCTGCAGCCAGCCGATCACGCCTGAGCGCAGGCGCGCGATGAATCGATCCCATGCGTTCGGGTTCTGCACAACCTCGGCGCGATAGAAGGACGGGCAAAGGATGGCGGCATGCGCAACTTCGCCGCACAGGCCGCAGCCGACGCAGCTGTGGTTCACGTGCGCCACCGGATCGACCTTGAGCGGGTCGGACGATGCCTGCAGGGTAAGCGAGGGGCAGCCCGACAGCCGGATGCAGGAATGGTCGCCCGAACAGGTCGCGTCGTCCACGCCGAAGCGCGTGCGCAGCACGCGCGCGCCCGAGCCGAGCATGCGCGCGAGCACCGGCCGGATGCGGCGCTGGCGCTCGAGCTGGCACTCGCCCTCGGCGACGATCACCTTGAGCCCGGTCTCGCCGGTGGTGAACGCCTCGCGCAGTGTTTTCGCCATGTCGGCGACACGGTAAGTGTAGACATTGCGCAGCCATTTGACGCCGGCGCCGCGCAGCGTGTTCTCGATGGTGTGCTCGCCGCGCACCGGGCTCTTGTCCTGCGCCAGCTCCTCGCTGCCGCCGGGCGAGGACACCAGGTCCTGCGTGCCGGTGGCGGAGGTGTAGCCGTTTTTCATGATCAGGAGCACCTTGTCGCCGCCGTTGAGCTGGTTGGAGGCGACGCCGGAGAGAAAACCGTTGTGCCAGAAACCGCCGTCGCCCATGATCGCCATCGAGCGTCCGGCCAGCATCGGTGCGACGCCGGCGCTGCTCGCGAGGCTCATGCCGTAGCCGAGTATCGAATTGCCCAGGGAAAACGGCGCGAAGGTCGCGAAGGAATGGCAGCCGATGTCGGCCGAGATGTGGCGCTTGCCGATTTCGCGCTCGACCAGTTTGATTGCGGCGAACACCGGGCGCTCGGGGCAGCCGACGCAGAAATTCGGCGGCCGCGGCGGCAGCGGCTCACCTAGCAGTTCGGCGGCGCGAGCGCGCACCGCGTCGACCGTTTCGTGCCAGCGTGTCCCGGCGGACAAGTCCAGCTGCGCCGCATGCGCGGCGACAAAGCGCAGCAGCCCGTGCACGATCACTTCGGAGCTGTATTCGCCCGCCATGATCAGCATGTCCTTGCCGTGCAGCTTCGTCTGAACGTCGGCGCGACGCAGCGTGGTGGCGATGTCCTGCTCGATGAATTCGGGCTGGCCCTCTTCCACCACCAGCACCGCGGCCTTGCCCGCGCA
>CAZRMO010000010.1:45691-55591 GCA_964601155.1 uncultured Enterobacteriaceae bacterium
TGGCGAGGTTCGGCCGCGGGTCGAGCATCCACATCGAGGATTTCAGCGCGACCGCGTGGGTGCGCTCCTGTGCCACGCTCGCGCCTTCGCCGTAATCTTCGCCCACCACGATCAGCGCGCCGCCGATCACGCCGGCGGAAGCCACGTGGGTCAGCGCGTCGGAGGCGACGTTGGTGCCGACGATCGACTTCCAGGTTACTGCGCCGCGCACCGGATAATTGATCGAGGCGCCGAGCATGGCCGCCGCCGAGGCTTCGTTGGTGCAGGCTTCGACGTGCACGCCGAGCTCGTCCATGTAGTCGCGCGCCTGCACCATGACGTCGAGCAGATGCGACACCGGCGCACCCTGGTAGCCGCCGACATAGGACACGCCCGACTGCAGCAGCGCCTTGGTCACGGCGAGTATGCCCTCGCCGTGGAAGGTCTCGCCCGCGCCGAGCTTGAGCGATTCGATTTCCGCGTTGAACTGTCGTTCCATGACTTGGGTACCGCTCCTAGGCTGCTTTGCGCTTGGCGCCGGGCCGGCGCATGAACTGGATGATCTTCGGCTGCGGCGGCAGCGGTGTCACGCCGTGCGTGGCCAGCGTCGCCTCCAGGCCGCGACCCTCGGGGTCGGCCAGCGCGCCTACGCGTGCACTGCGCACGGCCAGCGCGCGCGCCTGGACATCGGCCACCGTTCCGCTTTCCACCAGGGTGTCGAAAATGCGCAGGAAATTGGCCTTGGCGCGTCGGTTGGTGTCGCCGTAGCCCTTGATCAGCCGGCCGCAAAGCGCGATTTCCAGTGCCAGTTCCGGCGCGGGCGCAGCGGCGATGGCGGCGAGCCAGCGCGCTATCAGCGCCTGCTCCTCGGCATAGCGCGCGCTCATGCGCCGCAGCGGCCGCAGCGATGCGAGCAGGCGCAACATCAGAAAACCGGTCACGCTACTGCTGTTGACGTGCAGGCCGACGTTCAACTTGTGCATAAGCCCGCGCTTCTCGGCCCAGGCGACCAGGCGCCTGGACAGAGCGGGGGGCAGCAGCGCCGCCGCCTCCTCCACGCCCGGCTTCAGGTATTCGATAATGCGCACCGGCTCGCCCGGCTTGGCCTGAACCTCGCCGCGCACCCGCTCGAAACGGCTGCGTCGCGATTTCAGGTCGGCGACCCGGATCACGTCCTCGTAGCTCATCCACAGCGCGAGAAATCGTGCCGTTTCGCCGGTGAGCTTCCAATTTCCGGTTGCGCCCTGCTCGCGGTCCAATTTTGCGATCGGCTCCAGCCGGTCCAGATACAAGGCGGCGTAATCGACGCCCTGGAAATCGGCGACACGCGCAAGGCCCTGTTCGAGCACCTCGTGGACTGCGGCGGGGAACGTCTGGCGCAGGCGCACCGCTAGGGAACGCGCTTGCGCGCCGCGGGGAAGCGCCAGCGCTTCGGTGGAACGCGCTTGCGCGTAGGGGGAAGCTGCCGGCGTGCCGGCTTGGACGGGCGGCGTTGCCGGAGCGCCTGCGGCGGTCTTGCCTTCGGCGGCTGCATAGCCCAGCGCAAATCCCCTGAGGCTGGCCTCGGCGCCTTTGCCGGCGCTGCGTATAGCCTCTTCGCACGCGGCCCGCGGCAGCGGCAGGACGCCGGAACCGGCGAGCGCGCCGAACAGCGCCGCGTTGATCATGGCCCCGGTGTTTGCCGCGAGTTTATGGAAATCGGTGAGGATGGCGCGCTTGGACAGCGCCTCGGCCGCCGCCACGATGCGCTCGCTGTCATAACGGCCATCGCCAAGCGCGATTTTCTCTTCGACCGTGTAGATACGATGGGTCGAAGCAATGAGCGTGGTGCGCTCGGGCGTGACGAAGCCGTTCACCAGCGCGCGCCCGGCCTCGAGCAGCTCGGAGGCCAGCATCACGTCGATGTCGGCGGGCGCCGGCGCCAGCGTCATCACCGGACGCCGGCCTTCGAGTTGCGTCGCGCGCAGCGGATACAATTCGATGTAATAGGTGGTCGCGCCGGTGCGCTGCGCCACGCCGGGGATGGAGGTGCTCTGCACCGGGTAGTCCTCGGCCGTCGCGGCGGCGATGATCCAGTCGGCAAGCACCCCGCCGCCTTCCCCGCCGAGCGCGGCGATCAGGACGGTAATCGCTCGTTGGCTTGTTTCCATTTATGCGTCAGTTCCGTTCAAAGTGATTGCGCGCCGCGAAGGACGCAGGGTACACAAAGGAAGGCAAATTGCAAAACAATTCCCTGCACTGCAAATGGTCAATTGCTTTGGTTCTGCAGGGAGGTAGCGCGGGCGAGGGCGCCTGCGCTACGAGGTCAGGGCCGACGGCTCAGCCGTGTCCGGCCACCGCGCCCGTGGGGCCCTTGACAACGGCGAGCATCTCGATGCGCCCGAGGTTCGTGGCTACGGAGCGTTCAATATGCGCGACCTGCTCGGGTTCGAGGTGCCTGTATTTGCCCAGGACCTCGAGATAGTCGTCGATGGGACGCGCGTTCTCGACCGGATGGGTCAGGTGCAGGCCGTCGTGCGGATTGAATTCCCACAGCATCACGAAATTGGTTTCGACCGCCTTGCGCGCCACTTCGATATTCTGATCGGAAGGGAAGCGCCAACCAGTGGTGCAGGGAGAGTAGATGTGCAGATAGGCGAATCCGGTCTTGGCCGCTTCGATCGCGCGCTCGAGCTTGGCGTAGAGATCTTCCATGAACGCGGTGGAGGCGGTCGCCACATAGGCGCAGTCGTGCATTACCATCAACAACGGCAGGTTCTTCGCGTCCTGGGTCTTGCCGTGGGCGCGCTCGCCGACGGGGGTAGTCGAGGTCCAGGCGCCGTAAGGTGTGCAGCCGGAGCGCTGCATGCCGGTGTTCATGTAGCCTTCGTTGTCGACGCAGATATACAGCATCTCCTCACCGCGCTCGGCCGCGCCCGAGAGCGCCTGGAAGCCCACGTCCGCGGTACCGCCGTCGCCGGCGAGCGCCACCGCCAGCACGTCGCGGCCCATGCGCTTGTAATGGCGGCGCACGCCGGTGAGCATGGATGCGGTATTGGTCAGGAGCGGGTGGAACACCGGCACCTTGGTCCCGGTGAGCCCGTTGTATCCCACCGAGCCCATGCCCGGGATGCAGCCCGGCGGGGTTGCGACGACCACGTCCGGGCCGATGCGGCGCAGCGCGTGGCGCATGATCAGTTCGGTATTGCAGCCCTGGCAACCCGAGAGCCCGGGCGCGAACAGATCTTCCAGATCGCCCACCTCGTTGTAGATGCGCGCGGTCTTGACGTGTTTCAGCGCGCCCGGCGTGCAGGCTTTGACGCAGGCCGGGGCGCCCGCGCACATGTCGCACTTGATCACGTGCGCCGAAACGCTGTCGTAGGCGATGCCGCCATAGGCGCAGCCTACGGTGCACAAGAGGCAGTTGACGCACTTGGTCTGGTCCCAGTCCACCACGCCGCTGCCGGCATTTTTCGACAGCGCCGCTGCGGGACAGTTGAGCACGCATTCCGGGTCGCCGCACTGGCGGCAGATCGCGAGCTCGAACCCGTCTCCCGAGGGCACGATCTGGATGCGTGACTGCAGGTGGTCGTCCGATTGCGCTTTGGCCTGGGAGCAGGCGGTCATGCAGTCCAGGCAGCCGTCGCAGGCTTCCGGCTTGAAATTGAGGGTCTCGTATGCGGCGCCCATGGCTCTATCTCCAGTTGCGCGACATCAGCGCGCGAGCGGTTTGTTGCGGCGAGCGCAGGAACGCGAGCTTTTCATCGCCCAGGTCGATAGCGCGCAGTATCAGTTCCCACATGATGCCCGGGTCGAAGGCGGCGTTGACGCCGAAGATACCCGCGAGGCGGCTATCCTTGAGCACGATCTTGAGGTAGCGGTTCCCCTCGGCGTCCAGCTGCTTTTTCACCTCGACGCCGCTTTGTCCAAGGGCGCCCTCGTGCACCCCGACCGAAACCGCCTGCTGCCCGAAAAAGCTGTAGGTGTTGAGCGGCACGCCGCCGGCGTAGTTCCTGGTCCCCGGGTCCTCGGCCATCGCCATGCCGGCGATGCGTCCCTGGTCCACCGCGTCGGGCAGGATGCCGTTGATGATCTTGTCATGGCCGAAAAAGCCGCGCGCCTGCGCAACATCTCCGGCGGCCCAGATGTTGGCGACGTTGGTGCGCATGTGTTCGTCCACGAGCACGCCGCGCTCGGTCTCGACGCCGCTGCCTGCGAGAAAATCGGTCACCGGCGCCACGCCCGTGGCGACCAGCAGCAGGTCCGCCTCGAGTTCCGTGCCGTCGGCGAGCGTTGCGCGGCAGCCTGCACCCTGCGCCGCGACCGAGGCCACACTGGCACCCGTGAGGAGGCGCACGCCGTTGTCGGAGAACACCTTTTCGATCATGGCCGAGGCTTCGGCGTCGAAGTAGCCGGACAGTACGTGCGGCTGTAGTTCCACGACGCTCACCGCCACGCCGCCTTTGGCCAGGTTTTCCGCCGCATGCATGCCGATCAGGCCGCCGCCCAGCACCACCGCGCGTTTCACCCTCGGCAGCGCCTCACGCAGGGCGAGCGCGTCGGCAAGGGTGCGCAGCACGTGAAACTTCAGACCGGCGAGGCCGGGGATAGGCGGCAACATGGGCGCAGCGCCGGTCGCGAGCAACAGCTTGTCGAAGCCGATGTTGCTGCCGTCGGCGAGTTCGACCGCATTTCGGCCCGCATTCACCTTCCGCAGCTTCGCGCCGCGCAGATAGTTCACCTTGTGCGCGGCGAAATAGCTTTCGTCGCGCAGGAATACCCGGCCCGGATCGGAGCGGCCCGAGACCACATAGGGCAGGACCGTGGGCGAATATGGCAGGCTGTCGTCGCGGGTGAGCAACGTGACTTCCTGTTCCGTGTCGTGCAGCCGGATTGCGTGCAGGGCCGACAGCGCCGCGTGGCTGGCGCCGACGATGAGATAGTGAGTGTGCTGCATTTTCTTAGTCCTTCTCGTTCAGCCAAACGGTTCCGGCCGGCCGGCCGTCGCGTGCGAGTTCCCTGGTGCGGCCGATCACGTGCTCGAAGTGCCCCACAGTAAGGTCGGCGCCGGCGAGCCCGCCGATGAAACTCATCGCCGCAATGCGCTGCGGCGCGTTGTACAGCGCTGCCATCGTGTCCTGATACAGCGGCCCGCAATTCCAGCCGAAGGATACCGATCGGTCGACCACCCCCACCGCCTTCACGCCGGCCAGCGCGGTCACCAGCGCTTCGACCGGGAACGGGCGATAGGTTTTTACCTTGACCAGACCCACTTTGTCGCCGCGCGCGCGCGCTTCGTCGACGGCGTCCTTGGCTGCACCGGTCATGCTGCCTATGGTCATGATCGCGTACTCGGCGCCGTCCATGCGGTAGGACTCGACCAGCGGCGCATGGTAGCGGCCGAAGCGCCGCCCCCATTCCTCGTGCACTTCAGTGATGACCTTGAGCGCGTTCTGCGTGCCGCTGCACTGGCCCTTGCGGTAGCGCACGAAGGTCGACGGACCTACGCCGCTGGCGCCGCCGGTGAGCGGATCGACCGCCATCGGACGCTGCGGATCGAGCGCCACATGCCAGTTCACGTCCCTTTCGCCGAGGAAGTCACTGACTTCGCCCTGATCCGGCAGCTCGCAACGCGCTGCACCGAAGGAAAGGTAATTGCCGTCGTGGCAGACGTTCACCGGCAGCATCACGTCATGATGCTCGGCTATCTTGTAGGCCATGATGGTGGTGTCCAGCACTTCCTGCACCGACTCGCAGTACATCTGCGCCCAGCCTACTTCGCGCACCGACATCGCGTCCTGGTGCCCGCCCCAGACGCTCTGCGGCGTGAGCGTGTCGCGCGTGACGATGGTCATCACCAGCGGCAGCCGCATGCCCGGCGTGCGCATATAGGGCTCGAACATGAACGCAAGGCCCGGTCCGCAGCTCGCGGTATAGGTGCGCGCCCCGGCGAGGCAGGCGCCCTGCAGCACCGACAGCACCGAATGCTCGCCTTCGACGTCGACGATTTCGGCATTAATGCGCCCGTCGGCGATGAATTTCGCCAGATATTCGACCAGAGAGGACTGCGGCGTGATCGGATATACCGCAACCATATCTACATTCGCGAGCGACACCGCCCAGGCGGCCGCTTCGTTGCCGTCGCAGACGACGATCTTGGATTTCGGTTTGAGTACAGCACTCATGCTGCCTCCTCAATCATTTCTATGGCCCGCTGCGGACACTCGGTGGCGCAGATGCCGCAGCCCTTGCAGGTTTTCAGGTTGAAGTCGAACCAGGCCGACTTCTCCACCACGCACTGCACCGGGCAGTAGAGCCAGCACACCGCGCACTTTACGCACTTGGCGCGGTCGACCACCGGGCGCATGCTGCGCCAGTCCCCCGGCAGCATCGGCGTGGGTTTGGTCGCGATCGGGCACAGATCGTCCGGGATCGTCGACGCGTCGAACATTTTGTAGGCTTGTTGCTTCATATTTCCAACTCCCCGCTTATGCGGCCTTGGTTCGTTCGATCTGGTGTACCTGTGTCGCTTCGTAACCGCGCTCCAGCGCAGCCATGTTCTGCTTCAGGCCGGCATCGCGAAAATCCGACTTCTGTATCGCCGCTTGCAGCGACTCCAGAGAAACGAGGCCGGTGGTGCGCGCAAACGCGCCGAGCATGATGGTATTGGTGATCGAGCGCTTGAAAATGTCGAGCGCGATCGAAACCGCGTCGCACAGGCCGACCGTCGCGATCTGCGGCGGCAGTTGGATTTCGCCCAGCGGCTTCGCCGTGGTCTGCACCAGCACCGCGCCGTCCTTGATGCCTTCGAACACGTTCACCGCGCGCGCCACCGTCGGATCGATGCACAGCACGCAGTCGGGGTGATAGATATTGGTCATCTGGCGGATCTCGCGCTCGTCGAAGCGCAGGTAACTCGCCACCGGCGCGCCGCGGCGCTCGAAACCGAAAGAGGGCACGGCGACGACGTACTTGCCCTCCAGCACCAGGGCGGTGGCGAGGATGCCGCCCGCCAGCACTGCGCCTTGGCCGCCGCGACCGTGGATGCGAATCTCGTACATGCTACCTCCTCCTGGGCTTGCTTCGGCAAGTGCCCGGCAAGCAGACGTTCAAAGGAGGTTAGGCGCCTGACCTGCATTTGTCAAATTGATGTGGGATATGATATACATTCTCCATATGAATGTGATGGATCTCGATCTGAACCTGTTGCGCGCCTTCGACGCGATCGCCACCGCAGGGAGCGTCACGGTCGCCGGCGCTCGTATCGGGCTGTCGCAGCCGGCGATGAGCAACGCGCTCGCGCGCCTGCGGGAGTTGTTCGGTGACCCGCTGTTCGTGCGCACGCCGCGCGGCATGCGCCCCACGCCCTTCGCGCAACAGCTGGCGCAGCCGGTGCGCGAAGCCTTGCGGCTGATTCAGGGCGCACTGCAGCAGCACGCCGGGTTCGACCCGAAGAGCTCCGGCAACACGTTTAGTTTTTCCATGACGGACATCGGCGAAATGGTGTTTCTGCCCGGCCTGCTCGAGCGCGTCAAGCGCGATGCGCCGGGCGTCAAGATAGAAGTAGTGAGGCTTCCGATCAAAGACGTGCACGCGGCCTTGGAGGCGGGAGAAATCGACCTCGCTGTCGGCTTTCTGCCCGGGCTCACCACAGGCGTGCTCCAGCAGCCGCTGTTTCACGAGCATTACGTGTGCATGATGCGCGCCGATCATCCGCTCACCGGCGCGAAGATCGGCGCGAAGCGGTTCCGCGAAGCCGCGCATGTACTCGTGTCCTATGCCGGCACCGGCCACCAGGTGATCGAACAGACCTTCATCAAGCAAGGCTTGGGTGGGCGCATCGCAGCGCGCGTGCCGGATTTCCTGGTGGTGCCGATGATTCTTGAGCGCACCGATCTGATCGTCACCGTGCCCTCGCGCGTCGCCGCCGTGTTCGCGCGGCTGGGCAACTTCAAAGTGCTCAAGCTCCCGGTGGACGTGCCCAACTTCGAAGTGAGGCTGCACTGGCATCAGCGCTTTGACCAGGACCCGGCCAATCGCTGGCTGCGCGAGGTGATGGCCGAACTCTACGCCGAGCCGGCTTAGACCCCATGGCAAAAAGTCAAAAACGGCCAGCGCGTCGGTAGACTCGATTCATCGTGGTACCGCTTGAGAATATCGGCCGCATGTTCGAAGAATGCGGCGAATCTCAGCGGCTCGGCTTGTCCCCCGCAATGAGCTTGCGAATCTCGCGGAGTTTCGACTTCAGCCGCTGCTCGTTCTCCGGCCCCACGCGCAGAAGGATTTTCTGCCCGCTCGTCAGGCCCTCGAGAGCGGGATCGGAGAAGCGGTAGAGCAGCCAGGGGTGTGTCGGTTTGAGCGGTCCGTTGATTATGGGGAGTTCGACCTGCAGCGCGCCGGTCGGATCTGGCGTCTCGAGCAGCAAATCGATCACCGCAACCAGGCGATCGTTGAAGTACTGTCGCGGATAGCCGAGGTCTTCGTAGGCTTGCTGGAACAGCGGATAGAGCAGCTTGTACAGCGCAACGGCGCGTTCGGCGTCCACCGAATCGACGAATGCGACGAACGGCGCGTAGCGCGCTTGGTTCTTCGCGCCAATGACGGTCCCGTCGCTGCCGGTCTCGACAGTGAAGCGCCCGGGTGTCGGATTGATCGGCCACATCCTCGGTGGTGCGAGCGAGCGCCCGAGATTGTCCACCGTAGCCACAACCCGGTGCGCAAACTCGTCAAGCTGGAGGTAGATCGCGACGTTCTTGGCGCCGAGGAGTTCCGTGATATGGTTCTTGACGAAATCGCCGGCCTGACCCGGCGGTGGCAGTACGGTCATCCCGGGCGGCAAAGGGACGGGATAGCTGATCGCCGGCTTCGGCGGCTCAGTCACGGCGGGCGGCGGCGCGACGGGGGGCGGCGAAACGACCGGGATCGGGGGTGGCAATTGCGGCGGCGCCTGCCGCGACCAAAAATAATAAGCGCCGATCGCGATCAGTGCCAGGACTAACCCCAGCCCAAGCCCCAGTTTTTTCATAGCCGCCTCGATCCGGTGTGAGGAATGGCGCCTATCTTACCCCGATGACAGCCGGATTCGGACGCGAAATGAAAGGCCCTGCGCGCTCACTGGGGCCGGAGACGGCGTGTGGGGTGTACGTTCTGTAACAACGAGGCAGGGCATTCGTCTCTTATCAGTCAAAAGTTGACGCAAATGGCAAAGATTTTGATAAATGGCGAGGACGCGTGCGCGGGGGGATCAACGCCCCGAAGGTCTCGATCCCGCTCGACGGGAAAGTCCCCTTGGGGGACAAGGGGGGGCATCCCCCTTGTTCGTCGGATAAGGGTTTTTCCCCCGCCGAAGGCACTTTGCTTAGTTCCGGCTAGTCCGGTTTAGGCTGGAGGAAGCCAGGCCGGAACAATTCAAAAAAAAGCCGGCGCCGCTTTTGGCAGCGGCACCGGCTTAAGTCGGGATTCCAAAGGAGGAGGAGGAGAAACCCCGCAAGCGAATAATACAACAATAATGCTGCAACGCAATAGAATATTCTGATTATCCACATTAGCTGTATGGACAGCATGGAGTTAGTGTGCCGCATGCAAGATCGTCGCTCCAAAAGTCGAAACGCTGCGATGCAGCAAGCGTGCCATAACTATCACTATCGCATGGGGGAGGCTGTAAGGCGAAACAGGAGACTGCCACAGGACTATCAGAAGAATCGCGGGGGTGAAGAATCAAGGCTAGGAGCGGGACGTCGTCAAAGACCTCCACCTCGCTCTTTCGCCGGCCGATCGCGATGCGGGGCGTCGCTCCCGGCGCTGATCCCGTCGCTTGGTACGGGGTCGACGATGCGGCGGCGCTTTGCCGGATCATTCAGCGCGCGGCGCCGGACGATGGCTTTGTTCCGGGGTCCCGGAACTGCGCCTGGATCTCCTTCACCTTCTGTGCGTTGTACAGCA
>CAZRMO010000011.1:0-26843 GCA_964601155.1 uncultured Enterobacteriaceae bacterium
GGTGCGGAGGCGGCGGCATGAAGCACTTGGATGAATACCGCGACGGTGCCCTGGCGCGCGTGCTCGCGTACAAAATTGCGGGCGCGGCACAGGCACGGCCGCAATACCGCCTGATGGAATTTTGCGGCGGCCACACGCACGCGATCTCGCGCTACGGCATTGTCGACTTGCTGCCGGCAAACGTGAACATGATCCATGGGCCGGGTTGCCCGGTGTGCGTGCTGCCGACAGGGCGCATCGACAATGCGATCGAACTCGCGGCGCGGCAGCCGCTGACCCTGTGCACTTACGCCGACACCCTGCGCGTGCCCGCCTCCGGGCGTGCGAGCCTGATGCAGGCGAAAGCGCGCGGCGCCGACATCCGCATGGTGTACTCGGTGGCGGACGCGCTCAGGCTGGCGCAGGAACATCCCGATCGCGAAACGGTGTTTTTCGCGATCGGCTTCGAGACCACCGCACCTTCGACCGCGCAGGCGATCCGCACCGCCGAACGTCTGCAGCTGAAGAATTTCAGCGTGTTCTGCAATCACGTGCTCACGCCCCCGGCGATGGCAGAGATTCTCGGCGCGCCGCGAGCGCCTGGCGCCGGCGCGGCGGGGATCGACGGCGTCGTCGGACCGGGGCATGTCTCCTGCATTATCGGCAGCCGGCCTTACGAGCCGGTCGCTGAACAATACCGGCGTCCGGTGGTGATCGCGGGGTTCGAGCCGCTGGACCTGATGCAGACAGTGCTGATGCTGGTGCGGCAGATCAACGAGAACCGGTACCAGGTGGAAAACGAGTACACGCGCGCGGTCACACACGGTGGCAACGCCAAGGCGCAAGAGCTGATGGCGGAGGTGTTCGAACTGCGCGACTCCTTCGAGTGGCGCGGACTGGGCGAGATCGCGCATAGCGCGTACCGTCTCAGGCCGGGATACGGACGCTTCGACGCCGAGCGGCGCTACGGAATCGCTTACCGCCAGGCCGCGGAAAACAAGGCCTGCGAATGCGGCGCGATCCTGCGCGGTTCGAAGCAACCCCGAGACTGCAAGGTGTTCGGCACCGGCTGCACGCCGGAACACCCTCTGGGCGCGTGCATGGTCTCGAGCGAAGGCGCCTGCGCCGCGCACTACAGCTATGGACGCTTTCGCGAAACCGCGACGGCGGCAGCGGCGGCATGAATACGACGCGGCTCCGCCATGGCCCGCCTCTGGATTTCAAGGGTGGCTGCGTCGACCTGAGCCATGGCGGCGGCGGCCGCGCCATGGCGCAACTGATCGACGAGTTGTTCGTGCAGGCTTTCGACAACGAGTGGCTGCGTCAGATGAACGATCAGGCCTGTTTCGCCGTGCCGGCCGGACGCATGGTCATGGCGATCGACAGCCATGTGGTTTGGCCCCTGTTCTTCCCGGGCGGGGACATCGGCAGCCTCAGCGTGCACGGCACGATCAACGACGTGGCGATGTCGGGTGCGCGCCCGCTGTACCTTGCGGCGGGATTCATTCTGGAGGAAGGTTTCGCGCTGGCGGATCTCAAACGCATCGTCGCGTCGATGGCCGGCGCGGCCCAGGAAGCGGGGGTGGCCGTGATCACCGGAGACACCAAGGTGGTCGAGCGCGGCAAAGGCGACGGCGTGTTCATCACTACCACCGGAGTAGGGGTGGTGCCGCCCGGGATCGAGATATCCGGCGACCGGGCGCGGCCGGGCGACCGGGTGATCGTATCGGGAACCCTGGGCGACCATGGCGTGGCGATCATGTCGTTTCGGGAAAACCTTTCCTTCGGCACCACCATCCGCTCCGACACCGCCGCGCTGCACGGGCTGGTGGCGGCGATGCTGCAGGCGGTGCCGGGCATACGCTGCCTGCGCGATCCGACCCGGGGCGGCCTGGCGACGACGCTGAACGAGTTCGCGCGCCAGTCAGGCGTGGGCTTTTTTCTGACGGAGTCCGCGATCCCGGTGCGGCCGCAAGTGAGCGCGGCATGCGAGCTTCTCGGGCTGGACCCGCTGTACGTGGCCAACGAGGGCAAGCTGGTCGCCGTGTGCGCGCCGCAGGATGCCGAGCGGCTGCTCGCCGCCATGCGCGCGCATCCGCTCGGACGCGATGCAGCCGAAATCGGCGAGGTGACGGCGGATGCGCGCCAGTTCGTGCAGATGCAGACCGCTTTCGGCGGGACGCGCATGGTCGATTGGCTAAGCGGCGAACAATTGCCGAGGATCTGCTGATGACAGGAGGGAGCACACTGATGAGTGCAATCCCGGAAGCGGTCGCCGCGGCGGTCGACGCGACCGTCGCGCGTTATCGTCAGGATCCGCATTACATCCTGCAAATGCTGCGCGAAATCCAGGAGGCTTGCGACTGGATCCCGCCCGAAGCGATCGACGCGCTGCAGCAGGCGCTGCATCTGCCGCGGACCAAAATCGAGGGCGTTGCCGGCTTCTATGCGTTTCTCTACCTGCGGCCGCGCGGCCGCTATCGGGTGCTGTTCAGCGACAACATCACCGATCGCATGCTTGGCAACATGGAATTGCTGAGCCACATGTGCGAGCGATTATGGATAGAGCGCGGCAAGACCTCGGAGGACGGGCTGGTCAGCGTGGATACCACCTCCTGCACTGGCATGTGCGACCAGGGGCCGGCGCTGCTGGTGAACAATTATGCGATCGCCCGCCTCGACCGGCAGCGCGTGGACGAAATCTGCGAACTGATCCGCAACAAGGTAGCGCTCGCCGATTGGCCGCGCGACTTCTTCCGCGTCGAAGACCAGGTGCGGCGCGAGGACATACTTCTGGGCGGCGCGCCTGCGCCAGGGGAAGCGCTGGCTGCGGCGTGCGCGCGCGGCGCGCGGGATCTGCTCGAACAGATGAAAGCCTCGAAGCTGCGCGGGCGCGGCGGCGCCGGTTTCTCCACCGGCCTGAAATGGGAAGCCTGCCGCGACGCCGAGGGCGGGGCGCACTACGTGGTGTGCAACGCCGACGAGGGCGAGCCCGGGACGTTCAAGGACCGCGTGCTGCTCGCCGCGCATGCCGACCTGGTGTTTGAAGGCATGACGCTTTGCGCGCTTGCGGTCGGCGCGCATAAGGGCATGCTGTACCTGCGCGGGGAATACCGCTACCTGCTCGATCATCTGCATGCGGTGCTCGAGCGCAGGCGGCGGGCGCAGCTACTGGGCGCGGGCATACTGGGACGCCGGGGATTCGATTTCGATATAGAAATCCACCTCGGCGCCGGGGCCTACGTCTGCGGCGAGGAATCGGCGCTGATCGAATCGCTCGAGGGCAAGCGCGGCACGCCGCGCAATCGGCCGCCGTTTCCGGTTACCCACGGCTACCTCGACCAACCGACGGTGGTGAACAACGTCGAGACTTTCGCCGCGTCCTGCCTCATCGCCGTGCACGGCGGCGGCTGGTACGCCGCTATCGGCACCACCGCCTCTGCCGGGACCAAGCTTCTGAGCGTCTCCGGCGACTGCGCACGCCCCGGCATTTACGAATACCCCTTCGGCGTGAGCGTACGTGAGGTGCTCTCGGCATGCGGCGCAAGCGATACCCAGGCGGTGCAGGTCAGCGGTCCATCCGGTGTTTGTCTGGCCGCGGCGGATTTCGATCGCCGCATCGCGTTCGAGGACATCCCGACCGCCGGCGCCTTCATGGTGTTCGACCACAGCCGCGACATGTTCGAGGTGGCGCGCAATTTCGTCCATTTCTTCGCCCACGAAAGCTGCGGCTTTTGCACACCCTGCCGCGTCGGCACTTCGCTGCTGCGCAACCTCATGGACAAGCTGAACAACGGCCACGGTTCGCCCTACGACTTCACCGAAATCGAAAAACTGAACCACATCCTGCAGGCCATGAGCCACTGCGGTCTGGGCCACTCGGCCTGCAATCCGGTGCTCGACACCATCGCCAAGTTCCGACCTGCGTACGAGCGGCGCCTGCAGCACAAGGAGTTCAAGCCGGCATTTGATCTCGATTGGGCCCTGGAACCGGCGCGGCGGATGACCGGGCGCGACGATGCCGGGGCGCACTTCGCCAAGCGCAGCGCGGAGGAAACATGAGCCAGAGCTTCAGCATCGACGGCAAGACCGTCGAATTTGCCGACGGACAGACCATCATCCAGGCGGCGCTCGCCGCGGGCGTGTACATCCCGCACCTGTGCTACTACCCGGAATTCAAGCCGCACGGCTCGTGCAAGCTGTGCACGGTCGCAGTCGGCGGCCGCGAGACCGCTGCCTGCACCACGCTGGCGCAGGCTGGCATGGTGGTCGAGAGCGACACCCCGGCGCTGAACGACGAGCGCCGCGCGCTGACGCAAATGCTGTTCGTCGAAGGCAACCATTTCTGCCCCACGTGCGAGCGCAGTGGCGAATGCAAGCTGCAGGCCACTGCATACGACCTGGGCATGATGACGGCGCACTTCGACCACTTTTTCCCGAACCGGCCGGTCGATGCTTCGCACCCGGACGTGCTGCTCGATCTGAATCGCTGCATCCTGTGCTCGCTGTGCGTACGCGCCAGCCGCGACGTCGACGGCAAGAACGCGTTCGCACTTTCCGGGCGCGGCATCAAGACGCATCTGATTGTCAATGCAAAGTCGGGCCGCCTGGCCGATACGGATGTCACGCTGCAGGACAAGGCGCTGCACGTGTGCCCGGTCGGTGTGTTCCTGCGCAAGGACAAGGGATTCACCGTGCCCATAGGCAAGCGGGTATTCGACCTGAAGCCGATTTCGGCCTACGTCGACGCAACCGCCGTGCTGGCAAAGGAGTAGCAGTGGACAGCGCCGCGAAAACAAAGCTCAAAGTCGCTACGACTTCTCTCGCCGGCTGCTTCGGCTGCCACATGTCCTTCCTCGATATCGACGAACGCTTGTTCGACCTGCTCAAATTGATCGAATTCGATCGTTCGCCGTTCGTCGACATCAAGGAAGTCGGCAAATGCGACATCGGCATCATCGAAGGCGGCTTGTGCAACGCGGAGAACGTGCACGTGCTGCGCGATTTCCGCAGGAAGTGCAAGACTTTGATCGCGATCGGCGCTTGCGCCATCAATGGTGGTCTGCCGGCGCAGCGCAATCACCTCAGCCTGGCGCTGATTCTGGAGGAGGTTTACCAGACCAGTGTCGGGCGCGCCGGCGGGCTGATTCCGAACGACCCGGAACTGCCCCTGCCGCTTTCCAGGGTGCGTCCTCTGCACGAGGTGGTGAAAATCGATTACTTCATTCCAGGCTGCCCGCCTTCGGCCGACGCCATCTGGAAAGTGTTCAACGACGTCATCGCCGGTCGTGAGCCGGCACTGGGCCACGGTTCGATTCACTACGATTGAAGTGCCGCTGACATGAGCCACAAACTGGAAACCGCTGAACACCCTGGAACCCTGCGCCGCGTCGCCATCGACACCGTTTCGCGCGTAGAGGGACACGGCAAAGTGACCATCCTGCTCGACGAGCGCAATCAGGTGCATCAGGTGCGGCTGCACATTGTCGAATTCCGCGGCTTCGAGCGCTTCATTCAGGGCCGTCCTTACTGGGAAGTGCCGGTGACGGTGCAGCGCCTGTGCGGCATCTGCCCGGTGAGCCATCATCTGGCGGCGTCGAAGGCGCTCGACCAGGTGGTCGGCGCGACGCAGCTTACGCCGACGGCGGAAAAAATCCGCCGCCTGATGCACTACGGCCAGATACTGCAGTCGCATGCGCTGCATTTCTTCTATCTCGCCTCGCCGGACCTGCTGTTCGGCTTCGACAGCGAGCTGTCCCGCCGCAATATCGTCGGTCTCGCCGCGGCGCATCCGCAGACGGCAAAGCGCGGCGTACTGCTGAGAAAGTTCGGGCAGGAGGTGATACGCATCACCGCCGGCAAGAGGGTGCACGGCACCGGTTCCATTCCCGGCGGGGTGAACAAGGCCGTGACGGCGGAGGAGCGCGCTTTCCTTCTGGCCGACATCTATCAGATCGTCGGCTGGAGCCGCGACGCGGTACGGCTGATCAAGGAACTGCACGCGCAGAGCCCGGCGCTGTACAACAGCTTCGGCATGTGCAGATCGAACACCATGTCGATGGTCAATGCGGACGGGGATCTCGACTTCTACCACGGCAGCCTGCGCGCGCGCGACGCCAACGGCGGCATCCTCTTCGACGGTGTCGACTACCGCGACTATTCGCAGCACATCCAGGAAGAGGTCAAGCCATGGAGCTATATGAAGTTTCCGTTCCTCGCCGCGTATGGCAAGAGAAACGGCTGGTACAAGGTGGGACCGCTGGCGCGGGTGCAGAACTGCGACCATATTCCGACGCCGCTGGCGGAGGCCGAGCGGCGCGAATTTGTCGACTATTTCGGCGGCCTGCCCACCCACGCGCCCTTGGCCTACCACTGGGCGCGCATGATAGAAATGCTGCACGCGGCGGAAACGATCAAGGACCTGCTGCATGAGGACGATATCCTCGGCGACGACCTGGTGCGCAGCGGCAAGCGCGCTCAGGAAGGCGTGGGCGTGATCGAGGCGCCGCGGGGCACGCTGATTCATCATTACCGCGTGAATGAGGACGACCTGGTGACCATGTGCAACCTGATCGTCTCCACCACCCATAACAACCAGGCGATGAATGAAGCGATCCGGCAGGTCGCCGCGCGCTATCTGCAAGGGCGCGAGCTTACCGAAGGACTGCTCAACCACATCGAAGTGGCGATCCGCTGCTTCGATCCCTGCCTGTCCTGCGCGACCCACGCGATCGGGCAGATGCCGCTGGCGCTGGAGCTGGTCGATGCCGAAGGCAAGCTGGTCCACGCGCTCGCGCGCAACGGCGACGGCGCATTTACCTGCGAGGAAGCCTGATGCAGGCCCCCGTCGTCGTGCTCGCAGCCGGCAATCGGAGCCGCGGCGACGACGCCATCGGGCCGCTGCTGCTCGAGCGCCTGGCGTTCTGGCTGGCCGCCGCAGGCCGCGGCGACGAGTTCGAGCTGATCGACGACTATCAGCTGCAGATCGAGCATGCGCTCGACCTGCAAGGCAGGCGGCTCGCCCTGTTCATCGACGCCGGCTGGCGCACGCCGGCGCCGCTCGCGTTCTACGCCATCGTGCCTGAACCGGCGGCTGCTCAGGGCAGCACGCACGCGTTGTCGCCGCAGGCCGTTCTGAACGTATACCGGAAGCTCGCGCTCGCGGATCCGCCGCCGTCATTTGTGCTGTGCGTACGCGGCGAGCGCTTCGAACTCGGCGCGGACCTGAGCTGCGCGGCCGAGCGGCATCTGGAGGCGGCATGGCGGCAGCTGGCGCTGCTGTGCGAGCGAGCGGATGCGGCGCGTTGGCGCGCATTGGCTGCGGTGAACGCCGATTAATGTTTCCTGACGTTGATTCGGGACGGCATAATTGCGGCATATGAACAGACTCAGAATTTTCGGCAGACGCACACAGACCGGCGGGATCGCCGTCGGCCTCGCGCTCGCGCTTGCCGCGATCGCCCTGCTTGCCGCAGCCATGTGGTACTTCACCCGCGCGAAACCGGTGCCGGTAGCGGTGGCAGTGGCCGACCTCGGGCGGGTGGAGCAGACCGTGGCGAACACCCGCGCGGGTTCGGTGAAGGCTTGCCGGCGGGCCAAACTCGCGCCTCCCGCGGGCGGGCGCATCGAAAAGCTCAATGTGGCAAACGGCGACAGGGTGCACGAGGGACAGGTGCTGCTTACGCTGTGGGACGACGACCTTGTAGCGCGCGAGCGCCTGGCGCGCGAGCAACTGCGGACCGCCAAGGCGCATGTGCGCGAAGTGTGCGAGCTGGCCCAGGCGTCCGCGCGCGATGCACGCCGCGCGCGCGACTTGCGGGCGAAAAGTTTCGTTTCGCAGGAGGCGGTGGAGCGCTCCGATTCCGACGCGGCGGCGAAGCAGGCAAGCTGCGATTCGGCCAAGACCCAGGTGGCGGAGGCCGATGCGCGCATCCAGGCAGCGCGCGCGGATATCGATCGCACCGTGCTGCGCGCGCCGTTCGACGGCATCGTCGCCGAAGTCAACGGCGAGGTGGGCGAATTCCTGACGCCTTCTCCGCCGGGCATTCCCACGCTGCCCGCGGTGGACCTGATCGACGATTCCTGCCTCTACGTGTCGGCGCCTATAGACGAGGTGGATGCCGCACAGATCCGGGTCGGCATGCCCGCGCGGGTTACGCTGGATGCCTATCGCGGCCGGCATTTCCCGGGGCGGGTGCGGCGCATCGCACCTTACGTGCTGGCGGTGGAAAAGCAGGCGCGCACGGTGGAAGTCGAGGTCGACTTTGACACTCCCGGCGAGGCCAAGCATTTGCTGGTGGGCTATAGCGCGGACATCGAAGTCGTGGTTGGCAGCCACGACAAGGTGATCCGGATACCGACTCAGGCGCTGATGCCGGGCGACCGCGTGCTGGTGCTCGGCGCGGACGGGACACTGCAGGAACGCAAAGTCGAAACCGGCATCTCCAACTGGGAGTACACGGAAGTCAAGGCTGGCCTCGCACGCGGCGCGCGCGTCGTCACCTCGCTCGAACGCGAAGGCGTCAAGGCCGGCGTGCGCGCGGTGGCGGAGCAGCTTGCTGCGGAGAAAAAGGAGGCCGGCAAGGCCCAAGCACGATGATCCGTCTCGCCGGTATCGCGCGCACTTTCCTGGTTGGGGGCGAGCAGGTTCACGCCTTGCGCGCCGTGGACCTCGAGATCGCGCGCGGCGAATATTTGTCGATCATGGGGCCGTCCGGATCGGGCAAGTCGACGCTGCTCAATATCATCGGCCTGCTCGATCGCCCCGATGCCGGCAGCTACGAGCTCGACGACAAAAACGTTACCGCCTTGAGCGACGACGAACTGGCGCGGGTGCGGCGCGAGAAGATCGGCTTCGTGTTCCAGTTCTTTCACCTGGTGCCGCGCCTGACCGCGCTGCAGAATATCGAACTGCCGATGGTCCTGGCGGGCATCGATCCGGCCGAGCGCAAGCGCAGGCTGGCCCTGCTGCTCGCCGAGTACGGCCTGGTGGATCGCGCGGGCCATCGTCCCGACCAGCTCTCAGGCGGTCAGTGCCAGCGTGTCGCGATCGCGCGCGCCATGTCCATGGGGCCGACGGTGATACTCGCCGACGAGCCCACCGGCAACCTCGACCGCCATACCGGCCAGGAAGTGCTGAGCGTGCTCGAGCGGGTGCACCATAGCGGCGGGACTGTGGTGATCGTGACCCACGATCCGGAAATCGGGGCGCGCTCGCACAGACGCTTGCGCATGCTCGACGGCGCAGTCGTAGCGGACGAACGGGACTGAGCATGCGTCTCGCCGATCTGTTTGGCTTCGCCTGGCAGGTGCTGCGTGGCTCTGTCTCACGCACCCTGCTGATTCTGCTCGCGATGGGCATAGGCGTCGCGGCCGTGGTGATGGTGACCGCGCTCGGGGAAGGGGCGCGGCTGTACGTGGCGAACCAGTTCGGTTCGCTCGGCACCAACCTGATCATCGTGTTGCCCGGGCGCAGCGAGACCTCGGGCTCCATGCCCGGGGTGCTGATCGGCAAGACGCCGCGCGACCTGACGCTGGAAGATGCGCTTGCGCTCGGGCGCAGCCGTGCCGTCCGGCGTTTTGCGCCGCTGATCGTCGGCGCGGGCGACGTGCGCGCCGGCGGGCGCAGCCGGGATACGACGGTGCTCGGATCGACTGCGGAGCTGATGGATATCCGCCATATGGACATGGCGCAGGGAAAATTCCTGCCGCGGGGCGATCCGCGCCACAGCCAGCCGGTTTGCGTCATCGGCGCCAAGGTGGCGAACGAACTGTTCGGATCGCGTCAGGCCTTGGGCGAATGGGTGCGTATCGGCGACCGGCGTTTTCGCGTAATCGGCATCCTTGCGGTACAGGGCCAGTCTCTAGGTACCAACACCGATGAAATCGTTATCGTGCCTTTGGCCGCGGCGCAGGCCTTGTTCGACACCGAATCGCTGTTTCGCATCCTGGTGGAGGCCAAGAGCCGGGAGCAGATTTCCGCCGCCCAGGCCGATGTGGAGGAAATCCTGCGCCTGCGCCACGAGGGCGAGCGCGATGTCACCGTGATCACCCAGGACGCCGTGCTCGCGACGTTCGACCGCATCCTGCGTGCGCTGACGCTGACGGTGGCGAGCATCGCCGCCATCAGCCTCGCGGTGGCGGGCATCCTGATCATGAATGTGATGCTGATTGCGGTGACGCAGCGGCGGCGCGAAATCGGTTTGCTCAAGGCGCTGGGCGCCACCGGGCGGCAGATTCGCCTGCTGTTCTTTACCGAAGCCTTGCTGCTTGCCTCGGGCGGCGCTGCGGCCGGCCTCGCCGTGGGGGAACTGGGGCGCAGCCTCGCCGCGCAGCTGTATCCGGCGATCCCGTTCCAGGCGCCGTGGTGGGCGCTCGTCGCCGCGCCGGCGACGGCGATGCTCACCGCGGTACTGTTCACCTTGGCGCCGGCGCGGCGTGCGGCCAAGCTCGATCCGGTGCAGGCCTTGTCGCGGAGGTAATCGTGCGCTACGCCGACTTCGTCAGCTTCACCTACGCTTCGCTCAGGGCGCACCGCTTGCGCACGCTGCTTACCGCGCTCGGCATCGCGGTGGGCATTGCGGCGGTCATTTTGCTCACCTCGATCGGCGAGGGCCTGCATCGCTTCATCATCGACGAATTCTCCCAGTTCGGCACCAATATCATCGCCATCAATCCGGGGCGCATCCAGACGCACGGCGCGCCGCTGGGTGCGGTCAACACCGTGCGCCCGCTCACCATAGACGATGCGCTCGCCTTGCGTCGCGCGCCCTATGTGCAGGCCTCTGTGCCGGTGATCCAGGGCAACGCCGAGATCACGCATGGCGGCAAGAGCCGCCGCGTCACGCTTTACGGCGTGGGCGCCGATTTCGGCGCAGCTTTCCGCATGAGCGTCGCGCTAGGGCATTACCTGCCCGAGGACGATCCGCGCACGGCGCGCGCATTCGCCGTGCTCGGGTCCAAGGCCGCCGTCGAACTGTTCGGCGAAAACAATCCTCTGGGTGATCGCATACGCGTCGGCGGCGAGCGCTATCGCGTTATCGGCGTGATGCAATCGAAAGGCCAGGTCCTCGGCTTCGATCTGGACGACACGGTGTTCATCCCGGTCGGGCGCGCGCTGGAGATGTTCAACCGCGAAAGTCTAATGGAGATCGACGTCACTTACGAGCCGACCGCGCCGCTCGAGGAAGTGGAGCAAGGCCTGAAGCGCATCCTGAACGCGCGCCACGGCTCCGAGGATTACACCGTCACGCCGCAGCAGAAAATGCTCGAGGTATTCGGCACGGTGCTGAACGCGATCACCTTTGCAGTCGCCGCGATCGGCGGCATTTCCTTGCTGGTCGGCGGCGTGGGCATACTCACCATACTCACCATCGCCGTAGCGGAGCGCACCTCAGAGATCGGCCTGCTGCGCGCCGTGGGCGCGACGCGGCAGGGTATCCTGCTTTTGTTTCTGGGCGAGGCGGCGCTGCTGGCGGTTCTGGGCGGAACCGCCGGGCTGCTGCTGGGCTGGGGCGCCGCGCTGGCGCTGCATTTGGTGCTGCCTGCCTTGCCCTTGCATACGCCCTGGAGCTATGCGGTGCTGGCCGAACTGGTCGCGCTCGCGGTAGGCCTGGCCGCCGGTGTGCTGCCGGCGCGGCGGGCAGCGTATCTGGATCCGCTGGAAGCGCTGCGCAGCGAATAGTTGCGGCTGCCGGTCAGCGAGCCGCAGCGGCACTCCGACTAGAAATGCAGGATTCCGCGCAGCGCCTTTACCCCCTCCTTTACTGCGTCGGGCGGTGTCGGTGCCTGCGGCTTTTCAGTCTGCGCGGGCGGGTTGTCCGCTTGCGGTGAGGGCGTGGCCGCTGGTTCCGCTCCGCGCTGCATCGCGGGGGGGCGGCGCGCACCGCCGCCTTCACCCTCGGCGAGCAAGGTCATCGCGGTGGATTTGAGGCGCAGCTTGACCGCCCATTGCTGATTCCAGGTTTGCTTCGGATCTTTCGGCCGCGGCGGGTACACCAGATTCAACTCGTTGCCGTAGGCGATGAAATTGAACATCGCGCCTTCGTTCTTGAATATGCCCGCCGGGACGGCGCATTGCGTGGTCTGCGGCGGCATCACCACCTTCTCCCCGATCAGGCGCTTGACCTGGGCGGGCGCAATGTAGTCCATGAGCGTCTGGCCCATTTCCTGAACTTCGCTCGAGGACCAGGTCACCATGTCGTTGCGGTCTTGGCCCTGGCCCATCGCCATGGCGAAGTAGCCCGTCGCGGTGGGTATGGACTTCCATTGCACCGTGAACGCACCGGACGGAGTTTTGCGCACCGGTTCGAAGCTGACGGCATCCATGAAATCATAGCGCGCACCGACGCTGAAACGAATTTCGGGAGAGTAATTGCCGGAGACTACATGCCCGCCCACCAGCGATGCAGACGGTGGTATCGGGCGCGAATCCTCCTGATTGGGCCAGGTGCCGTAGGTGCGGCTGCGGCCAGGGGCCGGTCCGTGCGGGCGCGAGATGCCGCGGTTGCGGAATACACGCGCCGCCTGTTGCGGATTGAGATTGGCGAAGTCGATAATCACCGGCTGGCCGGGGCGCACGGTTTCGCCGCAGCCCCAATAAATCAGCATGCGACCCTTGGGACGCCGGTATTCTTCTGGTCCCTCTTCGCGTCCGGTATCCGGCGCGTGTTCGACGCGCTGAGCAACGGGAGTGAGGAGGGGCAGGCTTTGACCCATGGCAAGTCCGGCCGGAATGGCGTCCATCGCGTGCGCCGTGCCGCTCGCCTGCTGCGATGAGCCCAACTCCAGCTTCATCTTCTTGCCACCCTGCATTCCAGGCGGCATGAAACCGCTCATCCCCGCGGGGATCCCCATGCCCATTCCGCCCGCCGTCTCTACGCTCATCCAGTAAAGCGCAATCGGCGGCCTGATCGCTTGGGTCTGGGCGAGCAGAGGGAGGGGAAGCATTGCGGCTACGGCCATGCCAATAAAGTGGGGTCTCATAGCGTGCCTCTTATTGCTGGAGATTGCTTGTTCGACTAGCGAATTATGCGCTTGGCAATCGCTCCCTGTGAAGCGGTCGGTCAGGAGCGCGCGTCCAGGTTTGATTGGCGCCGGCCCGGAACCGGCAGTTCGTAATCGGCTCTCCACCGGAAAAATCCACCGTGGGCACAGCGTACTTGTCCAATATTGACACCGTCTTTGACCTTAATCAAATTGCCGGTCCTGACTTGGCGTTAAATTGCCTTACCCCTTTTGCTGATTTCCTCCCATCCTTCTGGGCAGAAGGGATCTTACGGGCACTCGACTATCTATTTTCGAGTGCCCGTTTTTCTTTTCCGGCGCGGGTCCGCAGCTTAGCGGCCGACGGTGGACGGTGGCTTGATATTCATCAACATATGGGACAGCGCTCGGCGCTATGGTGAAATCATGGCGCGGTGAGGCGGGAAGCGATCGCCAAGCGCCGGCCAGGCAAATGAAAGGAATCCAAATGGGCTATAAGACAATACTCGTACACATCGACCCCAGTAAACGCTGCGCAGTGCGCGTCGACGCTGCGATCCGCCTTGCGCGCGAGCACGAGGCCCATCTGGTCGGGCTGTATGCGGCTGCGCCCTTCGACCCCCCCGGATACGTGTTGGCGGAGATGGGGGCGGCGATCGTCGAAGCCGGAAAGGGGGCGGCTGCGGAGGCTATGGCGCGCGCCGAGACCGAATTCACGAAACAGGCATCAGCGGCGGGTCTGAGCAATATCGAGTGGCGTACGGCCATCGCCGATCCTGTCGATGCGATGACTATGCACGCGCGCTACGCCGACCTGGTCGTGATCGGCCAGACGGATTTTTCGGGCGGTTCGAACACCGCTGCCGATTTTCCGGAAAGGCTGGTTCTCGCCGCCGGACGCCCAGTGTTGATCCTGCCCAGTGTCGGCAGTTTTCCCACCATAGGCAAACGCGTCCTCGTTGCCTGGAGCATGAGCAGCGAGGCGACCCGGGCGGTCACCGACGCGATTCCGCTGCTGCGGCTCGCAGACCAGGTGCATGTGATGGCGGTCAATCCGCGGCCCAAGGAGCACGGCGAGGTGCCCGGCGCCGACATCGGCCTGTATCTCGTGCGCCATGGCGTACAGGTGCAGATAAAGGTGGATCAAGGCGCACAGATCGACGTGGGCAACGAACTGCTATCGCGCGCCGCGGATCTGGATGTCGATCTCATCGTCATGGGCGGCTACGGGCATTCGCGCCTGACCGAATGGGTGCTCGGCGGGGCCACACGCACCATCCTTACATCGATGACGGTGCCGGTGCTCATGTCGCACTAAGGTCCGGCCGCTATCGCAGAGGGACTATCCTGTGCGAAAATTGCGCATGTCGATTCGCCGGTGAGCGCGGAATAATCGCTCGCCTATTTCGTGGATAATCCTGATTTTGAAATTTCTAGGGGTGCCATCATGACTTCCCAAAAGTACATTTACGCCTTCGAAGAGGGTGACGGCAAGAACAAGATCCTGCTGGGCGGAAAAGGCGCCGGCCTGTGCGAAATGACCCAAATCGGCTTGAATGTCCCGCCGGGCTTCACTATCAGCACCGAAGCATGCCTTGCCTACCTCGAAGCGAACAAGCTGCCGAACGGCCTGATGGACGAGGTGAGGTCGCACGTGGCGGCGCTGGAGAAGAAAACCGGCAAAGCGTTCGGCGGCAGCAAGAATCCGCTGCTGGTCTCGGTGCGCTCGGGCTCGTCGATCTCCATGCCGGGGATGATGGACACCATACTCAACCTTGGCCTCAACGAAAGCTCGTTGCCGGGGTTGATCAAGCAGACCTCGAATCCGCGCTTCGCCTATGACGCCTACCGCCGCTTCATCCAGCTATTCGGGAAAATCGCGCTCGGCATAGACGACGAGCATTTCGACAGCAAGATGGTGGAACTCAAGAAAAAGCACGGCGCGCGCCTGGATGTGGACCTTACCGAGGCGAATCTGAAGGAGCTCGCGGACGAATTTCTGGCCATCGTCAAGCGCCACACCGGCAAGCCGTTCCCGCAGGACCCGTACGTACAGCTGGAGATCTCGATAGGCGCAGTGTTCCGTTCCTGGATGGGCAAGCGCGCGGTCGACTATCGCAAGCAGTTCAAGATCACCAAGGACAAGGCGAACGGCACCGCGGTCAGCGTCTGCACCATGGTGTTCGGCAACATGGGCAGCGATTCCGGCACCGGGGTGGGCTTCACGCGCAATCCCGGCACCGGAGAGAACCTGATCTTCGGCGAATATCTGACCAACGCTCAGGGCGAGGACGTGGTCGCGGGAATACGCACGCCCAAGCCGATCGCCGATATGGAACAGGAAATGCCGGAGATTTACCGCCAGCTGGAGGAACTACACACCCGGCTGGAATCGCACTACCACGAAGTGCAGGATTTCGAGTTCACCATCGAAAAAGGCACGCTCTACTGCCTGCAGACCCGCAACGGCAAGATGAATGCGCGCGGCATGGTGCGCAGTTCGGTGGAAATGTTCAAGGAAGGCCTGATTTCGAAAGAACGGGCGCTGCTGCGCATCGAGCCGCCGATGCTCGAACAGCTGCTGGTGCCGCAATTGTCGCCGAATTTCCGCGGCAAATCCCTGGCGCAGGGCCTGCCTGCTTCCCCCGGCGCGGCCTCCGGCAAGATCGTGTTCGATGCGAACACGGCCGAGGCGCGCGGCAATGCCGGCGAGAAGGTCATTCTGGTGCGCGAGGAGACCAAGCCGGACGACATCCACGGTTTTTTCCGCGCGCAGGGCATCCTCACCAGCCGCGGCGGCAAGACTTCTCATGCCGCGGTGGTGGCGCGCGGCATGGGCAAGCCCTGCGTCTCCGGCTGCGAGCAGATCGTGATCAACGATAAGGAGCGCAGCGCCGTCATCGGCGATACTACGCTGCACGAGGGCGACGTGATCACCATCGACGGCGGCACCGGCCATGTCTACGCCGGCGAGGTGCCGACCGTAGAGGCGGAATTCTCCGAGGAAATGGCGACCTTGCTCGCCTGGGCGGACGAGACGGCCACTCTGAAGGTGATGGCCAACGCCGACACGCCCGAGGACGCGACCCGCGCGCGCGAGTTCGGCGCCAGGGGCATAGGCCTGGTGCGCACCGAGCGCATGTTCAACAGCACCGATCGTCTGCCCATCATGCAGGAAATGATTTTGGCCGAGACGGTCGAGGACCGCACGGCGGCGCTCGACCGGCTGCTGCCGATACAGCGTTCGGATTTCAAGGGAATCTTCAAGGCGATGAAAGGGCTGCCGGTGACCATACGCCTGCTCGACCCGCCGATGCACGAGTTCCTTCCGACCGCGGCGCAGCTCGAACTGGAAATTGCCCAACTGCACCATTTGCGCGACACGATCAATGGCCTGGAGGAGCTGCCGGACACGCTGAAGCTGCTCAATCCGCGACTGTACCAGCAATATGCGGATGGACTGACCAAGCTCATGGGGGGGCTCAGTACCTTCAAGGAATCGCATCTGGAAAACGATGTGATAGAGAAAAAGGAAGTGACCCTGAAGAAAGTGCGCGCGCTGGCCGAGGTCAATCCGATGCTGGGACACCGCGGCGTGCGCCTGGGCATCACCTATCCCGAGATCTATACGATGCAGATCCAGGCGATCCTCGAAGCGGCTGCGCTGTGCGCGCGCGAGGGCATTGAAATCTATCCAGAGATCATGGTGCCGCAGGTGGCGACGGTGGAAGAGTTGATGCGCATCCACGGCATGGTGCAGCGCATCCACAAGGTGGTCGAGCTCACTCATGGCATCAGCGTCAAATTCAAATTCGGCTCGATGCTGGAAGTAGTGCGCGGCTGTCTGCGAGCCGGGCGCATGGCCCAGGACGCCGAGTTCTTCTCTTTCGGCACCAACGACCTGACCCAGGCCACGTTCTCGTTCAGCCGCGAGGATGCGGAAAACAAGTTTCTGCCCGCGTACAACGAGACCGGCATCCTGCAGGACAATCCGTTCGAGGTGTTGGACATCAAGGGCGTCGGGCAGCTGATGAAAATGGCGGTCGAGAGCGGGCGCAAGACGCGGCCGGAGCTGAAGGTGGGCATCTGCGGCGAGCACGGCGGCGACCCTGCGTCGATCCACTTCTGCCACAGCATCGCGATCGACTACGTATCCTGCTCTGGCCCGCGCGTGCCGATCGCGCGCCTGGCAGCGGCGCAGGCAAAGCTGACGGAGGGAAGTTACAGCAACGGCTTGAAATAAGAATCCGCTTGGACTGGGTGCGCATGGCCTGGTTCGTCTACCTGATCGAATGCCGGGACGGGAGCATCTATACCGGGATCGCCGTGGATGTCGCCGCGCGTTACGCCGCGCACCTCAGCGGCAAGGGCGCGCGTTACACTCGCTCGCATCCGCCGCGGCGCCTGCTCGCGACGATCGAGTACACCGATCGATCGGCTGCATCCAGGGCGGAGTACCGGATCAAGCAACTGTCGCCGCGCGAAAAGCGCGAATTCGGCCGACTGCACACGGTCGGATGAAGCATGCGAAGCGCAGTAGTGGGGGTGCTGCAAATCTCCAATACCGTCGCGATCCCGGCTAGGGAAATCGATCTCGCCGCGGTTCGCGCCCAGGGAGCGGGCGGGCAGAACGTCAACAAGGTCGCGAGCGCGATCCATCTGCGTTTCGACATCGGCGCTTCTTCGCTCCCGGACTCATACAAGGAGCGTCTGCTCAGGCTGCACGATCAGCGCATCACCAAGGAAGGCGTGGTGGTGATCAAGGCGCAGCAGCACCGCAGCCAGGAATTGAACCGGGAAGAGGCGTTGCAGCGACTGCGCGAACTGATACGTACCGTGGCCGTGTCCCGCAAAAAACGCAAACCGACCAAACCCACGCGGAGTTCGCAGAAAAAGCGCCTCGACAGCAAGACCCGGCGCGGCGCGGTCAAGCTCAACCGGGCCAGGGTCAAGGATAGTGGCTAAGAACCCGTTGCAAAATGAATTTTGCAACGGGCCAATATAAGGGAATGAGGGGAGGCGCCGCGAAGCAAGTCCCCTCGGGGGATATCCGCTCATTTTGAAATAGACTCTAAGAGGCCATTTCAGAATTACCGAAAAAAGCCCCCGATTCAGGGCGAATGGGCTGCACAAGGCGCGACGCAAAAGCGGATCAAGAGAACTTGGCAAGCACCGGCGGTAAGTGGTCAAATAGCACAGCTTTATCGGTTCGCCGCAGTTTTCGGCTTGAAGCACTCCCGCAAGGAGGTGGGCGCATGACCATGGAAGAGCACATCCATATCCGCGACATGGATGTGTATACCGTAGCGGACAGGGGCAACGAGGAACTGAAGGGCGCAAAGACCGAGCTCTCGCGCGCAGCGCTCGAGCTGCTGGTGCTGCTCGACGGCAAGTCGAGTTTTGCCGAGATCGCGCAGCGTACCGAAGCGCTGCCGCTCGCAGAAATCAAGAAAATCGCGCAAACGCTGGCGCAGGAAGAATACATCAAACCTGCGACTCTCGAGCAGGAACTCAATATCGATTTCAGCTATTTTTTTGCCGGGCAGAACGCGGAACAACCGTCCGAGCAGGCAACGGAACAGGTGCGCAGCGAGGCTGAAAGCGGCGCGGCGGCGCTGAAGCTGAACGGCTATTACGTGAGCATCGCGCGCAAATCGACGAGGAGAATCGAACCGGCAAGCGGCGCGGCCTATTCGGTTCTGGTGGTGGACGACGATCCCGAGTTACAGCGGACCGTCAAATTCCTGCTGACCTTGGAGAAATTCGCGCCGCGGCTGGCATCGAATCGCGACGAGATCCTGGAAGCGCTGCAGGCCCAGTCCCTGCCCGATGTGGTCCTGCTCGACGTCGGCTTGCCCGACATCGACGGTTTCGAAATTCTCGCGCGGATACGCCAGCACCCGCAGTTGAACTCGATCCGGGTCATCATGCTCACCGGCAGGGCGCAGCGCGAGGACGTCCTGCGCGGCCTTGTCGGCGGGGCCGATGGCTACATCACCAAGCCGTTCGACCGCGACGTCCTGCTTACCGGTATACGGGCCGTGCTTGGGCTGCGCTAGCCAGCGCGCCCGAATGCGCCCTTCGCCAAACAACGGTCGCGCACGCTGAAGGCGCGAGGCGCCGCGCGCCGATGTCCGGCCGGCGAGGGCTGCGGCATCACCGCTGGACGCGGTTTCTCGGCGGGGTGAAAATAGACCCCGCTTCATTCGAATAAGCGACGAGACATCCAAATGAATCAAATCACCGGCGGCGAGGCTTTCGTGCGCATGCTGCAACTGCACGACGTGAAGCACATCTTCGGCCTGTGCGGCGACACCTCGCTGCCGTTCTACGATGCGATGTACCGGCTTGACCACGGGATGCAGCACATCCTTACCCGCGATGAGCGCTCCGCCGCGTACATGGCCGACGGCTATGCGCGCGTGTCCGGCCGGGTCGGCGTGTGCGAAGGACCCAGCGGCGGCGGCGCGACCTATATCCTTCCCGGCGTCGTCGAGGCGAACGAGTCGTCCGTTCCGCTGTTGTGTTTCACCTCCGATATTTCGGTGTCCGCACGCGGCAGGTATGCCCTCACCGAACTCGACCAGCAGGCTCTGTTCAGGCCTTTGACCAAATGGAACGTGGTGCTCGATGCCGCCACCGACATCCCGCGCGTGCTGCGCGAGGCGTTCAAGCAGATGAGCACCAGCAGGCCGGGCGCCGCCCACATCGGCCTTCCATACGACGTGCAAAAGCAAATGGTCGATGAGGCCGATGTCTGGGGCGATGCGAGCCTGAATCGAATTCCGTCCCATCGCGCTTGCGCCGATCCGGCGGCGATCGCGCAGGCAGCCCGATTGCTGAGCGGGGCGGAGCGGCCGCTGTTCATCGTCGGCGGCGGCGTGGTGATCTCGGGCGCGGAACAGGAACTGATCGCCTGCGCCGAGCGCCTGGGTGCGGCGGTCGCGACCACCGTCAGCGGGCAGGGAAGCATAGGCGATGCGCATCCGCTCGCCCTGGGCGTGGTGGGCTCCAACGGCGGCACGCTGCCCACGCGCGCCGTAGTGCAGGCCGCCGATCTGGTGGTGTTCGTGAGCTGCCGGGCGGGTTCGGTCACCACCGAACGCTGGCGTTATCCGGCACCCGGCAAGGCGGCGGTGATCCAGCTGGACGTCGATGCCGCAGTGATCGGCGCCAATTACCCGGTGGCGGTAGGCCTGGTGGGCGACGCCAAGCTCACGCTGGCCGCCTTGCGCGACGAACTCGACGCCGCAGGCGCGCGCGCGCGCGGCTGGGGGCGGGAGGCGGTGGCGGCGGCAAAGCGGGAAAAGTTCGCCGCCTTTCGCCTGCTCGCCGAATCGAACGAGCGCCCGATCCGGCCGGAGCGCGTCGTGGCCGAACTCAACCGCCTGCTGCCGGGCGACGCCGTCGTGGTTGCGGACCCGGGAACGCCTTGCCCGTATTTTTCCGCGTATTACCAGAATGAACGCACCGGGCGCCACTTCATCAGCAACCGCGCGCACGGCGCGCTGGGCTATTCCATGGCCGCCGCAGCCGGCGCCCATTTCGGTCGCCCTGGCGCGAAAATCGTTGCAGTCATGGGCGACGGGAGTTTCGGTTTCACTGTGGGCGAGTTGGAAACGATCTGCCGGCTGAAAATTCCGCTCGCCATGGTGGTGATCTCCAACTCTAGCTATGGCTGGATCAAGGCCGGCCAGAAATCGGGCTTCGGTGAGCGCTATTTTTCGGTCGATTTCACGCGCACCGACCACGCTGCGGTGGCGAGCGCATTCGGCGTAAGGAGCTACCGGGTGGAAGATCCGGCCAAGCTGGGCGAGGCCCTCAGGCTGGCGCTCGAGGCCAATCAACCGGTGCTGGTGGATGTGCTGTGTCAGCCGCTGGAGGAGGCGCGGGCGCCGGTCAGCGAGTGGATAGCCTGACTGCCTGACGCAGCGGGCTCGCGCAAATGCACGGTAACAATATGCACGGTAACAACATGCACGGTAATGCTTGCGGTGCGCGCGCGGCGACGCGATAATCCATGGCGCGGCGCCAGCAGATGCAGCCCGCATTCCTGAAGGCCAACGAAGAACCCATCATGACCCATATCCAAGCTTCGACCGCGCTCTCGCGCTTTCGCGTCCTCGATTTGTCGCGCGTGCGCGCGGGCCCGACCTGCGTCAAACAGCTCGCCGATTTCGGCGCCGACGTGATCAAAATCGAATCGCCTCCCGGCGTCGATGCCAACGAAGGCATGGGCGGTCCGCGCGAAGGCCCGGATTTCCAGAACCTGCACCGCAACAAGCGCGCAATGACGCTCAACCTCAAGATGCCGGAAGGGCGCGAGGTGTTCACCAGGCTGGCGAAGACGGCCGACGTGGTGGTCGAGAACTATCGTCCCGACGTCAAGTTCCGCCTCGGCATCGACTATGATTCGCTCAAAGCAATCAATCCGCGCGTCATTCTCGCCAGCATTTCCGGCTTCGGCCAGGACGGCCCCTACCACACCCGGCCGGGCTTCGACCAGATCGCGCAGGGCATGAGCGGCCTGATGTCGGTCACGGGCCGGCCGGGCGAGGGCCCGATGCGCACTGGCGCGGCGATCGCGGATGTCAGCGCGGGCCTGTACGCCGCGCTCGGCATCCTGACGGCGCTGCTGGAGCGCGAAGTGTCCGGCCAGGGGCAGTGGGTACAGTCATCGCTCTTGATGTCGGGCGTCGCGCTGCTGGACTTTCAGGCAGCGCGGTATCTGATGAAGGGCGAAGTGCCGCCGCAGGTCGGCAACGACCATCCGACCAGCATGCCGACCTCGGCTTACACCACCGCCGACGGCCACATCAACGTAGCCGCGTCGGGAGAGGGCATGTGGAATCGTCTGTGCACCGCCATTGGCCGACCCGAGCTGCTGACGCGCACGGAATTCGAAGGCGGAGCCAATCGCGCCAAGAATCGCGATACGCTCAACGCCGAACTGAACGCGGCCTTGAAGGAAAAAAAGAGCGAGGAGTGGATCCGGATTCTCAACGATGCGGGTGTGCCCTGCGGACCGATCTACAGCATGGACCAGGTATTTGCCGATCCGCAAGTGCAGCATCTGCAGGTGGCGGCGAAGATCAAACATCCGAAGCTGGGCGATATTCGCGTGATCAACCAGGCGGTCGGACTGTCGCGTACGCCGGCAACAATGGCCAGCGCCACGCCCGAGATCGGCCAGCATACCGACGAGGTTCTGGCGGAAGCGGGCTACAGCGCCGCCGATATCGCGCGCTTACGCGAACAAAAGGCCGTTTAAGGCTCGCAGCAGAAGTCTTTTTGCCGCGGTTCGATTTAGGGAAGCACAGGGGGAAGCATCCCCTGGTTTTGTTACAGACACTTGAAGGAGCGTCATGGCTGAACTGATTACACGCAAGGAAAATGCGGTCGGCTGGGTGATTTTCTCCAACCCGACCAAGCTCAACGCGGTCTCGCACGACATGTGGATGGCGCTGCCCAAGGCAATTGCCGGGTTCGATGCCGATCCCGAAGTGCGCATGATAGTAATCACCGGCGACGGCGACAGGGCCTTCATTTCCGGCGCGGACATATCGCAGTTCGAAAAAGCGCGCGGCAGCGCCGAAGCGCAGACAGTCTACAACCAGGCAGTGGTCGCGGCCTATGAAGCGCCGGTGCTCTGCAGCAAGCCGGTAGTGGCCAGGATACGCGGCATCTGCATGGGAGGCGGGCTCGGGCTCGCCGCCGCCTGCGATGTACGCATCGCCGCCGACGACGCGGTGTTCCGCATGCCTGCGGGCCGCCTCGGGCTGGGCTACAACTACACCGGCGTCAAGCGCTTCGTGCAGCTTCTGGGCGCGGCGAATACCGCCGACATTTTCTTTTCCGCGCGCAAGTTCAACGCGGCCGACGCGCTCGCCATGGGCTTCGTCAACAGCGTGGTGCCGGTGGCCGACCTGGACAGCGAATTCGCGGCCTATTGCGAAATGGTGGCCGAGAATGCGCCACTCACGCTGGCCGCGGTCAAATTTTCGATTCGCCAGACCGGGCTGGACCCCGCCGCGCGCGATCTGGAGCAGGCGGCGCGCCTGATCGAACGCTGCTTCGACAGCGAGGATTACCGCGAAGGCCGGCGCGCCTTCATGGAAAAGCGCAAACCCAATTTTCAGGGAAAATAAGTTGGCGCGGGGACTGCCGCAGCTAACGGCAGACCAGAACCGGGACCTTGCTGTAGACCAATACCTTGTGCGTCTCGCTGCCGATCACCAGCGCCGATAATCCGCGTCGGCCGTGCGAGGCCATCACGATCAGATCGCATTTTTTCTTCTTGGCGGCGTCGATGATGGCTTCGTAGGGGCTGTCGCTGACCGTGTAAAGAATGTCGCAATCGACCTTTTCCACCTCCGCTTCGACTTCGATCACGGACAGGCAGCGGCGCGCCTCCTTCTGCGCGAATTCAGCCTGCTCCTCGGCCGGTGGCACCCGCAGAATATAGCCCTCGGCATAGTAGGTCGAGCTGAAGTCGGGGACTGCGTGAAAGGCCGTGATTTTCGCGCCCAGCGCCTTGGCCAGCTTGACCGCCTGTTTGGCGGCTTTGACCGAGAGCTTGGAACCATCGGTCGGAACGAGGATGTGCTTGTACATGCTGTCTCCTTTAGCCTTGGTCGCGTCGCGCCTGCGCCTGAGCGAGCGCCGCTCCCGTTGTCGCGGGTGATGCTGATCTTCAATCAGCTTAGGTCGCGGCTCCGGCCCCGGCTTGATCAAAATCAATTCAAAGCGCAATGCAGGGACGCCGGCAGGAGCGGGATTCCGGCTTAGTCCTCGGTATGGACGCTGCGGATGGTGACGCCACCCGATTTTTCGTCGTGATCGAGTCTGATCAGCTTTCTCGCTTCCGCCTCGTCCAGCAACTTGCCGAAGGAGCGAAAGCCGTAGAAGGCCTCGTTGAAGCCGGGATTGCGCCGTTTCAGCGCCTGCTTCACCATCGAACCCCAGATCTTTTCCTCCTCGCCGCGCTCGGCGATGAGGGCATCTATGGTTTCCATGACGATGTCCAGCGCCTCCTGCTTCCTGTCGCTTTCTTCCTGCGGCGGGGTCTTGGCATGGCTGCCTGAGGCGGCTTTGGGGGCAGGCTTCTTGCGTGCCTGTTTTTTCGCCTTTTCGCGCGCCAGATCGTCGTAGTAAATGAACTCGTCGCAGTTGGCGATCAGCAGATCCGAGGTGGAATTCTTCACGCCCACGCCGATCACGGTCTTGTTGTTCTCGCGCAACTTGGATACCAGCGGCGAAAAATCCGAGTCGCCGCTGATGATGACGAAAGTGTCGACGTGCGACTTGGTATAGCACAGATCCAGGGCATCCACGACCATGCGGATGTCGGCGGAGTTCTTTCCCGACTGGCGCACATGCGGGATTTCGATCAATTCGAACGCCGCCTCGTGCATCGGCGCCTTGAATTCCCGGTAGCGCTCCCAGTCGCAGTAGGCTTTCTTGACCACGATGCTGCCTTTGAGCAGCAGGCGCTCGAGCACCTTGTTGATGTCGAACTTGTCGTACTTGGACTCGCGTACCCCGAGCGCGACGTTTTCGAAGTCGCAGAAAAGAGCCATGTTGATGTCGGCTGCTGCGCTCATGTTGATCTCCACTGGATACAGGTTATAGGTCAGGGCTTGGGCGGCGCACGGTCGCGCCGGGATGCAATGCTTGTTCGGGCCGCGTGGAGCACTGCCGCGCCGGGAACTGCTGTTATGTTAACGCGGATTCGGTGAGCGCGGGCGACTTCGACGCGGCGCAGTCTGTCCTTGCGCAATATGCGCCGGCATATAATGCACATCCGGCCATTTTCAAACTGCCGTCGCGGAGCAACCAACCATCGATCCCGAGCGCGAGGCGCCTGCTTCCTCGGCAGGAGCGGCCGTCGCGGGCATGGCCTGCTTCGATTGACTTACGAGAGACGCATGTCCGAAAAAAACACCGCATCGCGGCCGACCGTCATCTTCGACCTGGGCGGCGTATTGCTCAGCGTGGATTTTATGCGTGCCTGCGCGCGCCTGGAGGCAGCAGGCGGCGCGCCTGCTGCGGACATAGGCGAGGCCATCGCCAAGGGCGCGGACAAGGCCGCCTTCGATACGGGCCGCCTGGGCCCGCAGGAATTCGCCGAGCGCTTTTGCGCAGCCATCGGCCTGCGCCTGCCTTATGCCGAATTCGCGCAAATCTGGTGCGACATCTTCGCCGAGCAGCGCGAGGTGACCGGCTTGCTGGATGAAATCGGCAGACATGCGGATCTGTTGCTGCTGTCCAACACCGATCCCCTGCATATCGCGTACATACGCAGCCACTACGGCTTGCTCGGAAAATTTCGCCGGCTGGTGCTTTCCTATGAGGTCGGTTACGCGAAGCCGGCGCGGCAGATTTTCGAGCGTGCGCTAGGCCTGTGCGCTGCGGGAAGCAGGACGATCTACATCGACGATGTGGCCGAGTACGTCGCCGCCGCACGTGCCAGCGGCTTGCCCGCGGAGCGGTATGTCGACGCGGCCAAACTCAGGCGCGATCTTGCGCGCTTCGGGGTGCTTTAGGTGGCGTGTCGCCGCGATGCGCGACGTCCGGCAACTGCGTGCTGCGCGGTCCGGGTGGTAACATTGCTTATGGTCCGGCGCTGGCGCTTTTGCAGTTCCGATCAGCGCGTCGCCAACCGCGCCACCCTGATTCCGATGCTGGCCGAAGTATTTGCCACCGCCACGGTAGAGGAGTGGGTTGCGCAGCTGTCCGCGCAGGGTGTGCCCTGCACTTCGGTCAATTCCATCGACAAGGTGGTGAAGGATGAGCAGGTCGCCGCGCTCGTCTGAGCCCGGGTGGATGGATCGAGCGCGCCGGCCTGATCGCGGCGCGCTCCGCAAGGAACGGAGAAAGCATGGCACTGCTGACTGAAGCGCTGAAGCAATACATCGGCATGCAATCGCAATCCGAGACCGCCTGCGATCCGGTCGAGCGCGGCGCGGCGCGCCGTTATGCGCAGGCGATTCAAGACGAGGACCCGATTTTTTCCGAAGTCTGCGCGAACAACGCGCGTTTCGGCGGGCCGGTGGCGCCGCCTCTGTACCCTGCGCACATGTTCCGGCGCGCGTTCGGCTCGCCCGACCCTTTGCAGCTGCGCGCGCGCGACCCGGATTTCGACGGGCTCAGCGCCAGCTCCGCGCAGGGCCTGCCCGAGCTCGAGCCGATCAAGCATCTCGCCCTGCTCAACGGCGGTTCTGAAATCGAGTTTTTCCGCTATGCCCGCCACGGCGAGAGCGTGACGCTGCGCTCGCGTTATGCCGACATCGTGGAAAAGGAGACGAGCAAGGGACCGACGCTGTTCGTGACCATCGAGACCGAGTACCGCAACGGCGACGCCGAGCTGCTGATGACCGTGCGTCGCACCCTGATCAGGAGATGAGCATGGCGATGGGCGGCCCGCGTTATTTCGAGGACATCGAGCTTGGCAGCACGCTCGGGGTGCTGGAAAAAGGCCCGCTGACTACCGCGCATCTGATGCGCTGGTCGGCGGCGATGGAGAACTGGCACAAAATTCACTACGACCAGTCGTTCGCGATCGAGCACGACAAGCTGCCCGGGCTGCTGGTCAACGGATCGCTGAAGCAGCAGTTCATCCTGCAATTGCTCAAGGACTGGGTCGGTCCCGCCGGATGGGTATGGAAAGTGAGCTTTCAATTCCGCGCGATGAACCTCGCCGGCGAGACGCTGTCCGTGTGGGGCAAGGTAAGCGGCAAGCGCGACGGCTCCGGCTACGGCCTCGCCGACATCGACCTGGGCATCACCAACGACGCGGGCAAGGAGTCCACGCCGGGCAAGGCGACGCTCGCCGTGCCCTATCGCGGCGGCGCGCCCGTGCCTTATCCCTTTGTTCCGCC
>CAZRMO010000011.1:26943-40498 GCA_964601155.1 uncultured Enterobacteriaceae bacterium
TCCCTTTGTTCCGCCGCGGTCCTGAATCCGCATTTCTCCATTCTTCCTCCTCAATCACGCAAGGGAGCGCAAACATGTCAGATCTACCCAAATCCGTACGCATCGACGAAGAAGGGCCGCGCGAGGGCTTCCAGTTCGAGAAAGGCCCAATTCCGACGGCGCGCAAAATCGAATTGATCGACTCGCTCTCCAGGACCGGCTTGAAACAGATCCAGGCCGTCTCCTTCGTTCCGCCGAAAAACGTTCCCGGCATGGCCGATGCCGACGAGGTCGTCAAAGGCTTTACCCGCGCGCCCGGCGTGCGCTATACCGGCCTGTGGCTGAACGACAAGGGCTTGGCGCGCGCGCTGGCGACGGGCAAGCTCGACGTCAGTGGCACGCTGTCGCTGACCGCATCGGAAAAATTTCTGCTGCGCAACCAGAAGCGCACGTTCAAGGAAAATCTCGAAGCGCAGCACGCGATCGTCAAGATGTACAAGGAGCACAAAGTACCGGTCGAACGCGCCGGCTTGATGGCGGCGTTCGGCTGCAACTTCGAGGGCGATATTCCGATCCCGCGCATCCTCGACCTGATCCGGCAGATGCTCGACATTGGCACGCAGTACCAGCTCGACATCAAGACCGTGTCGCTCGCCGACACCATGGCCTGGGCGACGCCGCTGTCGATCAAGCGGGTGGTGGGCGCGGTGCGCGAAAAATTCCCGCAGCTGCAGATCTCGCTGCATCTGCACGACACGCGCGGCATGGGCATCGCCAACGCCTATGCCGGTCTGGAAATGGGCGTCGCGATTTTCGACGCGGCGGTCGCGGGACTGGGCGGCTGCCCGTTCGCCGCGCACAGCGGCGCCGCCGGCAACGTCTGCACCGAAGATCTGGTGTTCATGTGCGAGGAAATGGGCATAGCGACTGGCGTCGATCTGGACAAGCTGATCGAGTCGGCGCTGCTGGCCGAGCAGATTGTCGGCCATCCGCTGCCGGGTTGCGTGATGAAAGGCGGCACGCTGGACCGGCTGCGCCAGAAGGTGCTCGAGGCGGCCTGAGCCCGATGCATAGCAAGCGAAGAGGAACACCGACATGCCGGTCGCACTGACCTTGGGGCTGGGCGAATGAACGCCGCCGACCCATCGGTGTACAAGCTGCCGCCCGAGATCGTCGAATATCAGGAGCTGGCCAAGCGTCTGGTGCGCGAGGAGTTGCTGCCGCTGGAGCAGGAATATCTGGCGCATCCTGGGCACGCCTATGGCGTCAAGGAAACGCTCAATCTGAAAGCGGTGTTCAAGCAGGAAGTGGTCGATCGGCTGATCCGGATCTCGCGCGATATGGGTCTGTGGTACCTGATGGTCCCGCAGGAGCACGGCGGCTCGGGGCTGTCGATGCTGGCGCAGGTGGTGATACTCGAGCAGTTCATGTATACGCCGGTGCCGTTTCCGTTCGCCAACGTGCCCAACATCCTGTACGCGTGCAAGGGCGAGCAGATCGAGCGCTTCCTCAAGCCGGTGATCGAAGGCGAGAAGACCACCTGTTTCGCGCAGACCGAGCCCAATGCGGGCTCCGATCCCGGCGGCATGATGCAAACCAAGGCGGTGAAGGATGGCAGGCACTGGGTGCTGAACGGCACCAAGATGTGGATCTCCATGGCCGCGGAGTCCGACATCATGATGGTGCAGGCCGTCACCGATCCGAAGCTGCGCCAGCGCGGCGGCATTACCATGTTCCTGGTCGACCGCCACGCACCCGGCGTGCACGTGGAGGAACCCGGCCTCAGGACCTGGCTAGGGCCCAAGTCCTCGCAATACGTCATCCGCTTCGAGGATTGCCGCGTGCCCGAGGAGAACATCATCGGCGAAGTCGGCAAGGGCTTCACCTTCGGGCAGAAGTGGCTCACCATTCACGACCGTCTGCTGCGCGGCCCCTATTGCCTGGGCAAGATGCAGCGTGCGCTCGACATGTCGGTGGACTGGGCCAAGCAGCGCGTCACCTTCGGCAAGCCGATCTCCGAGCGCCAGGCGATCCAGTGGCGCCTGGTGGACATGTACATCGACATCATGGCGCTGCGCTCGATGACCTACGAAATGGCGGCGCGCGCCGATAGCGGCGAGGATGTGCGCACCGAGGCGGCGCTGATCAAGCTTACTTCGACCGAGTGGGGCACGCGCTGCCTCGATTCAGCAATCCAGATCCACGGCGCCATGGGCGAGTCGCTGGAGCTGCCGCTTACGCTGTTCTACCGCTACGTGCGTCATGCGCAGATCGGCGGTGGCACCAGCGAGATCCAGCGCATGCTGATCGCGCGCAAGCTGCTGGGGAAATGAAGCGACCGCGAAGCCGCGCCACGTGCGCTCTACCTTGTGATTGGATGTGATTTCTCATGATTTCGTTTCAGCCCGATGCGAAATGCCCCCTGGACGGCCTGGTCGTCCTCGATCTCACCCGCCTGGTCGCGGGCAACATGCTCAGCCTGCAGCTTGCCGACTTCGGCGCCGAGGTGATCAAGATCGAAGATCCGGGCAAGGGCGACCCCTTGCGCGACTGGCGCGTGGAGGGCATCAGCGCTTACTGGAAAGTCTATGCGCGCAACAAGAAAAGCGTCACGCTCAAGCTGCGCGAGGCCGAAGGCAAAGCGCTGCTGTTGCAGCTCGTGGAACGCGCCGACGTCGTGATCGAAAACTTCCGTCCGGGCACGCTGGAGACCATGGACTTGGGCCCCGACGTGCTGCTCGCGCGCAATCCGGGCATCGTGGTGGTGCGCATTTCCGGCTGGGGGCAGGACGGGCCTTACCGTCTGCGGCCCGGATTCGGCACGCTGGTCGAGGGCATGTCCGGCTTCGCCGCCAGGAACGGATTCGAGGACCGGGAGCCGGTACTGCCGCCGCTGGCGCTGGCGGACATGATCGCCGGGCTGTACGGCGCCTTCGCCGTGATGACGGCGCTGCGTTATCGCGATGCCTGCGGCGCCGGTCAGGTGATCGACTTGCCGCTGCTCGATCCGATGTTCTCGATGCTCGGTCCGGAGGCTGCCACTTACCGCCTGACCCACAAGATCAAGCCGCGCACCGGCAGTCGCTCCACTACCGCCTGTCCGCGCAACGTGTTTCCGACCAAGGACGGGCACTGGATTTCGATGTCGGCGTCGATGCAGGCCATGGTCGACCGGCTGTACAAGGCGCTGGGCGTGCCCGAGATGCTCGACGATCCGCGCTTTCGCACCAACGCCGACCGGGTGGCCAATGCCGCGGCGAGCGAAGTGCCGATCCGCGCTTTCATTTCGGCGCATACGCTGGACGAAGGCATGGCCTTCTTCGAGAAGAATGAAATTACCGCCGCCCCCGTCTACGACATCGACCAGTTCATGGCCGATCCGCACGTACAGGCGCGGGGGATCGTCGTCGACCTGCCGGACAAGGACATGGGCACGCTACCGATGCACGCAGTCGTGCCGCGCCTGTCCGTATCCCCGGGCGCGCTGCGCCACCCCGCGCCGGAGCTGGGCGAGCATACCGCCGAAGTGCTGGCGCGCATCGGCGTGGACGCCGCCACGCAGCAGGACCTGCGCCGCAGGAAAATCATTTGATTCAAGTTATTTCGACCATTCCCAATCCCAATTGCTGTCATTCCGAGTGAAACGAGGAATCTGCTGTTACGCGTTCACAAGCAAAGCAGATTCCTCGGGCTGTGCCCTCGGAATGACAAGTTCAGAGGTAAGCTCTAGCTAAACGAATCAAAGGAACAGCGATGACTGAGAACACCAAACTGCCGATCTGGCGCTCGATGCTGTTCGTGCCGGTGAACGTGGACAAGTTCGTAGGCAGCGCGCACACGCGCGGCGCCGACGCGATCATCCTCGACCTCGAAGACAGCATCCTGCCCAAGGACAAGGAGCGCGCGCGCACGCTCGTCGGCGCCGCGGCGCCGAAGGTCGCGCGCTCCGGCGCCGACGTCGTGGTGCGCATCAACCGGCCCTGGCGGCTGTGCCTGCGCGATCTGGAGGCGGTGGTGAGCCGGGAAATCTGCGCGCTGATGCTGCCGAAGGCCGAGAGCGCCGAGCATGTGCACATGATCGCCGAGGTGCTGGACGAACTCGAGGCGGAGCGCGGCCTGCCGCAGGGCCACACCCGGCTCCTGACCATGATCGAGAGCGCCGGCGCGTTTTTCCGCGCGCAGGAGATCGCGGCTTCGCATACGCGTGTCGTCGGGCTGACGCTCGGCGCCGAGGATTTCGCGCTGTCGGTGGGCATGGTGCCGGAGGCCGAGCAACTGTTCTATCCGAAGCAGCAGATCGTGATCGCGGCGCGCGCCGCCGGCGTGCTGCCGCTCGGGTTCATCGGCACGGTTGCGGATTACAAGGACCTGGATGCGTTTCGCGCCACCGTGCGCCGCTCGCGCCGCCTGGGTTTCATGGGCGCTTCGGTGATCCATCCCGCGCAGATCGCGATCCTGAATGAGGAGTTCCGGCCGTCGGAGCAGGAGGTGCAGCAGGCGCGCAAAGTTGTCGCGGCGTTCGAGAAGGCCGCCGGCGGCAACCAGGGCGCGATCGAGGTCGAGGGGAAGATGGTCGACATTCCGGTAGTCGAGCGCGCGCGGGCGACGCTGGCGCGCCACGAGGCCATCGAGCAGCGGGCGCAGGCGCGCGACTAGACCGTTTGGTCTAAGCCGCCCTCGCCGACGAATAGCGCTCCAAAGCTAGATAGCGCCGAGTGTGGCGATTGGATTGTCGGCACGCTGTTGCGACAATTTGCGGCCGGGTATAGGCGCTTCTTGCAAATTCGCCATACAATGGCTAATATTTCGCCATGTATCGGCGACTAATTGAAAGAAAGCTTCTAGCTGCTCTGGCTGACACCCGGGTAGTGCTGCTGAATGGCGCCCGTCAGACTGGAAAAAGCACGTTGGTTCAGCTAGTTGCAGCCCAGCGCGGTGGCCGGTATCTGACGCTCGATGACCCGGCCACCGCCGGCTTGGCCCGCTCAGATCCGTCCGCGCTGGTCCAGGAGGCGGGCCATTTTATGGTCATCGACGAAGTGCAGCACGCGCCAGATCTGTTCCCTGCGATCAAGCGGGTGGTGGACGCCGATGGCCGCGCCGGGCGGTTTTTGCTCACCGGTTCGGCCAATGTGTTCTTGCTACCCCGCGTTGCGGAGTCGCTGGCAGGGCGCATGGAAATTCTGCCGCTGCACCCCTTGTCGCAGGGCGAACTGGCGGACAGCGAGGCGAACCTGATTGACGCGCTGTTCGGCGCCGCGCACTGGCAGACCGGCGCGCAGACCCTTGATCGCGTGGCCGTGTGCAAGCGCGTCATCGCAGGGGGCTTTCCCGAGGCAGTGGCGCGTACGCCGGGAGAGCGGCGCGATGCCTGGTTTCGGAGCTATGTCGCAAGCCTGCTGCAGCGCGACGTGCGCGACATGGCCAACATCGACGGGATGACCGACATGCCGCGGCTACTCTCGCTCCTGGCAGCCCGATCGGGCGCGTTGATGAACATGTCGGAAGTCTCCCGCGCGGCGGGCATTGCGCATTCCACGCTGCGGCGCTATCTCGCGCTGCTGGAGGCGACATTCATCTTTCAGCCGCTGCCGGCGTGGTCGACAAATATCGGTAAACGCTTCGTGAAATCATCCAAGATCCATTTGCTCGATTCGGGCTTGGCCGCGCATCTGCGTGGCGATGTGGATGCGGCCGCACTGGCACAGTCGCCCAATTTCGGACCGCTTCTGGAATCCTTCGTGGTGCAGGAAGTGCGCAAACTTCTGGGCTGGAGCCGCCAGGCAGCCACGCCTTATCACTTTCGCACCGCGATCGGTCAGGAGGTGGATCTGGTGCTCGAAGCCCCGGGCCAGCGCATCGCAGGCATCGAGGTCAAAGCTTCATCTAACGTGAACCAGAGCGACTTTACCGGCTTGCGCGCGCTCGCCGAAATGGTGGGCGACAAATTTGTCGGCGGCGTCGTGCTCTATCTGGGCGAGCAGCGCCTGCCCTTTGCCGACAAACTGTGGGCCTTGCCGATTTCAGTATTGTGGGGAGCGGCCGATGCGACACCGGTCTTGCGCTCGCCTGCGCCGCCGGCCTATGGATCAACGTCTGCGGCCATCGCGTCAACGTCAAAGGACTCTGAGCCGCTTACGCAAAAGCTACGCGTCTCCCAGACCAAGCTCACGGCGCTATGCCGCAAGTACGGCATCGTCAAACTGAGCCTGTTCGGCTCGGCGTCGAGAAACGAGCTGACGCCCGAAAGCGACGTGGACCTGATGGTCGAATTCTCGCCCGATAGCCGCGCGTCGCTGTTCGACATTGCGGCGATGCAAGACGAATTTCCGGCTGCGTTCGGCGGTCGCAAAGTGGATATTGTCACGCCGGAAATTCTCCTCAATCCACAGCGGCAGGATTCCATCCTGCCGGACCTGAAACCGATCTATGAAGTCTGAGAGCAGCGATAAGGCGGTCCTTTGCGATATGCTTCAGGCGAGCGACAGGTCACAGGCGTCTTGACCCGGCGTCAGCTTTGTCCACCTTCCCGCTCTGTCCATGTTTCGTGGACAAACAAGAAGCCAGTGCACTATCTGCAGTTCGCGCGGCTACTGCGGGCGCGCGCCGCGTATAGTTCGGGTCTCGAATCGAGGATAGCAAACAATGACTGACAAAATGACTGACAAGAAACAGTTGCGGCGCGACACCATTGCCACGCATGCCGGGCGCGATCCGCAGCGCTACGACGGGCTTGTGAACACGCCGGTATTTCGGGGCTCCACGGTGCTGTTCCCCGATGTGAAGACGTATGAAGGGCGCGATCCCGACAATTACAAGGTCATGCGCTACGGCACCTACGGCACGCCCACCACGTTCGCGCTGGAGGAGGCCGTGGCGCAGCTCGAAGGCGGACACGCGGCGGTGGCGCTACCCTCGGGTCTGGCCGCGATCGTCGCCGCGCTCGCCGCGTTCGCGCATAGCGGCGCGCACCTGCTGATCGTCGATTCGGTTTATCAGCCGACGCGCAATTTCTGCGAACGGCGGCTGCGCGCCCTGGGCGTCGACGTCGAATACTACGACCCGGCCATAGGCGCGGGCATAGACCGCCTGATCCGCCCCGAGACGACGGCGGTGTTGTGCGAATCGCCCGGCTCGCTCACTTTCGAAATGCAGGACATACCTGCGATCGCTGCGGCGGCGCATGCAAAAGGCGTCGCCGTGCTCGCCGACACCACCTGGGGCACACCGTATTTTTTCCGCGCATTCGAGCACGGCGTCGATATTTCGATCCACGCCGGCACCAAGTACATCGCCGGGCATTCGGATGTGCTGATGGGCATTATCGTCACCAAGGAACAGCACTGGCTCCGCGTCCGCCGGGCCGTCGCCGACTACGGTTACTGCGTGAGCCCGGATGATTGCTATCTCGCGCTGCGGGGTTTGCGCACCATCGGCGTGCGCATGCGGCAGCAGCAGCAGAATGCGCTCGTGATCGCGCGCTGGCTGCAGGCGCGGCCGGAAGTGCTGCGCGTGCTCTATCCGGCGCTCGAAGACGATCCGGGCCATGCCATCTGGAAGCGCGATTTCAGCGGCGCGGCCTCGCTGTTCGGCGTGATCCTCAAGCCGGCGAGCGACTCTGCGGTCGCGGCGCTGATAGACTCACTGCAGTTGTTCGGCATCGGATCGAGCTGGGGCGGCTTTGAAAGCTTGGCGATTCGTACCGACCCGGGCAAGCTCCGCACCGCGACAGTATGGAATCCCGGCGGGCCGCTGTTGCGCCTGCACATCGGGCTGGAAGATCCGGACGACCTGATCGCCGACCTGGAGCAGGGCCTGGCGCGGATGAAGCAAGCCGGTTGACCGCGACGTGTGCGGTATCTGACGGGGACCGGGGAATTCACAGGGATTGGACCTCAATTGGCGGCTTGAACGCCTGTAACGCTACGAAAGGCAGAGACATGGATTTTCAACTCAAGGAAGAACAGAAGATGTTGGTCGATCTGGCCGAACGCATGGGACGCGAGGAGTTCGCGCCCAAGGCCGCGCGCTGGGACCGCAATCACGAATACCCGCATGAGAACGTCGCGGCGCTGCGCCGCGCGGGACTGCTCGGGATGACCATTCCGAAAAAATTCGGCGGGCCCGAGCGACCGCTGATCGACGTGGTGCTGGCGATCGAGCAGATCGCCAAGCATTGCGGCGTGACGGCGCGCATCGTGGTCGAGACCAATATGGGCGCGTTGGGCTGCGTCATGGCCTACGGCACCGAAGCGCAGCAGCGCGAGATCGCCCGCCGCGTGCTGGAGGAGGGCGACAAGCCGGTCATAGGCATGACCGAGCCGGGCGCCGGCACCGATCTGACCGCGCTCAAGACCACGGCGGTGGAGCGCGACGGGGGCTACGTCCTGAACGGGCGCAAACACTGGATCACCGGCGGCGGCGTCTCGAAAACCAATCTGATCTTCGCGCGCATTCTCGACAGCAGCGGCGGCGACCAGGGGATCGGCGGCATTCTGGTGGACCTGGGAACGCCGGGCTTCTCCATCGGGCGGGTGGAAGACGCCATGGGTTTGCGTGGGATTCCAGAGGCCGAGCTGATATTCGAGGACTGCGAAGTTCCCGCGGCCAATCTGGTGGTGCGCGATCCCAAGGACGGCTTCAAGATGCTCATGAACGGCTACAACGCGCAGCGCATAGGCGCTTCCTCGGTCGCACTCGGCATTGCCCAGGGGGCGCACGACCTGGCGCTGGACTACATGGGGCAGCGCGAAGCTTTCGGACACAAGCTCAAGGATTTTCAGGGGCTGGACTGGATGATGGCGGAGAGCGAGATCAAGCTTGAGGCGGCACGTTTGCTGATTTACCGCGCGGCCTGCAACGCACGCCTCCTGCGAAACAACGTCATGCTGCCGCAGATGCGCGAAGCGTCGATGGCCAAGGCCTACACCGGGCACGCATCGTTCGAGGTGGTGAGCGAGTCGCTGCAGATGTTCGGCGCCGCCGGCTATTCGCGCGACCTGCCGCTGGAACGCATGCTGCGCGACGTGCGCATGTTCCAGATCGGCGGCGGGACTTCGCAGGCGCAGCTCAACATGATCTCGCGCAGCCTGTTTCCGACGCACTAGGCTTGGCGGGCGCGGGGGCGGCGCCTCGGCTCAAGTATTCCCGGCAGGTGCCTTGATGCGAGCCAGAGCCTGCTGCGCCGCACGATTGTTTCCGCGCTCCATTCAGGGTAGCTTCCCGACTTTAGCCTCCTGTATTACTTCTAGGGGCGGACCGTTACGGAGGTGCCATGATGGAAGCCTGGTGGCTTAGCGGTGAATATCTGGAGACCTGCAACTGCGACTTTCTGTGTCCCTGTCTCCTCGGACCGCGCAACGAACGCGGTGCGGTGATGGCACAGCCGACCGAGGGACACTGCGACGTACCGCTCGTATTCCGCATCGCCAACGGAGCGGCGGGCACGGTGTCGCTTAAAGGTACGCATGTTGCGCTTGCCGTCTACACGCCGGGAGCGATGGGCGAAGGCAATTGGCGCGTCGCGCTATATCTCGACGCGAATGCGAGCACGGAGCAACGTAGCGCGCTCGAACGCATTTTCACCGGGCGCGCAGGCGGAGTGATGGGGCGTATTTCGGCGGCGGTAGCCGAATGGCTGCCGACGCGCGTCACGCCGATTGAATTTGGGCAGGAGGGTCGCAGACGCTGGGCGCGCATACCCGAGGTGCTCGATGTCGAGGTCGAAGGCGTGGAAGGGTCCGTGCCGGGCACCGAATCCTGGATCGACAACGTCCGCCATTTCGTGTCGCGCCGGCTGGCGGCGGCCCGTGCAATCCGCGGCAGCTACCGCGATCATGGCTGGAACTGGAACAGCGAGGGACGGAACGGCCATTATGCGAACTTCGAATGGCACGGGCCTTGATCCGGACGCGGTCGTTTCCAAGTCCGGGTGCATGAAGAACAGCGGCCGCGGAATCTCCCTGGATACCAGCGGCAAGAATGGCTTCTAATCCTCCTTCGCATACCGGCCCTGGCGGTCCGGCCGTCATTTCACGTTCGAGCCGGCTGACGGTCGCAGTCGGCATCGCTGTCCTTATGGCGCTTTCATGGGCCTACGTCGTCTCGATGGGCTGGGGCATGCAGAACATGGCCGTGTCCGAAGATTGGCTCCTCATGCCGCGCATGGTGGACTGGAGCGGCACCGATCTGGTGCTGGTTTTCATCATGTGGGCCGTGATGATGATCGCGATGATGCTGCCCTCGGCCACGCCGATGCTTATGCTGTTCTTGAAAATCAGCCATGGTCGCACGAGTGCTGCGCGCGCCCTTCTCGCGACGGGCGCTCTAGCGGCTGGCTACCTCGCCATATGGACGATTTTTAGCCTGATCGTCACGCTTGCACAGTGGGGACTCTTGGAGGCGCGGCTCCTCTCGCCAATGATGACAAGCGCGAGTCCAATACTTAGCGCGACGCTACTTGCCGCCGCGGGTGCGTACCAGCTGACACCGCTTAAGAACGCCTGCCTCGCGCGGTGTCGTTCGCCGTGGAGTGTCTTACTGAACGACTGGCGCGATGGATATGCGGGCGCGTTCGTCATGGGAATGCGTCAGGGTCTGTACTGCACCGGTTGCTGCTGGCTGCTGATGGCGCTCCTGTTTGTGTTCGGCGTGATGAGCGTGATCTGGATCGCTGCGCTGTCCCTCCTCGTTCTCCTGGAGAAACTTCTGCGCCAGCCGCGTTGGTTCGCCCAGGGTAGCGGCGCAATGCTGCTCGCATGGGGTGTGCTGGTCGCGGCGCGGTCGGTGAGTGGGGTGGGCTGAAGCCGGACCCCGACCGCGACCCTCGGAAGAAGTAGCTGCTCTGCACGGAGCAGGTTCACATACCGACCGGTTGAATCCGCAGTCGGAAGCAGCGATTGCACTATTCGTCTAGAAGGCGCGCGCCGGCGGCGTACGCTGGGGCATTGGCCGCCTGTCAAATGGAGTTGATGAGTTCAAGAGCTTGCATGCCGGTGCCAAGGTGGCGTATGATTCAAACAATCGTTTGAAACACCTGTATGGACTCGTATGGACTCCCGTGGCTGAAATCGACACCCGCCAGCGCATTCTCGATGCCGCGGAATCCTTGTTTACCGAGCAGGGCTTCGAGGCGACCACGATGCGCCAGATCACCGGCGCTGCCGCGGTCAATCTCGCTGCGGTCAACTATCACTTCGGCTCGAAGGACGAGCTGATCCGAGAGGTGTTCCGCCGGCGCCTGACCTGGCTCAACCAGCAGCGCCTGAAGGAACTCGATCGACTGGAGGCCGAGGCCGGCGGCAAGGCGCTGAAGCCGAGCCAGATCCTCGAGGTGTTTTTCGGCGTGGCATTGAAAATGGCTGCCGACACCAAGGGCGGCGGGCGCAGCTTCATGCGCCTGCTCGGGCACACCTACTCCAAGCCGACAGAATTCGTGCGCGGCTTTCTCGCCGAGGAATACGCCGCTGTCATTGCGCGCTTCCGGGCGGCGCTGATCAAGGCGCTGCCGGGGGTCCCGGGGGAAGAAATCCTGTGGCGCTTCCATTTCATGCTCGGCGCCATGTCCTACGCGATTTCCGGGACGGATGCGCTCCACCTGGTCGCGGAGGACGCGCTCGACGACGCCGACGCCGAAGCGCTGTATGCGCGCCTGATGAGTTTCATGCTCGGCGGCCTGCGTGCGCCCTTGCCGACGCTGCGCGCGGGATCGGCCAAACAGCCGCGCATCAGCAAGGCGGTATGACGCAAATCAATATCTGCAGCACTCACTCATTCAATCTACCGGGTTAAAGGAGAACAACATGGGTCAATACACCGCACCGCTGCGCGACATGCAATTCGTGCTGCATGAACTGCTGCAGGTCGAAGATGAACTGAAGCAGATACCCAAGTACGCCGAGGTGGATGCCGACACCATCAATCAGGTGCTGGAGGAGGGCGCCAAGTTCACTTCGAAGGTGTTGTTTCCGCTGAATCACAGCGGCGACCGCGAAGGCTGCCAACTGGACAAGTCTAGCCACGAGGTCAGCACGCCCAAGGGCTTCAAGGAGGCGTATCAGCAATTCGTCGAAGCGGGCTGGCCCTCGCTTACCTGCGACCCGGAGTACGGCGGTCAGGGCCTGCCGGTCATCCTGTACAACCCGTTTTCCGAGATGCTGAATTCCTGCAACCAGGCCTGGTATATGTACCCCGGCCTGTCGCACGGCGCCTACGAATGCCTGCACGAACACGGCACGCCGGAGCAGAAGAGCCTGTACTTGCCCAAGCTGGTCTCGGGCGAATGGACCGGCACCATGTGCCTGACCGAGGCGCATTGCGGCACCGACCTGGGCCTGCTGCGCTCCAAGGCCGAACCGCAGGCCGACGGCTCCTACAAGATCACCGGCAGCAAGATTTTCATCTCGGCCGGCGAGCACGACATGGCCGCCAACATCGTGCATCTGGTGCTGGCGCGCCTGCCTGATGCGCCGGCCGGCACCAAGGGCATCTCGCTGTTCATCGTGCCCAAGTTCATTCCCGCGGCCGACGGCAGCGTGGGCGCGCGCAACGCCATCACCTGCGGCGCGATCGAAGAAAAGATGGGCATACATGGCAACTCTACCTGCCAGATGAACATGGATGCGGCCACCGCCTGGCTCGTGGGGCAGCCGAACAAAGGCTTGAATGCGATGTTCGTGATGATGAACGCCGCGCGTCTCGGCGTGGGCATGCAGGGGCTGGGCCAGACCGAAGTCGCCTACCAGAACGCGCTGGTCTACGCCAAGGAGCGCTTGCAGATGCGCAGCCTCTCCGGCGTCAAGGCGCCGGACAAACCGGCCGACCCGATCATCGTGCATCCGGACGTGCGGCGCATGCTGCTGACGGCGAAGGCCTATGCCGAAGGCGGACGCGCTTTCACTTCCTTCGTGGCTTTGCAGATCGACCGCGAACTGCATCATCCGGACGAAAGCGTGCGCAAGGAAGCGGCCGACCTGGTGACGCTGCTGACGCCCATCGTCAAGGCGTTCATTACCGACAACGGCTGGATCGCGACTTCCGAGGCGATGCAGGTGTACGGCGGACACGGCTATATCGCCGAGTGGGGCATGGAGCAGTACGTGCGCGACTCGCGCATCAACATGATCTATGAAGGCACCAACACCATACAGTCGCTCGACCTGCTGGGGCGCAAGGTGCTGATGGACAACGGCGCCAAGCTGAAGAAATTCGGCGCGCTGGTGCAGGCCTTCGTCGAGGAGAACGGCACCGACGAGGCGCTGAGCGAGTTCATCACGCCCTTGGGCGAGCTCGGCGGCAAGCTGACCAAGCTGACCATGGAAATCGGCATGAAAGCGTTTCAGAACCAGGATGAAGTCGGCGCCGCCGCGGTTCCCTACCTGCGCGTGGTCGGTCATCTGGTCTACGCTTACTTTTTCGCGCGCATGGCCAAGATTGCGTTGGAGAAGCTCGATTCCGGCGACAGCTTTTACAAGGCCAAGCTTGCGACCGCACGCTTTTACTATGCCCGGCTGCTGCCGGAAACCGCGATGCTGATCCGCCAGGCGCGCTCGGGCGCGGCGAATCTGCTCGATCTCGA
>CAZRMO010000011.1:40598-55568 GCA_964601155.1 uncultured Enterobacteriaceae bacterium
CGCAGGCTGAGGAATCTGCTGTTTGTGATTCAGAAGCAGATTCCTCGCGATGCTCGGAATGACAATTCGGACATGGTCCTTATGTAACACGCTGCAATCGTTCCAACCGGAGGAAATATCGTGAGTAATTTTATCGTTAAGAAAGTCGGGGTTCTCGGCGCCGGCGTGATGGGTGCGCAGATTGCCGCCCATTGCGTCAATGCACGCGTGCCCGTGGTGTTGTTCGACCTGCCGGCCAAAGAAGGCCCCAAGGACGGTATCGTGCTGCGCGCGATCGAGAACCTGAAGAAGCTGAACCCCGCGCCGCTGGGCAACAAGGACGAGGCTTCCTATATCGAAGTCGGCAACTACGACGACCATCTCGAGGCGCTCAAGGGCTGCGACCTCATCATCGAGGCGATCGCCGAGCGCATGGACTGGAAGCACGATTTGTACAAGAAGGTCGCGCCGTTTATTGCGCCGAATGCGATTTTCGCGTCCAACACCTCAGGCCTGTCGATCACAGCCTTGTCCGACGGATTCGATGCCGGGCTCAAGACGCGTTTCTGCGGCGTGCATTTCTTCAACCCGCCGCGCTACATGCATCTGGTGGAACTGATCCCGACCGCCACCACCTCGCCGCAGATACTGGACCAGCTCGAAGGCTTTCTCACCACCACGCTGGGCAAGGGCGTGGTGCGGGCGAAGGACACGCCCAACTTCATCGCCAACCGCGTCGGCATTTTCGGCATGCTGGCGACCATGCACGAGGCGGAAAAATTCGGCCTCTCCTGCGATGTGGTGGACGATCTCACCGGCGCCAAGCTCGGGCGCGCCAAGTCCGGCACCTTCCGCACTGCGGACGTGGTCGGGCTGGATACCATGGGCCATGTGATCAAGACCATGCAGGACAATCTTGCAGACGACCCGTTTTTCGCGGTTTACAAGACCCCGGAAGTGCTGACCAAACTGGTGCAGGCGGGCGCGCTGGGACAGAAGAGCGGGGCCGGTTTCTACAAGAAGGTCGGCAAGGAGATCCAGCGCCTGGATTTCGCCAAGGGCGAATATGTCGCCGGCGGCGGCAAGGCCGACGAGCTCATCGCGCGCATACTGAAAGAAAAAGACCCGGCCAAGCGCATGAAGACTCTGCGCGAATCGAAGAACCCGCAGGCGCAGTTCCTGTGGGCGATATTCCGTGATGTGTTTCACTACATTGCAGTCCACCTCGAATCGATAGCCGACAATGCGCGCGACGTCGATTTCGCCATGCGCTGGGGCTTCGGCCAGAGCATAGGCCCGTTCGAGACCTGGCAGACCGCCGGCTGGCAGCAGGTCGCCGGCTGGATCAAGGAAGACATAGACGCCGGCAAGGCGCTGTGCAACTCGCCGCTACCAGCCTGGGTGTTCGACGGGCGCAGCGGTGTGCACGCGCCCGAAGGTTCGTACTCCGCCGCGCGCAAGACGAATGTGCCGCGTTCGACGCTGCCCGTGTATCAGCGCCAGCTGTTCCGCGCCCCGGTAGCGGGGGCTGCCGACGCCGACGGCGCTACCGCCGGCACCACGGTATTCGAGGACGACTCGGTGCGCATCTGGCACCAGGGCGACGAGGTGCTGATCCTGTCCCTCAAGACCAAGATGCATGTCATCGGCCCGGGGGTGATCGCCGGATTGGCCAAAGCGGTCGCCGAAGCCGAGAAGAACTACAAGGGCCTGGTGCTGTGGAACGCCGATGCCGCGGCGGGCGGGGCCTTCTCGGTCGGCGCCGACCTGAAGTCCACCATGCCGCTGTTCATGACGGGCGGTGCCAAGGCGATCGAGCCCGTGGTGGCTCAACTGCAACAAGCGCATCTGGCGATGAAATACGCCAACGTGCCCGTCGTGGCGGCGGTTGCGGGTATGGCGCTGGGCGGCGGCTGCGAGCTGATGATGCACGCGTCCAAGCGCGTCGCCTCGCTCGAATCCTATGTCGGCTTGGTCGAAGTCGGCGTCGGACTGATTCCTGCGGGCGGCGGCCTGAAGGAGGCGGCGCTGCGCGCGGCGGCCGATGCCAAAGGCAATGACCTGCTGCAGTTCCTGAAGAATTATTTCATGCACCCTGCCACCGCCGCCGTCTCCAAGTCTGCGCTGGAAGCGAAGAAAATGGGCTATCTGAGCGCAGACGACGTCATCGTGTTCAATGCCTACGAATTGCTGCATGTGGCCAAGGTCGAAGCGCGCGCGCTGTTCGATGCGGGCTACCGGCCGCCGCTCAAAGCGCAGATTCCGGTGGCCGGGCGCTACGGCATGGCGACCATCATGGCGCAGCTGGTGAACATGCGCGACGGCGGCTTCATCTCGGCGCACGACTACAAGCTCGGCGCGATGATCGCCGAGATCGTCTGCGGCGGCGAAGTGGAGGCGGGCAGCCTGGTGAACGAACAGTGGCTGCTCGATCTGGAGCGCAAGGCCTTCATCGAACTGCTCAACCATCCGAAGACCCAGGAACGCATCATGGGCATGATGCAGACCGGAAAACCGGTGCGCAACTGAAGCGTCCCCCAAGGAGATCTCAAATGACCAAACAATTGCAAGACGCCTACATCGTCGCAGCGACCCGCACCCCGATCGGCAAGGCGCCGCGCGGCATGTTCAAGAACGTGCGCCCGGACGATCTGCTGGTGCGCGCGATCCAGTCGGCTCTGTCCCAGCTGCCCGGACTGGACCCGAAACTGATCGAGGACGCCATCGTCGGCTGCTCCTTCCCCGAAGCGGAGCAGGGCCTCAACGTGGCCCGCATGGCGGTGCTGCTCGCGGGCCTGCCGAAGACCGTCGCGGGCGTGACCATCAACCGCTATTGCGCCTCCGGCATCACTGCGGTGGCGATGGCGGCGGACCGCATCCGCGTTGGCCAGGCGGACGTGATGATCGCCGCCGGGGTGGAATCGATGTCCATGGTGCCGATGATGGGTTACCACCCGTCGATGAATATGGGCATATTCAAGGACGAGAACATCGGCATGGCCTATGGCATGGGCCTGACCGCGGAGAACGTGGCCAAGCAGTGGAAGGTTACGCGCGAAGCGCAGGACGAGTTCTCGCTCAAGTCGCACCAGAAGGCGATCGCCGCGCAACAAGCCGGCGAATTCAAGGACGAGACGACCGCGGTCGAAATCGTCGAGCGCTTTCCCAATCTTGCGACCGGCAAGATCGACATCAAGACGCGCAGCGTGAGCCAGGACGAAGGCGCGCGCGCCGATACCAACGCGGCGTCGCTGGCGAAGCTGCGGCCGGTGTTCTCGCCCAAGGGCTCGGTTACCGCCGGCAACAGCTCGCAGACCTCGGACGGCGCAGGCGCGCTGATCCTGGTGAGCGAGAGGATCCTCAAGCAATTCAATCTGGCGCCGCTGGCGCGCTTCGTCTCGTTCGCGGTCCGCGGCGTGCCGCCGGAAATCATGGGCATAGGCCCGAAAGAAGCGATCCCCGTGGCCTGCAAAGCAGCCGGCATCACCCAGGACCAGATCGATTGGTTCGAACTCAACGAAGCATTCGCGGCGCAGTCGCTGGCGGTGATGCAGGACCTGAATCTCGATCCGGCCAAGGTGAACCCGATGGGTGGCGCGATCGCTCTGGGCCACCCGCTGGGCGCAACCGGCGCGATCCGCGCGGCCACGGTCATCCACGCGCTGCGGCGCAAGAACCTCAAGTACGGCATGGTGACTATGTGTGTTGGGACCGGAATGGGGGCTGCGGGTATATTCGAACGCGTGTAAGCTGCAAGGGCGACATCCGATCGTCTCACAGGGGCCATTTCGGTAATTCCGGAATGGCCTCTTTTCAATGGAATCCCACAGAAGGAAATGCGCATGAAACTCTACTATTCGCCCGGCGCCTGCTCGATGGCGCCGCACATCGTCCTGCGCGAAGCAGGCTACAAGTTCGACGCGGAGAAAGTCGACATCCCGAACAAGAAGACCGCCGGCGGCGACGACTACTGGAACATCAACTCCAAGGGTTACGTTCCGGCTTTGCAGTTGGACGACGGCCAGGTGCTGACCGAGGTCGGCGTCATTTGCCAGTACCTCGCCGACCAGAAGCCGGAGTCGGGTCTGGCGCCGAAGTTCGGCGGCATGGAGCGCTATCAGCTCATGGAAATGCTCAACTTCACCGCGAGCGAAATCCACAAGCAGCTCGGCGCGCTGTTCAATCCGAAGATGACACCGGAAATGAAGGAAGTGCAGCTCGGCGTGATCGAGCGCCGCTTCAATGCGCTGGAGAAATTGCTCGAAGGCAAGCAATATTCGATGGGCGACAAATTCAGCGTCGCCGACGCCTATCTGTACACCGTGCTCAACTGGACCGGCATGCACAAGATCGACTTGGCCAAGTGGCCCAACATCAAGGGCTACATGGCCCGCGTAGCCGCGCGGCCAGCAGTGCAGGAGACGCTGAAGGCCGAGGGCTTGGTCAAGTAAGCGGCTATTTCAGGAATGCAGGAGGGGCGCCCTCGCCCCGACCAGTGCCATGATTAACCGCTGATCGGCCCGGGGTCGGGCCTCCCACAACATGCATTAAGCGGAAGGTTTGTGGCGGCTTCCGCTGCGCTCGGCCAAGCGCCGCAGCTTCTCGATCGCCGGTCCCAGGGGGCCGGGCAGATGCGACCAGTCCATCGCGTCAAGCAGGTTCTTGACCAGCAGGCCGAGCTCGGTGTCGCCTTCGATCGTAAGGCGGCGCGAGAAGAACAGGGTGTCGGGGTCCTCCAGCCGGCGCGCCAGCCGGTAGTAATCCCAGGCGCAGGCGCGGATGGTCACTTCGGGCGCGGCGCGCAGTGCGGGCAGAAACCCGATCGACGTCAGGCTGATGTGGCAATCCAGCCCGGCGTCGCTCACCTGGATGGCGACGGTGCGGCGCATCAGGCGCTGCTTCGTCTCCGCATCCAGCGTGGGCAGGAACAACAGATTGAGCCCCGCGCACAGCATCGTAGACGGCGGCCATTGCGGCAGGCGGCCGACCAGGCCGGCGAGGGCTGCGGGCAGCTGCGGTGCGGGTGGCGTAGCGTTCAATTCGACGTCCGGTATTCCATGCCGGGTATGCCGTGCCAGTAACCGTTGCACGGGGCTGCGACGCGCAGTCCTTCTAGCGGGGCGCCGGGCCGGCCGGCGCAGCGCTCGCGGAAGCTTTCGATGATTTCCATCATGTTGCGCGACTGCGGCGACAGGCGCAGCACATCGACGCCGAGATCGCGCAGTTCCGCGACCGAATCCGACAGGTCGTACACCAGCGCAGATTGCGTCTGGATGCCGTTCAAGGTCAGGAATGGATGCTTGTCGCGCGTCTGCAGCGCGAGGCCGTCGGCATCCTCGAGGCAGCGGAACTGGCAGTCGTCCTTGGGCAGGTCGTGGTGGCGCGCGGTGAAGCAGCGCGCGGAAAATGCCAGCGGCATACGGCCGTAGGCGAAGACCTCGGTTTGCATTCCGGCCGGGCGCGCCGCCTGCAGTTCGCGCAGGGTGTCGCGCGAGAGCTCCAGCGGCAGCACGAAGCGGTTTGCGCCGAGTTCGGCGAACCAGGCCAGGGTCTCGTCGTTGTAAATGTTCAGATGCGGTCCGGCGACGAAAGGCACGCGGCCGGTGAGCAGGCGCACCGCGCCCATTTCGTTGGCTTCGACGGTGAAATCGCCGTTGGCGGCGATGCGGCGCAGGGCCTTCAGGTCCGATTCGGACTCGATCAGGGCCTGCGACGAGAGTATCACCTGCTTGCCGCCGGCACTGAGATCGCGCGCGAGGCCGAGCCAATCGTCCAGGCGCAGATTGTGCCGGCGTGAGCACACCACTTCGCCGAGATAGACGATGTCGACGCCCGAGTCGGCGATACGGGCGTAGAAATCCAGCAGCGCTTCGCGCGTCCAGTAGTAAAGTACCGGGCCCAGGCTGAGCTTCATGCTATTTCCATTTGCGGTGATAAGCGCCCAAGGTGTGCTGCTGGCCTTCGGCGACGCGGCCCAGGCCGCTTGTCCAGTCGGCTTGCACGGAAAAGCCTGCGGGATTCTTCGCATGGGCGTCGATCGCAGCGCGCCAGATGCGCGTCACCGCGGCGACGTAAGCCGGGCTGCGTTGACGGCCTTCTATTTTGATCGCCGAAACGCCGATTTTCGCCAATTCCGGCAGCAGCGCCATCGCGTTCAAACTGGAGGGCTCTTCGATCGCATAATAGGTTTCGTCGTCGACGTCGAAGCGGCCTTTGCACAAGGTCGGGTAGCCGGCGTTTTCCCCTGCGGCAAAGCGATCGATCAGGATGCCGTTCAGCCTGGCGTCAACCGTGTCGCCGTGCTTCTCCCAGCGCACCGCCTTGGCCGGCGAGCACACGCCGCGGGTATTGGGTGATTCGCCGGTGACATAGGAGGACAGCGCGCAGCGTCCCTCCACCATCACGCACAGGCTGCCGAAGCCGAACACTTCGATCGGCACCGGCGTGTTCTTTATTACATCGGCGACCTGTGCGAGCGACAGTACGCGCGGCAGCACCGCACGCGAAATGCCGAAGCGCTCGTGGTAGAAATTGATCGCCTCGTAGTTAGTCGCCGAAGTCTGCACCGACAAGTGCAGGCGCAGCTGCGGATGGCGCTCGGCCGCATAGCGCATCAGGCCGGCATCGGCCAGAATCACCGCGTCGATACCGAGATCAGCGGCGCCGTCGATGGCGCGCTGCCAGCGCGCCGAAGCCCGCCCCTGCGGGAAGGTATTGATGGCGAGCAGCATTTTTGCGCCGGCCGCATGGGCGTAGCGCAGGCCCTCGCGCGCGCCTGCAGCGTCGAAGTTGAGTCCGGCAAAATTACGCGCGTTGGTTTCGTCCTTGAGGCCCATATAGACCCAGTCCGCACCGTTATCGACTGCGGTCTTGAGCGAGGGCAGGTTGCCTGCCGGGCAGACTAGTTCAGGAATTGGCATGGTCCGGGCTGAGTTGTGGAATTGCCAAGAGTTCGCACGCTTGCATAAACCCGACACTCTAGATGCCATGCGCTTGCCGGGCTTTGATCTGGGTCAAAAGGCAAGGGACAGATTTGCGGCTTTCGCCACAGCGACGCACGGCGTGCCGTGCAGGCACCGGCCGGTGCATGTGCCCAAGCGCAATGACCCGGGACTGCGTAGAATCGCGCGTCCTTACATTTTGGGTGGCGCACATGAAAAGAACCGACCTGGAGAAGAACAGGGGGCTGAAGATCAACGGCAGCGTGAACCGCTCCGGCACGCCCGGCCGTTTCGGCAAGGATGCGGGCAGCGTCCTGGAGCGGCGCGAACAGCGCAGGCTCGACCAGGCGCTGGGCCTGGTACCTTTTGCCGTGAAGATCGACGCCGATCTGGTGAATCAGATCCGGTCATTGGCCCAGGCGCGCCAGACAGGCTTGAGCGAGGTGGCGGCCGAGCTGCTGCAGCGCGGATTGGAAAGCCAAGCCATCACCAAGCGCTAGCCGGGGACTTGTTCACGTTCAGTTCCACCTGCACCCTTTGCGCAGCATCGCCCAGCCAGACTTGTTGGTCCTGAATGGTGCAGTTCAAACGCATGGTGCGCTGGACGAGTTTCGCCAGCGCCTGGCTCGCGGCCGCGGGCACTGACACCACGCTCAGGTTCCTGGCGCGCTCCAGCCTGTCGCCGATCTGATCCCACCAGATGGCCGCGCCGTGTCCCCCATAGCCGAAGACCGTTACCTGGCGCGCGCGACCGCAGGCCTTGCGAATTCGCTTCTCGTCGGGCAGCCCGACGTCGATCCACAGATCGATCGCGCCGGTCAGGTCTTTGCGCCACAAATCGGGCTCGCCGTCCGTGCTCAGCCCCTTGCCGAAGGCCAGGGCTTCGTCGGCATTCAGTGCGTAGGCGAGCAGGCGCACCATCATGCGCTCGTCCGTCTCCGAGGGATGGCGGGCCAAGGTGAGCGTGTGGTCGCGGTAGTAACTGCGATCCATGTCGGCGATTTGCAGTTCGACTTTGAATATGGTTGCTTTGAGGGCCATAGAGTCGCTTTTGAGGTGAGCAAAAATAAAAACGGGGGCATGCGCCCCCGTCGGTCCTGCGTTTCGGTCTGTCGCCGGCTTATTTAATTTTGGCTTTGGCGCGCAGTGCGGCCACTTCCTTGTTGAACAGCTCCTCCTGAAAGTGCTGCTCCAGCCTGGGCTTGACCTGGTCGAAATCGGGGAATTTTGCCGGGCGCACGTCATCGAGTTTGATCACATGCCAGCCGAACTGGGTATGCACCGGTGTCTCGGTAAATTTGCCTTTTTGCAGTTTCTCCAGAGCGTCGGCGAAGGGTTTGACGTATCCGCTCGCCCGATTCCAGTCCAATTCGCCGCCCTTATCCTTGGAGCCGGCATCCTTGGACGCTTTCGCCAGATCCGCGAATTTCGCGCCCTTGTTCAGCTTCTCGATAATGCTTTTAGCTTCGTCCTCGGTATCAACCAGGATGTGGCTCGCCTTGTATTCCTTGGTGCCTGCCTTCGCCTTGATTTTCTCGTACTCGGCCTTCAACTGATCGTCGCTCACCGGGTGGTTCTTGAGATAATCGGCATGGTAGGCCTGTGCCAGAATGTTGGCGCGCCCGATCGCCAGTTCGGCCACGACGTCGGGGTTCTTGTTCAGGCCCTTGTGCTTGGCTTCCTGCGCAATGACTTCCAGCGTGATCAGGCGATCGCGGATCGCGGCGCGCAGCTGCGGCGTATCCTTCTGCCCATGTGCCTCTTGCGCATGCACGATCGCATCCACCTCGTTTTTGGGGATCGCAACACCGTTGACGGTCGCGACGCTTGCCGTGCCACCTTGTGCCAGGGCGAGGCCCGGCAGCGAAAGCGCGCCGACGATAAGAGCCAGAGTCAGGCGGAAAATTGTAGGCTGCATGGTGGTTCCTCTTTGGTTGCTACGGTTGTGAAATTTATTCCTGTTCGCCCGGCGCGTAGGCGCGAATGGCGAGCGCGTGAATCTGCCGCTGCATCATCGTGCCTAGCGCGGCGTAGATCAGGCGGTGGCGCGCCACCGTATTCTTGCCGCTGAACTGCGGCGACACGATGGTGAGGGAATAATGCCCGCCACCGCCCTTGGCGCCTTCGTGCCCGGCATGCAGGGCGCTGTCGTCCTGCAGTTGCAGCCGGCTGGGCTGCAGCACCGCCAGCTTTTGCTCGATTTCCAGTGCGACGGTCATGCTTGTCTCACTCGGATTCCTTCGGTTCCACGTATTTTGCCAGGAACAGCCCTTGGGCGATCACGAATGCCAGCATGAGCCCCATGCCGCCGAACAGCTTGAAATCGACCCAGGTGTCGGTGGAAAAATTGAAGGCAACATAGAGGTTGAGAAAACCCATGCCTGCGAAAAATCCGGCCCAGCTGAAATTGAGTTTGCTCCAGGCGGGATCCGGCAATTGGATCTGCTCGCCGAGCATGGCGCGTATCAGGTTCTTGCGGAAAAACAGCGCGCTCACGCTCAGCACCGATGCGAACATCCAGTACAGCACCGTCGGTTTCCATTTGATGAAGGTCTCGTCGTGCAGCAGCAAAGTCGCGCCGCCGAACACGACAATGATGGCAAGGCTCACCCACAGCATCGCGTCGATTTTGCGCCGGCGCAGCCACAGCCAGCCGATTTGCGCGAAGCTGGCGGCAATTGCGACCGCTGTGGCCACATAGATTCCGTGCACCTTGAAGGCGACGAAAAACAGGATGATCGGGAACAGGTCGAACAGAAATTTCATGGGCGTGGATTATAGCAGGCCTGGATGGCTGTGCTCGTTTTGAGGACAGGGCGCAAGGCGCACGCCCGGGCGCCGGGCGCATCCTGCAAGCCCCTGAAGGCACGGACTATTGTTCAAGTTTGAGCGATGCGGAATTGATGCAGTAGCGCAGCCCGGTGGGCGCGGGCCCGTCGTCGAAGACATGTCCGAGGTGGGCGCCGCAGGCCGCGCATGTCGCCTCGGTGCGCAGCATCAAATGGCTGTAATCCTCGGCGGTCTTCACCGCATCCTGGGAGACCGGCTGCCAATAGCTCGGCCAGCCCGAGCCGGATTCGAACTTGTGCGAGGAACTGAACAGCGGGGCACCGCAGCAGACACACGTATAGGTGCCCGCATCCTTGCAGTCGTTGTATTTGCCGCTGAACGGACGTTCGGTCGCTTTGCGGCGGGTGACTTCGAACTGCTGGTCGCTGAGCTGCCTGCGCCATTCGGCATCGGATTTTACGATTTTCGCTGGCATGGGTATCTGGTTTCTCCGGAGTGCGGCAATATTGAAAATTCGACAGGCAAAATCATACATGGTTGCAGGCGCGCGCGAATTTTTCGGCCCGGCGGCTACAATAAGCCGATTTATCACCGAGGAGAACAGCATGCCCATGGTCAAGTTGGTTCAATACGATGGCGCGCCGGCCGAAGTCAAAGCGGTCTACGACGACATCATGGCAACGCGCAAGAGCGACTGGGTCAACAATTTCTGGAAGACCCTCGCCAGCCATCCGCCCACGCTCAGGCGCATCTGGGCCGGCGTGAAGGAGGTGATGAGCCCCGGCAGCCTCGATCCGCTGACCAAGGAAATGATCTATGTCGCGGTGAGCGCGACCAACAACTGCGAATACTGCATCCACTCGCACATCGCCTCGGCGCGGGCAAAGGGCATGACCGACGAAATGCTGGCCGAGGTGCTGGCGGTGGCAGGCATGGCCAACCAGACCAACCGGCTTGCCAACGGCTACCAGGTTCCGGTCGACCCGCAGTTCAAGCCGGCAGTCTAGGAAGAACAGCTTACCGCGAGCGAGCCTGCCCACTCCGGCGCCGGCTCGGCGTAGGCCTGCATCGCCGCCTGCTCGTCATACGGCCGCGCGAGGACTTGCGTCAAGCGCTCGATTTCGCTGTAGTCGCGCTCATCCGCGGCCTTGCGTATGGCGGTTTCGGCGAGGTAGTTGCGCAGTACGTACTTGGGGTTGACACGGTCCATGCGCGCCTTGCGTTCCGCGTCCGCGCGCGTGTCCAAGGCGAGGCGCGCGCGGTAGCGCCCGGCCCAGGCGGCGAAAGCGTCGCGCTGCACGAACAGCTCGCGCAGCGGCGCGTTGTCGGCATCGGGGGCGGAGTCGAAATTTCCCAGGCGGCGAAAGAACGTGGTGTGGTCGGCGCGGGCCTGGTGCAGCAGGGCCAGCGTGTCCTGCATCAGCGCCGCGTCGTCGGCGTGCTCGGCGGCAAGCCCGAGCTTGGCGCGCATCAGCGCGCGGTAATGTCGCTCGAACTGCGCCTCGTATTCCCCCAGCGCGGCCTCGGCTTCCTCCACCTCGATCAAAGGCAGCAAAGCCTGGGCGAGGCAGTACAGATTCCAGTGGGCGATGCGTGGCTGCATGTTGTAGGCGTAGCGTCCGGTATCGTCGGAATGGTTGCAGATGTGTCCCCAGTCGAAGCCCTCGAGGAAGCCATACGGGCCGTAGTCGATGGTGAGCCCGAGGATGGACATGTTGTCGGTGTTCATCACGCCATGGCAGAAGCCCACGGCCTGCCACTGCGCAATCAGCTTCGCCGTGCGGGCTATGACCTCGCGCAGCAGTTCCAGGCAAGGCCGCTCGGCTTCGCGCAGCTGCGGGTAATGCTGGTCGATGACATGATCGGCCAGCGTCCCGACATGTTCGTACTGGCGGCGCGAGGAGAACAGTTCGAACGAGCCGAAGCGCACATGGCTCGGCGCCATGCGCGTGAGCACTGCGGCGGACTCGATGTTTTCGCGGATCACCGGCTGGTCGCTGCCGACGATGGCGAGCGCGCGCGTGGTCGGAATGCCGAGGGCGTGCATCGCCTCGGAAGCGAGATATTCGCGGATCGAGGAGCGCAGCACGGCGCGGCCGTCGCCCATGCGCGAGTAGGGCGTCTTGCCCGCGCCCTTCAACTGCAGGTCCCAGCGGCCTTGCGCAGCGGCCGCCTCGCCCAGCAGGATGGCGCGGCCGTCGCCGAGCTGGGGCACGAACACGCCGAACTGGTGGCCCGCATACACTGCGGCGAGCGGATCGAATCCCGGCAGCAGGCGGTTGCCGGCGAATATTTCGGCGAACTCGACGCGCTGCGCCTCCGTGCGGGCCAGGCCGATCAGGTCGGCGGCCGCCGGGTTGAACGCGACCAGATAGGGTTCGGGCAGCGGCGTGGGTGCCAGCCGGGTATAGAAGGCCTGCGGCAAGCGACCGTAGCGGTTGTCGAAGCGCAGCTCCTCCAGCGTGACGGCGCCGAGTTCAGCCCTTGCGGTATTCACGTATGCGTTCCTTCAATCCCGGTTCGATCGCGGAGCGTACCAGATCGGCCAGGTCCGCCGCGCGGGAATCGACTACCGTGGCGGCGTGCAGCCTGGCGGCTGCCGCCGGCGACAATTGCTGCGCCTCGGTCGCGGCGCTTGCTATCCGTCCTGGCCAAGCCTCGCGCGCTGCGATTTCATGCAGGAAGCCGATGCGCAATCCCTCTTCGGCGCCGAAGGTCTTGCTCGAGGCCAGCAGCGCGCGCGTCGCGTCGCCGCCTATGCGCGCCGCCAGGCGACGCGTGCCGAGCTGCAAGCCGAATTTGAGCCCCGGCATGCGAAACTGCGCCTCGGGCGCGGCGATGCGCGTGCCGCAGGCGAGCACCAGGTCCACGCCGGCGCCGAAATTCTTGCCCTGCGCCAGCGCCAGCGTTGCGAAAGGGGCGTGGTACAGCGACTGCAGCAACAGCTCGATGCGCGCGAAGCGCAGCAGCAGATCGCCTTCGCTCGCCTCCTCGAAGCCGCCGAAATCGAAGCCGGCGCAGAAATTGCGGCCATTGCCGTTCAACACCAGCAGGCGCGTGCCGTCCTGGTGCGCGGCGGCCACCGCTGCGGCGAGTGCCTCCACCGTCGCAGCATCCAGCGCATTGGCCTTGTCCGGGCGGTTGAGCGTCAACGTGGTGACGGCGGCCGTCTTCTCGATTTGAAGTGCTTCGCTCATGGGATTCATGGAATTGCCTTGCCAGACTATTTGACCGATGGAGCTCGGTCCGACCTGCGGCACGGGCAGGGCGTCAGTAGGTCTCTACGTGGTAACGGCTCGCCGCCTTAAGTTGCGGCAGCACCTGCGACCAATCCATGCCGTGGCTGCGGCAAATGTCGGCAAAGGCCTCGTCCACGCCGCCCTCCATCGCTTTCAGGCCGCAGATGTAGATATAGCTGTTCTCGTCCTGGAGCAGGCGTGCGATGTCGTCGCCGCGCGCGCGTATCAGGTCCTGCACGTACTGCTTGGGCCGGTCCGGCTGGCGCGAGTACGCCAGATTCACCTTGATCAGTTCCGGCGGCAGTTTCAACAGCGGCCCGCAATAGGGAAGTTCCTCCGGCGTGCGCGCCCCGAAAAACAGCCACAGCTCGCCGCCTTCCTTCAGCCCCATGCGCCGGCGGCGCCGCTCGGTCATGGCGCGCATCGGCGCCGAACCGGTGCCGGTGCAGATCATGACGATGCTCGAGCCCGGATGGTTGGGCATGAGGAAGCTCGCGCCGTAGGGGCCGACCACGTTGACCTTGTCGCCTTTCTTCAGGTCGCACATGTAGTTGGACGCGACGCCGCGCACGGGTTTGCCGTCGCGGTCGCTGGTGACGCGCTTCACAGTGAGCGCAACGTTGTTGTAGCCAGGGCGCTCGCCGTCGCGCGGACTGGCGATCGAATATAAGCGGATGTAGTGCGGCTTGCCCGCCGCATCCGTGCCCGGCGGAATGACGCCCAGCGACTGGCCCTCGAGCACGGGAAACGCGGTGGCGCCGAAGTCGAGCACGATATGATGGATTTCGTTCGAGGTATCGGTGGCGGTCAGGCGGTGATTGCCGGCCACGGTCGCAACCGCCGGGTGCGTGAGTGTATACAGATTGAGGTAAGGATGCGCCGCAGACCAGGGCGGCGTGGCCGGTCCGCCCTGGCCCTCGGTGGCGATGTCGGTGATGCGCTGCACTTCTTCGGGCAGGGCGCTCTCGCCCGCGACTTCGGGCGAAGAGTCGGGCGGCAGCACGTCCCAGGAGAACTGCTCCTCGAGGCTGTAAGCCTCTGCGACGCGGCGCCAGTTGTCTATGGCGCCGGTGGGGCAGGGCGAGATGCAGTCATTGCAGAAGTTGCACAGTTCGACCTTGACCACGTAGTTGCGACCGTCATGCGTCACCGCCTTGACCGGACAGGTCTCTTCGCAGGTGTTGCAGCGTATACAGATCTCAGGGTCGATGAGATGCTGGCGCTTGAGTTCGGCCGGAGCGTTCATGTACTTATAGCCTCTAGGATATGGCCTCTAGTGTCTAGTTGAAGCGCACGTACTCGAAATCCGCCGGTTGGTTGTTGATGCCGCGCGCCGGCGGGGCGATCCAGTTGGCGAACTTGCCGGGTTCGGCCACGCGGCCCATGAGCGAGCATACGTAGGCACGGTCTTCTTCGCTGGGCAACCAGGCGCTGTGCTGACGCGTCCATTCGGCTTCGCTCAATATCCTTCCGTCCGGGCTGACGTGGTGCTCCGTGAACAGTCCGATGCGGCGATTGAAGCCCTTGTGCGGCAGCGTGAAGCGGAAGGCGATGCCGGCTTTTTCGGGTATCCGGTTCCAGCGGTTGATTCCGGATTGCACGTCGGCGACCCAGTCGTCGCGCAGGCGCTCGTTCAGCGCGGTGAGCGCGGGGGCATGCTTGACCACGATCTGGCCGCCGACGACCTCCATGTAGGGGTATTCGGAGCCATGCAGCTTGTGATCGTCGGCGAGCTTGGTTTCATCGAAGCGGCCTTTGAGTCCGTTGGCGTAGAACGAGGCGGCGTTGGAGGAAATCTCCGAGCCGTACAGGTCGCTGGTGACGCTGTAGTGGAAGTTGAGATATTTCTGCAGCGTGGGCAGGTCGATCACTCCCAGACCGCGCAGCTTGGCCGGGTCGTCGGTCTTGTGCTCGTTCATCGCGTCGCAGGTGCGCTGGATGATGCGGGCGATGCCCGACTCGCCGACGAACATATGGTGCGCTTCCTCGGTCAGCATGAAGCGGCAGGTGCGCGACAGCGG
>CAZRMO010000012.1:0-55243 GCA_964601155.1 uncultured Enterobacteriaceae bacterium
CGGCCTTTTTTACCGCCTCGGCGACGAAATCGAAGCGCTGGCGCCAGCGCATGAAGGGCTGCGAGTTGACGTTCTCGTCGTCCTTGGTGAAATCCAGCCCGCCGCGCAGGCATTCGTACACCGCGCGGCCGTAGTTCTTCGCCGACAGGCCGAGTTTGGGCTTGATGGTGCAGCCTAGCAGCGGCCGGCCGTATTTATTCATGATGTCGCGCTCGACCGCGATGCCGTGCGGCGGGCCGCCGCAGGTCACGACGTAGGCAAGCGGAAAGCGCACGTCTTCCAGCCGTAGCGCGCGGATCGCCTTGAAGCCGAACACGTTTCCGGCGAGCGAGGTGAGCACGTTGACCACCGAGCCTTCCTCGAACAAGTCGATCGGATAGGCGACGAAGGCGTAAAAGCAGCTCGCGTCGCCGGGCACGTCCTCGATGCGATAGGCGCGGCCCTTGTAGTGATCGAGATCGGTCAGCAGGTCGGTCCACACCGTGGTCCAGGTGCCGGTGGAGGACTCCGCCGCCACTGCGGCAGCGGCCTCCTCGCGCGGCACGCCCTCCTGCGGCGTGATCTTGAAGCAGGCCAGAAGGTCGCTGTCCTTTACCGGATAGTCCGGCTCCCAATACATCTGTCGGTAGTCTTTGACCCCGGCGCTGTAACTGCCGTCCGTCTTGCGCATGTTTGCCTCCATTTAGTAGCTGTAACAGAACGAGGGTATTCCTCCCTCTCCTCATCCCCGAACCAGGCCGTGGCAAAGAAATTTTAGCTACGGACTATTGATGCTGTTTGATTTGCCGCACAGCCTAGCTGCGCAGACATATAAATGATAGTTACGATCTTTTATCTATATGATAAGCTTTCCCTTATGTATTAAGAGAGCCGGGAGAGATGACGCTCAGACACACCACGCTGCGCCAGTTGCAGGTGTTCGAGGCTGTCGCGCGCCAGCTATCGTTCTCGCGCGCGGCGGCGGAGCTGCACCTCACCCAGCCGGCCGTATCGATGCAGGTGAAACTGATCGAGGAGCAGGCGGGGATCCCCTTGTTCGAACGCATCGGCAAGAAGGTTTTCCTGACCGAAGCCGGGGCCGAGCTGCATCAGCACAGCCGCGTCATCGCGCAGCAGTTGCGCGATGCCGACGAGGCGCTCGCCGCGCGCAGAGGCCTGTCGCAGGGCCGCCTCGTGATCACCATGGTAAGCACGGCGAAGTACCTGGTGCCGTCGCTGCTGGCGCGCTTCCTCAAGCAGCACCCCGGCGTCACGGTGAAGCTTTCCGCGAACAACCGCGAGGTGGTGCTGCAGCAGCTCGCCGACAACGAGGTCGACCTCGCCATCATGGGACGCACGCCAGAGGGCATGGACGCCGTTGCCGAGCCGTTCGCGCCCCATCCGCATGTGATCATCGCCGCGCCCGGCCACCCTCTCGCGAAAAAGCGCCGCATTCCACTCGCGCGCCTGGCCAAGGAGACGTTCCTGATACGCGAGCCCGGCTCGGGCACGCGCGGGCTGCTCGAGCGCCTGTTCGCCGAGCATCACCTGCCGCTCAACGTCAGCATGGAGATGGCGAGCAACGAAACCATCAAGCAGGCGGTGCAGGCGGGCATGGGCATCAGCCTGCTGTCGCTGCACACCATAGGCCTGGAGTTGACGACGCGGCGCCTGGCCGTCCTCGACGTACAGGGCCTGCCCATCGTGCGCGACTGGTATGTGGTGCACTTGGCCGCCAAGCGCCTGTCGCCGGTGGCACAGGCGTTCAGGGGCTTTCTGCTGTCCACCGCGGCCAAGCTCGTCCCGGAAAAATGATGGGCGGGTCGCGAGCCTTTATAATTGCACACTACCGAATCTGCTCCCGAACCTGTCAACAAAGGAGGTACACAATGGCTAAAGTCGCATTCCTCGGCCTGGGCGTCATGGGTTTTCCGATGGCCGGCTATCTGGCCAAGAACGGCCACGACGTAACGGTCTACAACCGCACCCGCGCCAAGGCCGACGCCTGGGCGGCCAAGCACGGCGGCAAGGCGGCCGATACGCCCAAAGCCGCAGCGCAGGGCGCAGCCATCGTATTTTGCTGCGTCGGCGACGATCCCGACCTGCGCGCCGTGACCCTGGGCGATGACGGTGCCTTCGCCGGTATGAGCGCCGGCAGCATTTACGTAGACCACACCACCGCCTCGGCCAATATCGCGCGCGAACTGTTCGCCGCGGCGGCCAAGAAAGGCATTCACTTCATCGATGCGCCGGTTTCGGGCGGCCAGGCAGGCGCCGAGAACGGCGCGCTCACCGTCATGTGCGGCGGCGAAGCAGCGCCGTTCGAAAAAGCCAAACCGGTCATCGCGCATTTCGCCAAGGCCGTGACCCTGCTCGGGCCCTCGGGCGCGGGACAACTCACCAAGATGGTCAACCAGATCTGCATCGCGGGTCTGGTCCAAGGCCTGTCCGAAGGTATCAGCTTCGGCCTCAAAGCGGGCCTGGACGTGAAACAGGTACTCGAGGTGATAGGCAAAGGTGCTGCCCAGTCCTGGCAGATGGACAACCGCGGCAAGACCATGGTCGACGACAAATTCGATTTCGGCTTCGCCGTTGACTGGATGCGCAAGGATCTGCGCATAGCGCTGGAGGAGTCGAAGAAAAACGGTGCGCCCTTGCCGGTCACCGAGATCGTCAACGGCTACTACGGCGAGATACAAAAAATGGGCGGCGGCCGCTGGGATACCTCCAGCTTAATTCGGCGTCTCCGAAAATCGTAACGCGGACATGCCGAGAACACACGGCGTGTCTTCGGCGGAGAGAACTCTTCGCCGGACGAACAAGGGGGGATGCACCCCCCTTGTCCCCCGAGGGGACTTTCCCCTCAAGGGGGATCGAGACCTTCGGGGCGCATATCCCCCCGCAAATCCATACCCGCCAGCCGTCCATTTATGCTCCGATTGTGGCAACGCCTGATACGTCGAACACCCATGATAGTGACAGCAGATCACCGGGGCGCGCCATGACCATGCCTTTCACGGCGCCCGCGTCCTATGTCGGCGGCGTGCACGCCGCGGGCGAACCCGACGCCGGGAGTCTGTGCTTCGTGTTCCAGCAGACTTTGCTGCTGGTCGCGGGTGACCCGCCGGGTAGGCAACTGCCCGACCACGAGGCGCTTGCCGCCTTGGCCGCTGCGCCGCTGCGCCGCCAGTATCTCGGCACACTCGGCGAGCGCCCCTGCTACGCCTTCGAGTATGGCGCCGACACACAGGCGCCGCAGGGCATGCTGTGGCAGGGGCTGCGCGCGCTGTACGGCAGGCTCGATGACGACCTGTTCGCGCTCGCCGGGCGCGCGCTGCAGTTCATCGACTGGGAGCGCACTCATCAGTTCTGCGGCCGCTGTGCCACGCCCACCCGCGCGCGCGGCAACGAGCGCGCACGCGAATGCCCCGCCTGCGGACTCGTTGTCTATCCGCGCATCGCGCCGGCGGTCATGTGCCTGATCCGGCGCGGACGCGAAATCCTGCTCGCGCGCTCGCCGCATTTTCCGCCCGGCATGTACAGCGCGCTCGCCGGTTTCGTCGAGCCGGGAGAATCGCTGGAGCAGTGCCTCGCGCGCGAGGTGCTGGAGGAAACCGGCGTGCGTGTCGCCAATCCGCGCTATTTCGCCAGCCAGCCTTGGCCGTTTCCGCATTCGCTCATGATCGCCTTCGTCGCCGACTACGCTGGCGGCGAGATCACGCCGGATCCAGACGAAATCGAGGACGCGCAATGGTTCGCGCTGGATGCGCTGCCGAAACTGCCGAACAGAATCTCGATCGCGCGCCGCCTGATCGACGGCGTGATCGCGGAGATGCTCGCCTCTCCGACCTGAGCTGCCTAAACCGGACTAGCCGGAACCAAGCAAAGTGCCTTCGGTGGGGGAAAAACCCTTATCCCACGAACAAGGGGGGATGCATCCCCCCTTGTTGATCCCCCCGCGCACGCGTCCTCGCCATTTATCAAAATCTTTGTCATTTCCGTCAACTCTTGACCGATAAGAGACTAAACGCCGAGAAAGCGGAAATCGGTCTCCGGTTTTTTGCCGCTGACGATGTCGGCGATCGCGGCGCCCGAACCGCAGGACATGGTCCATCCTAGCGTGCCGTGGCCGGTATTGAGATACAAATTGGCGTAGCGCGTGCGGCCAATGCAGGGCACGCCCCCGGGCGTGGCCGGCCGCAACCCGGTCCAGAACTGCGCCTCCTGCGGCCGGCCCGCCTGCGGAAACAGCTCGAAGGTGCGTCTGACGATGGCCCGGCAGCGGACCTCGTTGATCGCGGTGTCGTAGCCGGTCAGTTCGGCAGTGCCCGCCACGCGCAGGCGATCGCCCAGGCGCGATATCACCAGCTTGTGCGCGCTGTCGGTCAAGCTGACCTGCGGCGCCACGTCGCCCGGGAGCAGCGGCAGCGTGATCGAATAGCCCTTCAGCGGATAGACCGGAATCGAAATGCCCAAGGGCCGCAGCAGCAGGGGGCTGTAGCTGCCGAGCGCGACGACATAGGCATCTGCCGCGACCGTCTCGCCTGCGTCAAGGCGCACGCCCAACACGCGCCCGCCCCCGGTCTCGATGGCCTCGATGCGACGGCCGTAGCGAAACTGCACGCCGCGGCCGGCGCACAGCCGCGCCAATTCCTGCGTGAACTGGTGCGCATCGCCCGACTCGTCCGCTGCGGCCCACACGCCGCCGACTACGGGCTCGGGACAGGCCAATAGCGCGGGCTCCAGCGCAACGCATTCTTGCGCGTTCAGCACGCGCAGATCGATGCCTTGCAAGCGCTCGAGCTCGGCGGCCTCGACCGCTTCGTCCAGCGCCCTGTCGTCCTGGAAAAAACGCAGGATGCCGCGTGTCTGCTGCGCGTATTCGATGCCGGTTTCCGCGCGCAGCGCGAGGAGCCGCGCCCGGCTGTAGCGATTGATGGCTGCGATTTGCGCCGCATTGGCGCGGGTGCGCGCAGGCAGGCACTCACGCAAAAAAGACAGGCCCCAGGCCCACTGATGCGGATCGGCGCGCAGGCGAAACAGCATCGGCGAGTCCTCGCGCCCCAGCCATTTGAGCACTTGCTTCGGCGTCGCCGGATTGGCCCAAGGCTCGGCGTGGCTGATTGAAACCTGCCCGCCGTTAGCGAAACTGGTTTCCATCCCCGCCGCCGCCTGGCGCTCGATGAGCGTGACCTCATGCCCGGCGCGTGCCAGATACCAAGCGCTGGTCACCCCGACCACACCAGCGCCCAATACGGCGATTTTCATAAAGTTTGTTTTGGCGGCCCGCTCCGCTTCGACGGAGTTCAGCGGTCCTGCATTTCTTCAACCGGCGTAAGCGACCACTTCCTGGCGCTGCTCTCCCAGCCCCTGGATGCCCAGATTCATCACATCGCCCGGCTTGAGAAACACCGGCTCGGGTTTCATGCCCATGCCCACACCTGGGGGCGTGCCGGTGGTGATGATGTCACCCGGCATCAAGGTCATGAACTGGCTGCAATAGGACACCAGCTTGGCCACGCCGAAAATCATCGTACGGGTGTTTCCCTTTTGCATGCGCCGGCCGTTCACGTCCAGCCACATGTCCAGATTCTGCGGATCGCGGACTTCATCGGTGGTCACCAGCCAGGGACCGATGGGGCCGAAAGTGTCGCAGCCCTTGCCCTTGTCCCACTGGCTGGACTGAAGCTGGAATGCGCGCTCGGACACGTCGTTTACCACGCAGTAGCCGGCAACGTAGTCGATCGCTTTTTCCTCGGAGACGTACTGCGCCTTCTTGCCGATAACCACGCCCAGTTCGCACTCCCAGTCGAGCTTGGTCGAGTTTTTGGGCACGATAACCTTGTCGTTCGGACCGTTAATGCAAGTGGTCGCCTTCGAGAACACCACAGGTTCGGGCGGGATAGCCATGTTCGCCTCGCGCGCATGATCGGCGAAATTCAGGCCGATGGCGATGAATTTTGAAATTCCCACGTAGGGCACGCCCAGCCGCGGCTCGCCTTTGACCAGCGGCAGCGTTTCGGCCTTGATTTTGCGCAATTTCGCCAGCCCGGCCGGCGAGATTGTCCCTCGGTCGATCTGTTCCACCACGGCGGACAGCTCTCGGACGTTGCCCTGGGCATCGATCATGCCCGGCTTTTCGAAGCCATTCTTACCGTAACGACAAAGTTTCATGTTTTCTCCGTTTCAAGGGACGCGGAAATCGGTGCGAACCATTCAGTAGGAAAGCATTTTACTTAGCAATTGCAAAATTCCCAACTGTTTCCATGGATTTTCCCAGATTACGCGCAGGGTTTTAGCCCTTTGCTTCGACCGGGCCGGCAGATTAAGCACAGGTCTGCAAAGGGTTTTTCCCGGCGAGCATGAAAAAAAACTCGCCCGGGTCCTAAAGATGTTTCGAATGAGGGGGAGCGTCCCTTCATGCAGGGGCCTTCCCGGCAAATCTGAAACCGCCGCCTAAATGGTCATGCCGCCATCGACCGAGAATGTGGTGCCGGTGGCAAAGCTGGATTCGTCGGAAGCAAGGTAAATGAACAATGGCACCATGTCCTCCACCGTGCCTAACCGTCCCATCGGTTGCCGGTTGATGAAATCCTTGCGCGCCTGCACCGGGTCCGGCAGTGCATTGATGCGATCGGCCAGCGAAGGCGTATCGATAGTGCCCGGACATACCGCATTGCAGCGTACGCCCTGCTTGACGTAATCGGCCGCAATTGCCTTGGTCAGCCCTATCACCGCCGCCTTGGATGTACCGTAAACCAGACGGTTCGGCAGGCCGCGCAGGCTCGAGGCGATCGAGGCAAGGTTGATGATCGACCCGCTCTTTTTGGCCAGCATGCCGGGCAGGAAGGCGCGCGTCACCAAGTACATGGAGCGCACATTCACGTTCATGCTGAAATCCCAGTCGCTCGGCGTGCAATCGAGGATGGTGCCATGATGGACGAAGCCGGCGCAGTTCATCAGCACGTCGACCGCGCCGACTTCGGCCGCGAGCTGTACGATCGCACGCTCGTCGGTGGCGTCGAGCTGCCGGCTGAAAATGCCGGCGACGCCCGCTAGTTCGTCCAGTGGTCCGGATTTAAGGTCGGTCGCCCAGACCGTTGCGCCCTCGCGCGCGAAGGCGAGCGCGGCGGCCTTGCCCATGCCTTGCCCCGCAGCCGTGATGAATGCCGTCTTGCCTGCCAGTCTGCCGCTCATCGTATTTCCCCCTTGTTTCGCAAATGATACGCGCAAAAGCGAAGCCGCCAAAACAGGCCCGCTTTCTGCTGCGGCGCAGCACCGAAAAATGGTGGCCGGCGAACATTAGATTTGGGCTAAATTGGTCCGACCACTTGACCAAAGTTCCGCGCCGCGGGTATTCTTGCCACCCCGTCCGCGCATCCTAATGCAATCCTAATCCATGCCGCTACAGACCGTCGAGCCGCGCCGCCTGTACCGCCAAATCGCCGATCAGATCAGCGCAATGATCGGAAATGGCGAATACGGGCCGGGCTCACGCCTGCCTCCCGAACGCGACCTGGCGAAGCAACTCGGCGTTTCCCGACCTTCGGTGCGCGAAGCGCTGATTGCGCTGGAGGTCGAGGGTCTGCTCGACGTGCGCGTCGGCTCGGGTATCTACGTGACGTTACCGGACCAGCGGCGCCGGCGCGATGCCTTGCAGGGCGATTCGGGGCCGTTCGAGGTGATCCGCGCACGCGCGCTGATCGAGGGCGAGTGCGCAGCGCTTGCGGCGAAGCACGCGAATCCGGCACAGCTGCGCGCCATACGCGCGGCCCATGCCGGCGTGATCAAGGAAAGCAAGCGCGATCACAACCCGCTGACCGCGGACCGGCTGTTCCATGTGAGCATCGCCGAGGCGAGCAGCAACAGCGCGCTGGTACTGCTGACGCAGACCCTGTGGGACCAACGCATGGGGCCGCTATACCGCAGCCTGGAGCGCAAACTCGAGTACCCGAAAATGGCGGCCGAGACGGTGCGCGAACACGAAGCGATCGTGAAAGCAATCGCGCGGAACGATCCGCGCGCGGCGCGCAGCGCGATGCGGCGGCACATGAAACAGACGCACAATCGATACATTAAAGAATGGACCGCAGGTAACTAGCCATGGCAGCAGTCAACCTTAGAGGCGTATTCAAGTCCTTCGGCTCGACCCGTGTCGTGCACGGTGTGGACATCAAGATCGAGGACGGCGAATTCTGCGTGTTGGTCGGGCCTTCGGGCTGCGGCAAGTCCACGTTGCTGCGCATGATCGCGGGACTGGAGGAAATCTCCGGCGGCGAGATCGAGATCGGCGGGCGCGTGGTCAACAAAGTGCCGCCGAAAGAGCGCGACATCGCCATGGTGTTCCAGAATTACGCGCTCTACCCGCACATGACCGTGTTCGACAACATGGCCTTCTCCATGAAGCTCGCCGGCGAGAGCCGCATCAAGATACGCGAGCGCGTCGAGGTCGCCGCCAACATCCTCGGGCTGATGGAATATCTGGAGCGCTACCCGCGCCAACTCTCCGGCGGCCAGCGCCAGCGTGTGGCCATGGGCCGCGCCATCGTGCGCGACCCGCAGGTTTTCCTGTTCGACGAGCCGCTGTCCAATCTGGATGCAAAGCTCAGGGTGCAGATGCGCACCGAGATCAAGGAACTGCACCAGCGGCTCACCACCACCGCCATTTACGTAACGCACGACCAGATAGAAGCCATGACCATGGCCGACAAGATCGTGGTGATGAACGCCGGCAAGACCGAACAGATCGGTACGCCGCTGGATCTCTACGACAACCCGGCCAATCTGTTCGTGGCCGGATTCATCGGCTCGCCGGCAATGAATTTCCTCAAGGGCAAGCTGGTCAGGACCGGGGACGGCGCGCAAGTGCAGATGGCCGACGGCCTGATGATGCCAGCGCCGGATTCTGCGGTCGCAGACGGACGGGAGGTGATCGTCGGCGTGCGCCCGGAGCACCTTCTGGTCAGGTCCGACGGGGTACACGCCGAAGTGGTGGTGGTCGAACCCACCGGCGCCGAAACACAGATTTTCTGCAAGATCGGCGGCACCGACGTCATTGCGGTGGTGCGCGAGCGCCACCAGTTCAAGCCGGGCGAGGCGATACGCCTGTATCCGGATCTCACCTTCCTGTTTGATCCGTCAAGCGGGGCGAGATTGTAGCAACAACCAAAGGAGGTTCAATAATGAGCAATATCGATCGTCGCGATTTTCTGAAACTATCCGCGGCTCTTGCCGCCGGAGCCACCACCGGTACCGCCAGCGGTAACGCCTTGGCAGCTTCCCCGACACTGCACCTGAGACCGGAAAAAGGCGCCTCGCTGCGCGTGCTGCGCTGGAAGCGCTTCGTCCAGGGCGATGAAGACCTGTGGATGGCGAACACCAAGAAATTCACCGAGAAGACCGGCATCCACGTGCGCGTGGAAAGCGAGAACTGGGAAGAAGTGCGGCCGAAAGCGGCGGTGGCGGCCAATATCGGCAGCGGCCCCGACATCATCATCAGTACCTTCGAGGATGCGCACCAGTATCCGGACAAGCTGGTCGACGTAAGCGATCTCGCCAATTACCTCGGCGCCAAGTACGGCGGCTGGTACGACGCTTCCAAAGCCTACGGCATCGACAGGAAGAAGTGGGTCGCGATCCCGATGGGCTGCGCCGGCAACGCCGTCGTCTACCGCGAAAGCCAGGTGAAAGCTGCCGGCTTCAGTTCGTTTCCGCGGGACACCGAAGGCTTCCTCAAACTGATGCAGGCGCTGCATGCCAAGGGCACGCCCGGCGGCCTCGCCTTGGGCCACGCCACCGGCGACGGCAACTGCTGGTGCCACTGGCTCATGTGGTCCCACGGCGGCAAGATGGTCGACGAGCACAACAAGGTCGTCATCAACAGCCCGGAGACCATCAGGGCGCTCGAATACGCGAAGGAGCTGTACAAGACTTTCGTCCCGGGCACACTGTCCTGGCTAGATCCGAACAACAACAAGGCCTTCCTCGGTGGCGAGGTCAGCGTGACCGTCAACGGCATTTCAATCTACTACGCGGCCAAGAACTCGACCGACCCCAGGATGAAAGCCATAGCAGAAGACATCCAGCATGCCAACATGCCGATCGGTCCGGTCGGGCGGCCGACCGAGCTGAACCTGGTGTTTCCGATGATGATCTTCAAATACTCGAAGTATCCGAACGCGGCCAAGGAGTATCTGCGTTTCATGATGGAAAAAGAGCAGTACATTCCTTGGCAGACGGCGGCCAACGGCTACGTAACGCAGCCGCTCAAAGCGTACGCGTCCAATCCGATGTGGACCGAAGACCCGAAGAACACGCCCTACCGCGATGCGATGAAGGTCATGATTCCGAACGGCTATGCCGGCACCATGGGCTATGCTTCTGCCGCCGCGATGGCCGATTTCATCGTGGTCGACATGGTGGCGCAGGCCGCAACGGGCCAGAAAACGCCGCAGGAAGCCGCCGCGCAGGCCGCGAAACGCGCGGAGCGTTACTACAAGGTATAGAGAGCAGTTCCCCCACTGCCCCGCCCGACGGCGGGACAGTGGTTTGAGGCGAGGCGCGCGCGCCGCGTCTGGCCTCAAACCACAAGCGACCAACATCTTGCGCAGACTGCTCGAAAGCCGCAATTTCCTCAGCTTCCTCTTCATGCTGCCGGGGACGCTATTGCTGCTCGTGTTCCTCACCTATCCGCTCGGATTGGGGACTTGGCTCGGCTTCACCAACGCCACGGTGGGGCGCGCCGGCGTATGGGTCGGCCTGGACAATTACCGATACCTGTTCCACGACGACGTGGCGCGGCTGGTGGTGTTCAACACGCTGTTTTACACGGTAGTCGCCAGCACCATCAAGTTCGCGCTCGGCCTGTGGCTGGCGATCCTGCTGAACCAGAACATCCCGTTCAAGTCCTTCACCCGCGCCGTGGTGCTGCTGCCGTTTATCGTTCCCACAGCGCTGTCGGCGATAGCGTTCTGGTGGATTTACGACGCGCAGTTCTCGATCATCAGTTGGGTGCTGATCAGGCTAGGCTGGATCCACACTTACATCGACTTCCTCGGCAATCCCTGGCTCGCGCGCCTGTCGACCATTGCCGCGAACATCTGGCGCGGCGTGCCTTTCGTCGCCATCTGCCTGCTCGCCGGGCTGCAGACCATCTCGCCCTCGCTGTACGAGGCGGCTTCGATTGACGGCGCCAAGCCGTCGCAGAAGTTCTGGTATGTAACTCTGCCGCAGCTGACCCCGATCATCGCGGTAGTAATGACATTCTCCGTGCTGATGACTTTCACCGATTTCCAGTTGATCTACGTCCTCACCCGCGGCGGACCGCTCAATGCCACGCACCTGATGGCAACGCTGTCGTACCAGCGCGCCATTTCCGGCGGCCAACTGGGCGAAGGGGCGGCGCTGGCTATCGCAATGGTTCCGTTCCTGCTGGCGGCGATATTGTTCAGTTACTTCGGACTCCAACGCCGCGCGTGGCAACAAGGTGGCAGCGACAAATGAGCACGGATACCCACGACACGCAAGGCATGAACTACCTGGTATCGCTGCCGCGGCGGGTGGTGGTCGTCTATATTCCCTTGCTCATTTTCCTGTTCGTGTTGCTGTTCCCGTTCTACTGGATGGTCGTCACCTCGATCAAGCCGGACGGCGAGCTGTTGTTGCGCTCGGGCAATCCGTTCTGGGTGATCGGGCCTACCCTGGCCCATTTCAAGCACCTTTTGTTCGACACCGCCTTCCCGACGTGGATATGGAACACCGTCCTGATATCCACTGTAGCGACCTTGTGTTCGCTTGCCGCGAGCGTGCTCGCCGCCTACGCCATCGAGCGCCTGCGCTTCTCCGGCTCGCGCCAGATCGGCCTCAGTATTTTCCTCGCCTACCTGGTGCCGCCGTCGATTCTGTTCATTCCGCTCGCGTACATCGTGTTTCATCTTGGGCTGTTCGATACGCGCTTGGCGCTGATCATGACCTACCCGACCTTCCTCATCCCGTTTTGCACTTGGCTGCTGATGGGCTATTTCCGCACCATTCCGTTCGAGTTGGAGGAATGCGCCCTGATCGACGGCGCGACCCGGCTGCAGATTCTGACCAAGATCGTGCTCCCGCTGGCGGTGCCCGGGCTGATTTCGGCCGGCATTTTCGCATTTACGCTGTCATGGAACGAATTCATCTATGCCCTCACCTTCATCTCCTCGTCGGAGAACAAGACGGTAGCGATAGGCGTAACCACGGAACTGGTGAATGGGGACGTATATCAGTGGGGAGCGCTCATGGCGGGCGCCCTGCTCGGGTCGCTGCCTGTTGCCATCGTCTACTCGTTTTTCGTCGAGTATTACGTTGCCGGCATGACCGGCGCGGTGAAGGAATAAATCGCTATCCGGCGTGGGCGCCCGCGGACGCCGCCCTTCGACGCGTTCACGCTAACTAATATTACCCAGGCCTAAGCCATGAACAAAATCGATCTGCAACAACGCGCTGCCATCGTTACCGGCGGTGCGCAAGGTATCGGACTCGCCATCGCCAAGCGCATGCTCGCCTCGGGCGCGAGCGTGCGCATCTGGGACCGCGACCAGAAATTACTGCAGCAGGCACTGTCGGCGCTGTCCGGACCGGTTAGCGGCGACGCCGTGGATGTCGCCGACGCGGAATCGGTTGCGCAGGGTACGGCGGCGGCCGCTGCAGCCTTGGGCAAGATAGACATCCTGGTAAATAACGCCGGGATCGCCGGCGCCAATGCGCCCACCGTGGACTATCCGGTGGACGAGTGGGAACGGGTACTCAAGGTCAACCTCACCGGCCAGTTCCTGTGCTGCCGCGCGATCGCGCCGCACATGGTGAAGCAGAAATACGGGCGCATCATCAATATCGCCTCGATCGCGGGCAAAGAAGGCAACCCCAACGCGGTCGCTTATTCCGCCTCGAAAGCGGGGGTGATCTCACTGACCAAGTCGCTGGGCAAGGAACTGGCCAAGGACGGCGTGGGCGTCAACTGCATTACCCCGGCGGCCGCCAAAACGGCGATATTCGACCAGATGACCGAGGAGCACATCAACTACATGCTGGCCAAAATTCCGATGGGCCGCTTTGTCCTGGTCGAGGAAATCGCCGCCATGGCGTGCTGGCTCGCCTCAGAGGATTGCTCTTTCACCACCAGCGGCGTATTCGACATATCCGGCGGGCGCGCAACATATTAGGAGATTGTCATTCCGAGACTTTAGGGCGAGCAATCTGTTTTTTGTGCCCGATACGACAGCAGATTTCTCGCCACGCCCGGAATGACGGTTAATTTCGTATTTGCCTCTGCGTCGGGTCCATTCCAACGATTTAGGGAGATTTAGGCATGCCCAAGAAAACAGCAAAAAAGCTCCGCAGCCAGGAATGGTTCGGGCGCGAGGACATCTACGGCTTCATTTACCGCTCCTGGGTGAAAAACCGCGGCGTTCCGCACGACCAGTTCGACGGACGGCCGGTGATCGGCATCTGCAACACCTGGTCCGAACTGACGCCCTGCAACACGCATTTCCGCATCATCGCCGAGCACGTGCGCCACGGCATACTCGAAGCTGGCGGCTTCCCGCTGGAATTCCCGGTGATGTCGCTGGGCGAGACGCTGATGCGGCCGACCGCGATGATGTACCGCAACCTCGCCTCGATGGACGTGGAGGAGTCGATACGCGCCAATCCGCTGGACGGCGTGGTGCTGCTGGTCGGTTGCGACAAGACCACGCCTTCACTCCTGATGGGAACGGCGAGCGTGGACATCCCCGCGATCGCCGTATCCGGCGGACCGATGCTTTCGGGCAAGTACCGCGGCACCGACATCGGCTCGGGCACCAATACCTGGACCATGTCCGAGGATGTGCGCGCCGGCAAGATGACGGTGGACGAATTCCACGAAGCCGAGTCCTGCATGCACCGCTCCCACGGCAGCTGCATGACCATGGGCACCGCCTCCACCATGGCCTGCATGGTCGAATCGCTGGGCATGGGCATGCCCGGCAACGCCGCGATTCCCGCGGTCGATGCGCGCCGCTACCTGCTCGCGCGCATGGCCGGCCGCCGCATCGTCGATATGGTCAAGGAAGACCTGAGAATCTCCAAGATACTCAAGCGCGAAGCGTTCGAAAACGCGATCCGCGCCAACGCCGCCATCGGCGGCTCGACCAACGCGGTGATCCACCTGATCGCGCTCGCGCGCCGCGTCGGCGTGCAACTCGATCTCGATGACTGGGATCGGCTCGGCCGCGGCGTGCACACCCTGGTCAACCTGATGCCCTCGGGCAAGTACCTGATGGAGGATTTCTACTACGCGGGCGGCCTGCCCGTGGTGTTGCGCACGCTGGGCGAGCAGGGCCTGCTCAACAAGAAAGCGCTCACGGTCAACGGCAACACCATCTGGGACAACAACAAAAAATCCGCGTGCTACAACCGCGACGTGATCACCACGTTCGAGAAACCGTTCAAGAAGAACACCGGGATCGCCGTGCTGCGTGGCAATCTCTGCCCCGACGGCGCCATCATCAAACCCTCGGCGGCCACGCCCAGGCTGATGAAGCACCGCGGCCGCGCGGTGGTGTTCGAGGACATAGGCGAGTTTCACCGACGCATCGACGACCCCAAGCTCGACATCGACGAGAACTGCGTCATGGTGCTGAAGAACTGTGGCCCCAAAGGCTATCCGGGCATGGCCGAGGTCGGCAATATGCCGCTGCCGCCCAAGGTGCTCAAAAAAGGCATTACCGACATGGTGCGCATTTCGGATGCGCGCATGAGCGGCACCGCCTACGGCACGGTGGTGCTGCACATCGCGCCCGAAGCCGCGGCTGGCGGCGTCCTGGCCCTGGTGGAAACCGGCGACATGATCGAACTCGACGTGGCCAAGCGCCGCCTGCACCTGGATGTACCCGAGCAGGAACTTGCGCACCGGCGCAAGCAATGGAAGGCGCCGAAACCACCGATGAGCCGCGGCTACACCAGGCTCTACGTCGATCACGTGCTACAGGCCAACGATGGCGCCGACCTGGACTTCCTCGTCGGATCGAGCGGGCCCAAAGTGCCAAAAGACAACCACTAGACCGGATCCGGCCGGGCGCGGTAGTAAAATTATCGGGTTGCGACTCAGGACCGACACCATGCTGCAAACGGCAGAACCCACCATACGCCTCAATCCCGCCGACGACGTGGTCATCGCCCGCGTCGATATCGCCGAGGGCACGACGCTGGTCAAAGAAGCTAATGTGCGCGTCGCCACGCGCGTGCCCGCCGGACACAAGATCGCGGTGCGCGAGATCGGGTCCGGCAACCCGGTGCGGCGCTACAACCAGATCATCGGTTTCGCCACGCGCGACATCCAGGCGGGCGAGCACGTCCATGTGCACAACATAGCCATGGGCGACTTCGACCGCGACTACGCCTATTGCGCCGACGCCAGGCCCACCGACTACGTTTCCCAGCCGGCAACGTTTCAGGGCATCGTGCGCGGGGATGGGCCAAATGCGGGCCGCGTCGCCACGCGCAATTACATTGGCATCCTCACCAGCGTCAATTGCTCGGCCACGGTGGCGCGCATGATCGCGCGGCATTTCGAGAACCGGCTGGACGCGTATCCCAATGTCGACGGCGTGGTCGCGCTCACCCACAAGTCGGGCTGCGGCATGGCCTCCGAAGGCGAGCCCATGGACGTGCTGCGCCGGACCATGGCCGGCTACGCGCGCCACCCCAACTTCTACGCGGTGCAGGTCGTCGGCCTGGGCTGCGAGGCGAACCAGATCAACAGTCTGCTCGCGGCGCAGCAGTTGAAGCGCAGCGACAAGCTCGCCGCCTATACCATCCAGGAAAAAGGCGGCACCATGAAAGCGGTGCGCGAAGGCATCGCGCGCATCGAGGCGATCCTGCCCGAAGCCAACCGGGTAAAGCGCGAGACCGTGCCGGCGAGCCATCTGCTGCTGGCGCTGCAGTGCGGCGGTTCGGACGGCTACTCCGGCATTTCCGCCAACCCTGCGCTGGGCGCAGCAGTGGACCTGCTGGTGCGCCACGGCGGCGGCGCGATCCTGTCGGAAACGCCGGAGATCTACGGCGCCGAGCATTTGCTTACGCGCCGCGCGCTCACGCGCGAGGTCGGCGAAAAGCTGATCCGCCGCATCAAGTGGTGGGAGGAGTACACGGCGCGCAACGGCAACGAAATGAACAACAACCCTTCGCCCGGCAACAAGGCCGGCGGCCTCACTACCATCCTGGAGAAGTCGCTCGGCGCGGTGGCCAAGGGCGGCACCACCAATCTGGTCGACGTGTACGAATACGCCGAAGCGGTCACGGCCAAGGGTTTCGTCTATATGGACACGCCCGGCTACGATCCGGTGTCGGCGACCGGGCAGATCGCCGGCGGCGCAAATCTTGTTTGCTTCACCACCGGCCGCGGCTCGGCCTACGGCTGCAAGCCCGCGCCCTCGCTCAAGCTGGCCACCAACACGCGCCTCTACGATCACCAGGAAGAGGACATGGACCTGAACTGCGGCAGCATCGTCGACGGCAAGGAGAGCATCGAAAAAGTCGGGCAGAAGCTGTTCGAGTTGATCCTGACAACTGCCTCCGGCGCGAAGACCAAGAGCGAAGGCTTCGGCTACGGCGAAGACGAGTTCGCGCCCTGGGTCCTAGGGGCGACCATGTAGTGGGCGCGCTTTCGAAAAAGCCTAGCTGCGACCAAGCAATGGCCGGGCGCAGAATCCGCTCCGTCCTGCTCCATCTCGCCTTGGCCGCTACGCTTGCCTGCGTAGTACAGCCGGCGTCGGCCAGGACAGCGAAAAAGGGCGTCCACGGCGCCATCGCCTTGCAGCGCGACACCGGCCGGTTCGGCTACGCCTACGCTGCCGCCACGTCGCGCGCGGCCAAGCTCGAAGCGCTTAAGCAATGCGCGGACCCGCGCTGCGAAGTCGTGGTGAGTTTCAGCAACGCCTGCGGCGCCCTGGCACACAAGCCCGCGCGCGGACCAAAAGGATATTTTGCCGCCAAAGGCGCCACGCGACAGGAAGCGCAAGCCAAGGCGCTGCGCCTGTGCGCAGACAGGGATTGCGCGATCACCGCCTGGGCCTGCACCAACTGATTCCACACGAGCCCTTGCGCTCATGTGCGACTTTGCCCGCGCAAGGCGTCGAAGGAAGCACGCTTGCAGCGATCGCGCCGGCGGCCAGCGCCAATGCCGGCGGAATTCCATGGGACAATCTGTCATCGGCCGTAGCCGAATACATGAATTGCTCGAGCGAGGAACAAGGCATGACCACAGAAACGAAGAAGGACGTCTTCTATAGCGACATGCTGGTTCGCTTCTCCCATTGTGATCCGGCCGGCATCATTTTCTATCCGCACTATTTCGTAATGTTCAACGGACTGGTGGAAGATTGGTTCAACCACGCGCTGGAGATCAACTACGCGGACTTCATCACCACGCGGCGGATGGGGCTGCCCATGGTCAATATCAAATGCGATTTCGTAGCTCCCTCCAAGATCGGCGAAGTCATCACCCTGACGCTGAAGATTGATCGCATCGGCAAGAGCTCGCTCACGCTGGCGGTAGGCGCTCTTCTGGGCGATCAGACAAGGATTGCGGCGCAGCTTACCTTGTGCGTATTTTCTTTCGAAACCAAACGCGCCGTACCCATTCCAGACGATCTGCGGGATCGCCTTAGCGATTTCAAACAAGGAAGGCTGGAGCATCCCTGGCGGCAGGCCTAGGCAAGCAACGCTGAAGCGGGCCGAGGCGGCCCGCGCGCCGCCGCTCCGCCTTATTCGCCCATCTGCAGCAAGGCGCCGCGCTGACGCGCGCCGCGGAAGGCGGCGAAGAATATGCCGGCCCCCAGGGCAACATAAACCACGTTCAGCGCCACCGCGCCGAACAGCAGGTTCCAGTCGAACACCGAGTGCAGCAGCACCGCGCGCATGCCCTCGAACACATAGCTGGTCGGCAGACAGTGCGCCACGCCTTGCAGCCAGGCTGGCAGCACGCTGATCGGATAGTAGATGCCCGAAATCGGCGCGAGCACGAAAATCACGCCCCAGGCGAGATTCTCCGCCGCCAAACCGTAACGCAGCACCAGCGCCGCCACCATCAGTCCCACCGCCCAGCCGGTGACGAGCAGGTTGCTGAAGAACGCGAGCAGCGGCAAGCCCATTGCGAACACCGATGCCGCGTACAACAAGATCGCCAGCGCCGCCGCCGCGCCGACGCCAACGCAGGTGCGCAGGAAACTCACCGCGATCATCGATGCGATCAATTCGGTCGGCCGCAGCGGACTGACGAACAGATGGCCTAGATTGCGCGAATACAACTCCTCGAGAAACGCGAGCGTAAATGCGAGCTGTCCGCGGAACAACACTTCCCACAGCAACAGGCCGCTTATCAGCAAGGCCGGCACCTGTGCCACCACAGACGAATTGCTGGCGAAAAACTTGGCGATGAATCCCCAAAGCACCATGTTCATGGTCGGCCAGTAAGCGGTTTCGAGGACGCGCACCCAGGACCGGCGCCACAGATAAACGTGGCGCAGCACCATGCCGTAAATCCTTTGCAGCGTGCCGCTCATACCGCCGCCTCCGTTCCGTCGTATTGGTTCGAGCGTATGCGCCGTCGGCGGCTGGCGGCAATCGCGGCCGGTCGCATCCCCGCTGCGCGGGGCCCCTGCTCCCTGCTCATGCCGCCGCCTCCGTTCCGTCGTACTGGTTCGAGCGTATGCGCCGTCGGCGGCTGGCGGCAATCGCGGCCGGTCGCATCCCCGCTGTGCGGGGCCCCTGCTCCCTGCTCATGCCGCCACCTCGGCCGGCCGGTGCCCGGTCCGTGCCACGTCGAGAAACACCTCTTCCATGCTGCTGCGGCCGTAGCGCGCGATCAGTTCGGGCGGCGAACCCCGGTCGACGATGCGTCCGGCCTTCATCATTAGCACCTGATCGCAGATGCGCTCGACTTCGATCATGTTGTGCGAAGCGAGCAACAGGGTCGCGCCGGACTGTCTTTGATATTCGACCAGATGGGTGCGGATGCGATCGGCGATGTCCGGATCGAGCGAAGCGGTGGGCTCGTCCAGCAGCAGCACCTCGGGGCGATTCAGCAGGGCCTTCGCCACTGACACGCGCGTGCGCTGGCCGGCGGAAAGCGTGCCGTATTGGCGCTTGAGCAGCGGGACGAACTTGAATTGCCCGGCAAGCTCGGCGATGCGCTGGCGGATCCGGCTCAGGCCATAGAGATGGGAAAAAACAATCAGGTTTTCCTCGACCGTGAGCTTTTTCGGCAAGTCGACATAGGGGGACGTGAAATTCATCCGCGGCAGCACGCGATAGCGTGCGCGCACCATGTCCTCGCCCAGCACGCGCACGCTGCCGGAAGTGGGCAACAGCACGCCGAGCAGAATCGCGAGCGTAGTGGTCTTGCCGGCGCCGTTCCCGCCCAATAGACCGCAGGTGGTGCCGCGCTCGACCTGGAAGTTCAAGCCGTTCACGGCCTGCACCACGCCGTAGCGCTTGACCAGATTTTCCACCGCGATGGCGTGGCTCACGCGCTTTCCCTGCAGTTTCGCGGGCTCTTCATGTCTCGGAGCGGCCAAGCGGACGAGTGTTAGAATTTTAACATGAAGCCGCTATCGACCCGATTTGCGGGAACGCGCCTGTACTGCGATCTGCCCCTATCGCCTGGCGCGGAAATCGCGCTGCCCGAGGCCGCCGCGCGCCATGCGGTGACGGTGCTGCGTCTGCAAGTAGGCGATACGCTGCACCTGTTCAACGGCGAGGGCGGGGAGTACGGCGCGAGCCTTATCGCCGTGAGCAAGCGCGAAACCAGGGTGCGCCTGCTCGAGTTCCATGCCGAGGAGCGCGAATCGCCGGTGCACATCACGCTGGCTTTGGGCATTTCGGCCGGCGAGCGCATGGACTACAGCCTACAGAAGGCGACCGAACTCGGGGTCGCAGCGATTCAGCCGCTCGCCACCGAGCGCGGCGTGGTCAAACTGGCCGGCGAACGCGCCGACAAACGCCTGCAGCATTGGCAGCATGTGGTGATCGCCGCCTGCGAGCAGTGCGGGCGCAACCGCGTGCCCGCGGTGGCGCCGGTGCAGCCGTTTTTCCGTTATCTCGCACAGATTGGCAGCGGCAAGCGGCTGTTGATGCTGTCGCCGCACGCGGACACGGCATTGAAGCGCGTGACGCCGGCCGCCGCCGCGGTGCTCCTGATCGGCGCCGAAGGCGGCCTCGCTCCGACCGAATGTCAGGCTGCCGAAGCGGGCGGCTTCGAACCGGTCAAGCTCGGGCCGCGCATCCTGCGTACCGAGACCGCGCCGGTCGCGGCTTTGGCGGTGCTGCAGGCCTTGTGGGGAGATCTTTGATGGCGATCACCGGCCGCCCGGAGTCCAAGCGCGGGGCGCATGCAAGCGGCGCACACGGAGCGCTCGTCTGCGCGCAGCGTGCAAGCAGGAGCACGCGATGCTGAACAGAAACCCGGCCGGCGTGAAATTCGTCCTCTACAACGCAATCTGGAGCGGCCGCTTCGATGCAAAGATCGGCTGGAGAAGGGCCATGATCAGGTTGGCGCGGCTGGTGCTGGTGCTCGCGCGCGACGTCACCTACGGCCAACTGACCCTGCGAGCGACCGGACTCGTGTTCACTACGCTGCTGTCGCTGGTGCCGCTGCTCGCGCTCAGCTTTTCGGTACTCAAGGCATTCGGAGTCTATAACCAGATCGATCCGCTACTGCACCAGTTCCTGGCGCCGCTCGGCGAGAAAAGCACGGACGTAAGCATGTGGATCATTACGTTCATCGCGAACCTCAACGTCAAAGTCCTCGGTTCGATCGGCCTGGCGATGCTGGTCTACACCGTGGTATCGCTGATGCAGAAGATCGAAGAGTCGGTCAATTTCATCTGGCATGTGCCGCAACTGCGCAGCTTCGCGCGGCGTTTCAGCGGCTACCTGAGCGTGCTCCTGATCGGTCCGGTGTTGGTATTTTCGATCGTCGGCATCGCCGCGACCATCATGGCGGCACCCCAAGCGGAGCAGTTGCTCGCGACCGAGCCCCTCGGCGGCATGGTCTACGCACTGGGCCGGACGATCCCGGTGTTTTTCGTTATCGGCGTCTTCGTGTTCGCCTACCGCTTCGCGCCCAACACAAGGGTGCGGATGGACGCCGCGCTGATCGGCGGGATCGTCGCGGGGATGCTATGGCAGTTGGCGAGTTGGGCGTTCGCCGAGTTCGCCCGCACATCGACGCAGTACGCCGCGATCTATTCGAGCTTCGCGATCTTCCTGCTGTTTCTGATCTGGCTTTATCTCAACTGGCTGATTCTGCTGCTCGGCGCGAGCATCGCGTTCTACAGCCAGTATCCGCAGTATCTGGTGCTGGAACAGGGCGAACCGCGGCTGAGCAACCGCATGCGCGAGCGCGTCGCGCTGATTCTGATGCACCTTATCGGCAAAGCCTACCTGGACGGCGCTCCGCCCTGGACTTTTTCCGACCTTACGCAGCGGTTGGGCGTGCCCACCTACGCCCTGCAAAGGGTATTGGAAGCACTCGAGCAAGGCGGCCTGCTGCTGCGGACCGGCGACGACCCGCCCGCCTACCTGCCAAGCCGCGACATCGGGTCGGTCACGCTCAAGGCGGTGCTGCAAACCGTGCGCACGGACGGCGAAGAGCATTACCTCGGGCCGCAGGCGCTGCCCGCGCCGGCGGAGATCGAAGCGATTATGGCGAAGACGGATCTGGCGTTCGATGAACAGGTGCGCGGGCTTACGCTCAGGGATCTGATGGTTCCGGCGGAGCAGGAGGAAGCAGGTCGCGACGCAGGGGCGAAACGGACTTTCGAAGGTCGCGACAAGTGACTTAGAATGGCGCTTTCGCAGCCGGTTGCAGCGCATGCCATCCAACGTCCACAGCCAGTTCGTCGCCTGGTTTCGCTCCGCGGCGCCCTATTTCAACGCCTTCCGCGGCAAGACCTTCGTCATCGCCTTCGGCGGCGACGTCGTGGCCGACGGCAAGTTCGCAGCGCTCACCCAGGACATCAACCTCTTGCGCAGCGCCGGCATACGCCTGGTGCTGGTGCACGGCTCGCGCCCGCAGATCGAGGCGCAGCTGAGGCTGCGCCGCGCGCGTTCGCGCTATCACGCCGGGGTGCGCGTCACCGACGCGGTCGCGCTGACCTGTGTGAAAGAGGCCGCCGGCCTGCTGCGCGTCGAGCTCGACGCGCTGCTGTCGCAAGGCCTGCCCAATTCGCCCATGGCGGGCGCCGACATCAATACCGTGTCGGGCAATTTCATCACCGCCCAGCCCATGGGCGTGCGCGACGGCGTCGACCTGCAATATACCGGCACTGTGCGCAAGGTGAATACCGCGGCGATCGAATCGCGCCTCGCGACGGACGACCTGGTCATCATTTCCAGCGTCGGCTATTCGCCCACCGGCGAAGTGTTCAACCTGTCGATGGAGGACGTGGCGGTGGCCATAGCCAAGGCACTGCGCGCCGAAAAGCTGGTGTTCCTCAGCGACGCCCCGGTGGAAGACGTGCGCGGCCATCTGATGCCGGAGCTGTCGGCGCAGGAGGCTGAGCTGCTGCTCGCGCGTGGCAAGAACCTCACCCCCGACACGCGCCTATATCTGACCCATGCGGTGGAAGCGGTGCGCTCCGGCGTGGCGCGTGCGCACGTCGTATCGCACAAGGTGGACGGTGCGCTGCTGCTGGAGCTTTTTACCCACGGCGGTTCCGGCAGCATGATCACGGCGGACAAGCTCGAGCGCCTGCGCCCGGCCAGCATCGACGACATCGGCGGCATCTTGCAGCTGATCGAGCCGCTGGAAGCGGATGGCACGCTGGTCTACCGCGGACGCGAACTGCTGGAGCGCGAGGTGCAGAGCTTCTTCGTGATCGAACACGACGGCGTAATCGTAGGCTGCGCCGCGCTCTACCCCCTCGCGGGCAAATCGGCGGAGCTGGCGGCGCTCGCAGTGCGCCCCGAATTCCAGGGACGCGGCTATGGCGAAAAGCTGCTGGAGCACGGCGAAGTCGAGGCGCGTCAGCTCGGCTATAAAAAACTGTTTGTGCTCACCACGCGTGCCGCGCACTGGTTCATCGAGCGCGGCTTTGTGGAAAACCCGGTCCGCGCGCTCCCGGAGCCGAAAAAATCGCTCTACAACCTGCAGCGGCGCTCCAAGGTCCTGCTGAAAAAGCTCTAGCCGGGCCGGTACGCAGCGACCGCACCGTCTCAATGCGGCATGCGGTCGAGTTCAGCGGCGAGCGCGCGCAAGCCCGGCGCAATCTCCACCCGGTAGGGCGTAGGCGCGGGCTCGAGCAGCCTGAGTTGCGGCGGCAGGCGCGCAATCCCGGCCGCCGCGCGCGTGCGCGCTAGGGCCAAGGGCTCGGCTTTAAGCACGCGCCTGCCCGCTTGCATCACCGGCACCAGCAGCGGTGTGCCGCGCTGCGCATCGCCCTCCAGCGCGACCACGTCGTAATCCGGCGTACCGTCCGGCGCGGCGTGCCGGTACACCTGCTTGCGCCCGGGCCAGGTAGCCTTGCCCTCCGAGTGCTTGCGCCGCGGCGTTCCCGCGTATTCCTGCAGCTTGTAGGCGCAATCAAGGAAGGGCGCATCGCTGGAGGTATCCAGAGCAGTACCGATGCCGAAGCCGTCGATCGGCGCGCCGGCGGCGAGCAGCTGCTGCAGCTTCCACTCGTCCAGGTTGCCGCTGGAAAAAATCGTGACCTCATGCAAAGCCCCGCGATCGAGGATGGCGCGCACCGCACGCGCGTGCGCCGCCAGATCACCGCTGTCCAGGCGCACGCCGCGCACGCGGATTCCTGCGCTAGCGAGCTCGGGCGCGAGGCGCACCACTTTTTCCGCAGCGCGCTCGGTGTCGTAGGTATCTATCAGCAGCACCACATTGGCGGGACAGGAACGCGCAAATCCCCTGAACGCGGAGATCTCGTCCGCATGCGCCTCGATGTAGGAGTGCGCCATGGTGCCGAACACGGGAACGCCGAATTCGACTCCGGCCTGTACCGTCGCGGTTCCCGAAAATCCCGCGAGGTAGGCGGCGCGCGCGGCGAGCAGGCCGGCCTCGGCGCCATGCGCCCGGCGCATGCCGAAATCGACCAGCAGTTTCCCCGGCGCGGCGAGCACGCTGCGCGCGGCTTTGGAGGCGATCAGCGTCGAAAAATGCAGCAGGCTCAGCAGCCGGCTCTCCACCAACTGCGCCTGCGCGATCGGCGCGGTGATGCGCAGCATCGGCTCGTTGACGAAAAACACCGTGCCCTCCGGCAGCGCGTGCACATCGCCGCTAAAGCGCAGCGCGCCCAGCGCAGCGAGAAACGGCTCGCTAAAGCCTCCATGGTCGCGCAGCCAGGCCAGCTCGGTCTCGGTCACGCGGAGCTGTTCGAGATAACAAAGCACCTGCTCCAGCCCCGCAGCCAGCAGGAAATTGCGCCCGGGCGGCAGTGCGCGCACGAAAAATTCGAACACCGCAGTATCGGCCATGCCCTCGTCGAAATACGCCTGCAGCATGGTGAGCTGATACAAATCTGTGAGCAGCGCGCTTTCGTTCCGGCTCATTGGACTATCCGGCTCTTTCGCTCCGGCTCATTGGACTACCTTGTCGCTTCGCGCCGAGGTCGCATCGAAGATGCGGCTCTTGGGGCGGCCGGTCCTTGGGTACATGTATGACTCACGGCGCGAGATCCTCGTAGCGTATCGGGCGCGCGCCGAGTTGCCGCATTTGCGCCTGTGCTCTCGCGCCGTCTCCCGGCTTGACGTCGACCGCGCGGATCGCGTCGGTCAGCAGTAGCACCTCGAATCCTTCCGCCAAGGCGTCCTTCACGGTGTTGAGCACGCAATAGTCGGTGGCGAGACCGCCGATGTACAGGCGCTTGGCTCCGGCGCTGCGCAGGCGCGCGGCGAGCTCGGTGCAGCCGAAGCCCGAATAGGAATCCGCCTCGGCCGTTACCGCCTTGGAAACGACAGTTGCCGCCGGCGGCAGCGCCAAATTCGGCGCAAACTCGGCGCCGCTTGTCGCAGCGACGCAATGCGGCGGCCAGATTCCGCCCTGGGCCTTGAACGAACAGTGATTCTGCGGGTGCCAATCGCGCGTGGCGAATACCGGCAGCGCACGTGCGCCAAATGCCGCAAGATAACGGTTGAGCGCAGGGACGGCGGCGTCGCCCTCGGGCACTGCGAGACTGCCGCCGGGAAGAAAATCGTTTTGCACGTCGACCGCGACCAGCGCGTCGCCGGATTGCAGATGAATCGAGGAACCGGAATTCATGTGGCGCACCGCCGCAGATGGAGATGGAAACATTATTGTAGCGCTCCCGTACGATTGTTCGCCCCCGGCGCGGCCGCGGTATTGACAATGATCAATGGCCCCGCCACACGCGGCGCTACGCTATTGTCCCGATGCATGCGTCTTACGACTATTTCGAACATGGCGCCGACATGGGCATCGTCGGGCGCGGGGGCCGCATCGAGGAAGCGTTCGAGCAGGCGGCAGCGGCCATGTTCGCGATCATGGCCGATCCCGGCCAGATCAGGCCGGAAACGACGGTAGCCATCGAGTTCGAGGAAAGCGATGCGGAACTCGCGCTGGTCACCTGGCTCAATCTGCTGCTGGGCGAAGCGCGCAGCCGTGCGCTGATCTTAGGCCGGTTCCGCCTGCACCGCGGCGGCGCGTCCCCCAAGGGGACTTTCCCGTCGAGCGGGATCGAGACCTGCGGGACACACTGGAGCGGCACGGCTGAAGGCGAACCCTGGCGCAGCGATCTCGAGCGCGGCGTGGAAGTGAAAGGTGCCACGCTCACCCAGCTCGCGGTGAAGCAGCAGGATGGAATCTGGGAAGCGCGCTGCGTGGTCGACGTATAACAAGGACAAGGGGGCATTCATGGACCTGGGACGGCTGAGCGAAATCAATCCCTGGTGCTACGCGCTCAAGTCTGTGGCGGGCGAAGCGCGCGCGCCGGTGCGCCTGTACGCCGATGCGGAACTGCTGCGCGGCATGGACGCCAAGGTGCTGGAGCAGATCGCCAACGTGGCGCGCCTGCCCGGCCTCGTCGGTGCGGCAATGACCATGCCCGATGCGCACTGGGGCTACGGCTTTCCTATCGGCGGGGTCGCCGCCTTCGATGCCGAGGCCGGTGGCATCCTTTCGGCCGGCGGCGTCGGCTTCGACATCTCCTGCGGCATCCGCTGCCTGCGCAGCAACCTCGATCTGCCCACGCTCGCACCGCGCCTGGAACGGCTCGCCGATCAGCTGTTCCGCGCCATTCCCGCCGGCGTCGGCGAGGAGGGGAAAATCAAACTGTCACCCGGCGAGCTGGATCAGGTGATGCGCGGCGGCGCGCGCTGGGCGCTCGCCCAAGGCTACGGCACGGAGTCCGACCTGGAATACATCGAAGAGCAGGGCTGCGTCGCAGGCGCCGAGCCGGCCGCGGTGTCCGAGCTCGCCAAGCGCCGCCAGCGCGGCGAAATGGGAACCTTGGGCAGCGGCAACCATTATCTCGAGATCCAGGTGGTGGAGCGGATCTACGACGCGCAAGCCGCCGCGGCCTATGGCCTCGCCCTAGGCCAGGTGCTGGTGTCGATCCACTGCGGCTCGCGCGGCTTGGGCCATCAGGTCGGCACCGACTATCTCGTCACGCTGGCCAAGGCCGCCGGCCGGCTCGGCCTGCACCTGCCGGACCGCGAACTCGCCTGCGCGCCGATCAAATCGCCCGAGGGACAGCAGTACCTCGGCGCGATGAACGCGGCGATCAATATCGCGCTCGCCAATCGCCAGATCCTCACGCACCTCGCCCGTGCAGCATTTGCCGAAGTGCTGCCTGATGCCAAGCTTGAGACGCTGTACGACGTCTCTCACAACACCTGCAAGGCGGAGACTCATGCGGTGGAATGCAAGCCGAGACTGCTCTACGTGCACCGCAAGGGCGCGACGCGCGCATTCGGGCCGGGGCATCCCGCGCTGCCCGAGCGCTACCGCGGCGTGGGGCAGCCGGTGATCATCGGCGGCAGCATGGGCACGGGTTCCTGGATCCTGGCCGGCAACCCGGAGGAACAGAACGGCGCCTACGCCTCGGCCAGCCACGGCGCCGGCCGCGCGATGAGCCGCCACCAGGCGCTGCGCAACTGGAACGGACGCGAGCTGATCCACGCGCTCGCGGCGGACGGTATCCTGATCCGCACGCGTTCGATGCGCGGCGCAGCCGAAGAAGCGCCCGGCGCGTACAAGGACGTCGATCTGGTCGCAGCAGCCACCGAGAAAGCCGGGCTCGCGCGCCGCGTCGCCTTATTGCGGCCGAAGGCCTGTATCAAAGGCTAAAAACCCCTGACAGAATGAAACGCGCGGGCTTCCACCCGGATCGAACCCGGATCTGGGCGGCCATACCTCCCGCGTGCGCTTGTCACTGCGCCGTTTCGGTGAAGTTGGCGGTGGCGGCAGTTATGCTACTGCTTAATGTTAGGGCATTGCTAGCAACGGGGTTGAAGGTATAGCCCGTAAGGCTTGGCGTCACCGTGTACGTTCCGGCCACAACGGTGAAGCTGTAACCCCCGTTCGCGTCAGTCACTGCCGTTCCGGTGGTAATGCTGCCCGAAGTCAGGCTGATCAATACGTTCTGCTTCACGGGTCCGTTTACCGCGCCCGAAATGGTGTAGCTTGCCGCGGCATTGGCCGTCTGGGTGAAACTGATTGCCGTAAGGTCTGCGCCGTTGATCGTCACGGCAGTGCTTACCGGAGCGAACGTGGACCCACTGAGGCTAGGCACCACGTTGTAGCTCCCGTTCGGGAGTGCAGTGAATCTGTAGGCTCCGTTGCTGTCCGTGGTGGTGCTCCCCGATCCCGCGCCAGTCAGTGTGAGGGTCACACCAGCCGCCGTGCCTGCCGCGCCGGAGATGCTGTAGGTGGAAGAAGTAGGCGTGGCTGGCGAGGTGCTATCGCCGCAACTGGAAGTATTGTCCACCCCCACGGTGCCGCAGCCGGAGCCGCATCCGGAAACAAGCGCCGCGACAAAAAGCGGAACAACCGCCAGAATCCGCTTCGTGTGTCCAAAAAGAAAAGCATCCATTTCATGGTCCCCTTTGTTTACGTATTCCGTATCGTTTCCCGGGCCGGCACAGCCGCAAGCGAATCATGGAGAATTCTAGTGCATGGGCCGAATCTGCGGCGTCCAGCTTCGTATCAATTTGTGAGCGGGATCAACCGAACCCCAGTTCGAGTGCGCCGAAACCGCCGAAATCGATTTTGACGCTGTCTCCCGCCGACACCGGCACCGGCGTCAGGCAGGTGCCCGTAATCACCACGTCGCCCACGCGCAAACCCCCGCCGAAGGTGCACAGCTCGTTGGCGATCCAGGCGAGCGCGATCTTCGGGTCGCCCAACACCTTGGCGCCCGAGCCCTGCCCGGCGAGCGCGCCATTGCGCCAAGCCGTAACACCGTGCTGCGCCAGATCGATGGCGCGCCAGTCGATGCGCGTCGCCGGCCCGATGGCGAACCAGCAAGCGCAGGCGATATCGGCGATCAGCTGCGCCGCGCCGACGCGAGTAAAGTCCTCGTAGCGCGAATCCGGCACTTCGATCGCGGGATGCAGCGTGGCGACGGCGGCCAGCACCTCGTCTACGCTGTAGGCTGCGGCGCGTCTGGGCAGGGGCTGGCCCATGCGGAAGGCGAATTCGGCTTCGGCGACTTTCATGTTGTTGCCTGCCAGACATACGCCGGCTCCGGCTTCGACGGAGCGCTTCGACAGCAGGCAGCCGGCAAGCGGTCCGTCCACGCGGATATGCTCCTGTCCGGCTTTGCTGGTGGCGGCGATCTTCCAGCCGACGACGCTCTGGCCTGATAGTTTTGCCACCTCGGCCTGGATCGCATAAGCCTCGGCGCGGCTGCCCGGACGGCAATGCGCGGGCAGCTCGTCGAGGCGGGTGGATTGGCGCCAGTGTTGCCACAGGATAGCGGCGGCGGCATGGATGTCCTGCTGATTCATCTGCTTTCCTCCTGAGCACACGGTACGCGGCCATGTAGAATAGCACCGCTACCGGATCGCACGTCTCGGCGCCGACCGCGGGAACCACCTGTCCGAATAAATCATCATGACTGCATTCGTCGAACCCATCACCCTCAGCGGCCGCCACGCGGCGCTGGAACCCTTGGCACACGACCATCACGACGGCCTGGTCGACGCCGTGCGCGACGGCGAATTGTGGAAGCTCTGGTACACGGCGGTTCCTTCGCCCGAGGGCATGCGCGACGAGATCGAGCGCAGACTGGGTCTGCGGCAAAGTGGGGCTATGCTGCCGTTCGCGGTGCGCAACCAAGCCAGCGGCCAACTCGCCGGCATGACGACTTACATGAACATCGACGCGAAGAACCGCCGCGTCGAAATCGGCTCCACCTGGTATGCCAAAACGGCGCAGCGCACACCGCTCAACACCGAGTGCAAACTGTTGCTGCTCACTCATGCTTTCGAAACGCTGAACTGCATCGCGGTCGAATTCCGCACCGGGTTTTTCAACTTTCCCAGCCGCCGCGCGATCGAGCGCCTGGGGGCGAAGCAGGACGGCATCCTGCGCAGCCACCAGCACTATGCCGACGGCAGTCTGCGCGATACGGTGGTGTTTTCGATCATCGCGCAGGAATGGCCGGCGGTGAAGCGGCATCTGCAATTCAAGCTCGCCGAGGACTAGCCGCGATGGAGACTTTACTGCCGCTGGCCGAACAGGTGGCGACCCTGCTGAAGCAACGCCGCGAAACCGTCGCGGTCAGCGAATCGTCCGCGGGCGGGCTGATCGCGGCTGCGCTGCTCGCGGTTCCCGGCGCCTCGGCCTATTTTCTCGGCGGGGCGGTGGTGTACACGCGCAAGGCGCGGGAAGTGCTGCTGCAGCTGCCGCGCGAGTCGGTCGCGGGCATGCGTTCGGCGTCCGAACCTTATGCCTTGCTGCTCGCACGCACCGCGCGCGAGCGTTTCTCCGCCAGCTGGGGCCTCGCGGAAACCGGCGCCGCGGGCCCGAGCGGAAATCCCTACGGTGACAGCGCCGGCCACAGCTGCATCGCCGTCGCGGGCGCGGCCGAAGAAGTCATCACCTTGGAAACCGGTAAGGCGGACCGGGTAGCGAACATGCGCGTGTTTACAGCTGCCGCGCTGGAACTGCTGCAGCGTCATCTATCGCAGTAAGCTGCATGGCGCGAAGCGCCCGCCAGCGGCAACTGTGATATGTTTGGGCAACAAAATAATCACCATTCCCCGAGGAGACCAGCATGAAAATCCGCGCCGCCGTGCTCGATCAGATGCAGCAACCGCAGCCTTACGCAAAATCACGTCCGATCAGCGTGGAGACGGTCGAACTCGATGGGCCCGGCCCGGGCGAGGTGCTGGTGAAAATGGCCGCGGCCGGCCTGTGCCACTCGGATCTATCCGTGATCAACGGCGACCGCCCGCGCGTCATGCCCATGGTCCTGGGCCACGAAGCGTCGGGCATCGTCGAAGAACTCGGGCCCGGTGTCGTCGGTTTGGAGCGCGGTGACCACGTAGCGCTGGTGTTCGCGCCCAACTGCGGTCACTGCCTGCCCTGCAGGGAGGGCCGGCCAGCGCTGTGCGAACCGGGTTTCGCCGCCGGCGCCGCGGGCACGCTGCTCGGCGGGCACCGCCGTTTGCACCGCCCGGACAAAAGCGCGCTCAACCACCAAGCCGGGGTTTCCTGCTTCGCCGAATACGCCGTGCTCGCGCGCGGCTCGCTGGTGAAAATTGACCCGGAACTGCCGCTCGACGTCGGTGCGCTGTTCGGCTGCGCCGTGCTGACCGGTGTCGGTGCCGCGATCAATTGCGCGCAGCTGAAGCTGGGCAGTTCGGCCGCTATCGTCGGCCTGGGCGGCGTCGGCTTGTCGGCGCTCTTGGGCGCTCTGGCGGCGGGTGCCCGCCAGATCGTCGCCATCGACAAGCTCGATTCAAAGCTGGAAATCGCGCGCGCGTTGGGCGCCACGCACACCTTCCGCGCCGACGATCCGGACCTGGTGGCGAAGATCAAGGCGGCGACCAGCAATGGCGTGGACGTGGCGATCGAGGCGGCGAGCGCGGTGGCCGCACTGGATACCGCATACAAGATCACCCGCCCCGGCGGCACCACTGTAACGGTGAGCCTGCCGCCACCGACGCATACCTTAAGCCTGCCTGCGGTCAACCTGGTGGTCGAGGAGCGCACGTTAAAAGGCAGTTACCTCGGCTCCGCCGTGCCGCAGCGCGACTTGCCGCGCTACATCGCGCTGTACAAAGCCGGGCGCCTGCCGATAGACAAACTGGTTACGCATCGCATCAAGCTCGACGAGATCAATCTCGGCTTCGACCGCCTGGCCAACGGCGAGGCGATCCGGCAGGTGATCCTCTTTTAGCGGAGCCTTCGCCATCGCCTGCTTCGGCACCACATGATTCTCGTCACCGGCGGTACCGGCTTCATCGGCTCGCATACCTGCGTCGCGCTTTCCGCGGCGGGACAGGACGTCCTGATTCTGGACAATCTCAGCAACAGCCAGGCCGGCGTGGTCGATCGACTGCAGAAGCTCTGCGGCAAGCGCCCCGGCTTCGTTCAGGGCGACGTGCGCGACGCCGCGCTGCTCGACCGGATCCTTGCCGAACACCGCATCCGCGCGGTGATCCATTTCGCCGGCCTGAAGGCGGTCGGCGAGTCGGTGGAGCAGCCGGTGGCGTACTACGACAATAACGTGCGCGGCACGCTGGAACTGCTCGCCGCAATGGGCCGGGCCGGCGTCAAAACGCTGGTGTTCTCCTCATCGGCCACCGTGTACGGCAATCCGGCCAGCGTGCCGATACGGGAGGACTTCCCTCTCTCCGCGACCAACCCCTACGGCCGTTCCAAGCTGATGATCGAGGAGATCCTCGGCGACCTGCATCACGCCGAGCCGGACTGGCGCATAGGCCGGCTGCGCTATTTCAATCCGGTGGGCGCGCATGAAAGCGGCCTCATCGGAGAGGCCCCGCAGGGCATCCCCAACAACCTGATGCCTTATATTGCCCAGGTGGCGATCGGCCAGCGCGAGTTCCTCAGGGTCTTCGGCAGTGACTACCCGACGCCGGACGGAACCGGCGTGCGCGACTACATTCATGTCATGGACCTGGCGGACGGTCACCTCGCCGCCTTGAATTACCTCGACAAAACCAAAGGCGCGCTGCTGACCGTCAACCTGGGAACGGGGCGCGGCTATTCGGTACTGCAAATGGCCGATGCGTTCGCGCGCGCCAGTGGCCGGCCGGTGCCCCACCGCTTCGCGCCGCGCCGGCCCGGGGATATCGCGCAATGCTGGGCGGACCCGAGCTTGGCGCAATCGCTGCTGGGCTGGCGCGCCACGCGCGACCTGGAGACGATGTGCGCCGACGCATGGCGCTGGCAGCAGTCGGCGGAGAATCAGTAGCGCCCTCTTTCCTGACGCGCGCGCAGCGCGCGTCACGCTCATGTCATTGCGCGCGTAGCCGATCCCTGAAGCGCGCATACAGCCGCGCGGCGCCGACCAGGTTCCATTCCAGCCAGAGGCAAGATGCGCAGAACAGCAGACCGGCGGGCAGCGACAGCGCAGGCCATATCACTGCGGCGAGCAACAACAGCAGTGCGGCGAAATGCAGCCGCATCTGGCCGCGCATCGCGCGCTCCGGAATCATCTGTTTCATGTTGGGCTGCGTCGTCACCGTTCCGCCCTGACGCTGCAAATGCAGCCAGTTCAGGAAGGGCATGATCTTGTACAGCATGCCTTGAATCACTGAGAGGAATACGCCCGGCAGGGCGAGTACGCCCAGCCACAGCGGTGCGCGCGCATGCTCGCCCAGCTGCGGCAGGGCTGCGAACGCCAGCCAGGACACGGCCAAAGCGAGCAAGCACAACATGGCGCCGCGCCAGAAGACGAGCGTCACATCGGCCTGGCGCCGCCGCCGACGCGATTGCAGCCACAGCGTGGCCGCGGCATACAGCCCTGCCAGCAGCATGCCCGCCATCAACACGCCGGACTGCCAAGCCTGCGACTCCCGCGTGCCCGGAAAGAGTTGCAGCGACCACAGGCACAGGACGAGGAACAGGCCGGCCGGAAGCAGGCGCATCAGCCAGACCGGATAGCCCGGCGTAAGCTGAAACATGGGCACCACCAAAAAGGAAACACCGATTACCAGCATCAAGGCCCAGCCACCCAGACCCCAGGCGACATGGACCTTGATCAGCGTAAACAGGGGCCAGACCGATTGCAGGCTCCCCTGCGTACCGAGGGTGCCGGCCAGGGTCAGGCCGAGCACGACCGTCAACAACAGTCCGAATACCGCCAGGCGCAGCACCCGGATCGATGCGCCGCGCGCCGGTGTGCGCAGGAGCGCGATCGCCATGACCGTGAGGAACAGGCCCAGCGCCACGGCAAACGCCAGCGCGGCGGCAAGGAACAGCGGCGGCTGCTCCAGCAGGAAGGCGGTCGCGAGGAAAACCGCGCCGGCAGTGATCAGTGGGTGCACCACCGAGGCGACCAGATGCGGCCGCCATATGTTGGCGCCGGCGACCACCGCCACGAACTGCAGCAGGGAACCGCACATCACCTGCAGCATGAAATCGACCACGATCAGATGGGTCATGGCGAGCGCGCCGGGGGACCAGCGCGACGCTAAGGCCGCAGGTCCGAACCATGCCAGCACGATTCCGGCCGCGGCGCCGAACAGCGGCGCGGTGAGAAAAAACCGGTAAGGCACCGATATCGGCGGCGCCTGCTCGAACGACAGGGTGGGCTGCATTGAAACCGGAGTTAAGCTTTTTGAATGCGAACCTCGTTGCTGCCGTCGGCGCGACGTTCGGCGCGGTGGCGGTAACCGTTGCGCTCGAGGATCTCGTACAAGGGCAGTGGCTCGCAGCGCAGCAGCATGACCAGTTCTTCGCCGGGGCCCAGGGTAGCGAGCGCGGCCAAGGCCAGCTCCAGCGGTTCCGGCGGCTCCATGTCACGGCCGTCTATCAATCGCGGCTCAGCGCTCATATCGAAACGAGGGCATATCCCCTCCTGGGACTTTCCCGTCTAGCGGGATCGAGACCTTCGGGGCGCATCCCCTCGTACTCCCTTAAATGAGTCCTTGCAAAATTCATCTTGCAACGGATTTAGCCATGTCCCTGTTCCAGCCCCGCGCTCATTTGCGCCGCAATGCGCTCCGCCTCCGGCCCCAGCACCTGGTCGCACATCGGATACAGGATGTTCTCTTCCTTCATGTTGTGCTGTTGCATGAGTATCAGCAAGGTTTCGGCCGCGCCGGCGTAGCCTTCGTCATCGTGCGCGGCGCAGGCGGCCTCGAGCTGCTCCAGCAGCGGGCGCATCTGCTCGTGCTCGAGGCGCATGACCCGCGTCGGGCCCGAACTGTTGCCGGCGGCCGCCTCGAACGCCGGAAACAGCAGGTCCTCCTCGGCGGCGAAGTGCGCCAGCATTTGCGCGCGCAGATGCTCGAAGGCGGGCACGGCCACGGTCCAGTCGCCGCGCTGGACCGCCTGCTCCGCAGCGACGAACAAATCGTCGCAATGCCGGTGGTGGGCGGGAAGTACTTGAGTCGGAAGATTCATGCCAAGCTCCATAGGGGCCATTTCAGAACTGTTGAAATGGCCGTGATTTAGGGGAGCATGAGGGGATGCGCCCCGAAAGGAAGTCCCCGTAGGAGGCATCCCCTCATTTCCAGATAAAACCTTACGCAGTGCGATCAGCCGATGTTAGCAGCCGGTAGCGCCGCCGATTTGCACTACCCACAAATTTCCGGCCGCGGATGGGTGGTAGGCGCCGCATCCTAGGGCGCGCGCAGCGGCTATTTCGCGGCGGCGTCAGCCCGCTCCGTACTCTGCCGCGTCTGCTCCATCGCCTTGTCGAGGTTCTGCTGCACCTGGTTCATGGTTTTCTTGCCCTGCTCGATTTCCTTCTGCTTCGCTGCAGCCACGGTCGCGGCGGTGGTGGCGGTCTCGACGCCGCAGCCGGCCAGCGCGGCGATGGCGACAAGGACAATGATCGATCGCATAAATTCTCTCCTCGTGTGACAGCTGTGAAATTGCGGACGAAGGATGGGCTCGGGATCAGGCCGCTCCGCTCAGGGTTTGTGCTCCTTCGCGTTCCAGTGGCGCTCCAGATTATGCGCCAGCTGTTCATTAGTATGGCAGAAGGCCTGTTCGTAAGCATAGGTCACCATCTAGGCGCGATCAGCTCGCAGGCGGTCTTTTGCGGGAATTTCCTCTATCAAGGCGCCTCGGTGATTTCCTGCCAGACTAGGCATACCCTATCCCGAGGCCCCGCAAAGCGCTAGCGCAAGCGGCCGATTCTGCCGCAAAATGCGCCCCTTGGCAGGCACGTTATGAAATCCACTACGCTAATCAGTCCAGAACAGCTGGCGCAACATCTGCACGACCCGCGCTGGGTGATATTCGATTGCCGCTTTGCGCTGACGCGCCCGGAATCCGGGCGCCAGGCTTACGCGAAGAGCCACATTCCCGGCGCCCGCTATGCGCATCTGAACGAGGACCTGTCCGGGGCCGTCACAGCGACCAGCGGACGCCACCCCCTGCCCGAGGCCGACGCGCTCGCGCGCAAGCTGGGCCTCTGGGGCGTGGACCGCGACAAGCAGGTCGTGGTCTACGACGACAGCTTCGGCTCCATGGCGGTGCGCCTGTGGTGGCTGCTGCGCTGGCTCGGGCACGACGCCGTGGCGCTGCTCGACGGCGGATTTCCGGCGTGGCAGAAACAGGGCCGTGCGCTCAGTGCCGAAACTTCCGTCGTTCGCCCGGCCGAATTTCATGCGGCGCCTGACGACAGCATGTGGGTGGACAGCAAGGCGATGCTCGAAGCCCTGCGGCAAAAGAGCGTGATCATCGACGCCCGCCCGGAAGAGCGGTTTTCAGGCTTCATCGAGCCGCTCGACAAAGTCGCTGGACATATTCCGGGGAGCGTAAATGCGCCGTTCGAGGATAATCTCGATATGCGCGGAAATTTCCTCAAGGCCGAAGCCTTGCGCGCGCAGTACGAATCCCTGCTGCGCGGCGCACCCCCAGGCGAGGTCATCCATATGTGCGGATCCGGGGTCACCGCCTGCCACAACCTGCTCGCGCTGGAAATCGCGGGACTCCCCGGGGGCAAGCTCTATGTCGGCTCGTGGAGCGAATGGATCACCGATCCGACGCGGCCCATTGTCGAAAGGGTCGAGAGGAAAACCTCATGAACAGCAAGGCAAGCACGCGCGAACTGCAAAGGATCATCGAAGCGGCGGCGACCTCCGACGGCGCCGGCGTCAGGCTGCGGCGCAGCCTGGGACAATCGCCCTATACGCGCCTGGACCCCTTCCTGATGCTGGACGAATTCTCGTCATTCGATGTGAACGATTACATCGCCGGCTTTCCGGCGCATCCGCACCGCGGCTTTGAGACCGTCACCTACCTGCTCGACGGCCACATGCTGCACGAGGACCATCTGGGCAACCGCGGCGATCTGAAAAGCGGCGCGGTGCAATGGATGAGCGCGGGCCGGGGCATCATCCACTCCGAGATGCCGCAGCAGGAGCAGGGGCGCATGCGCGGCTTCCAGCTGTGGATCAACCTGCCGGCGCGCGAGAAAATGAAGCCTGCGGGCTACCGCGACATCGACCCAGCGGAAATCCCGGTCGTGGCGCTGCGCGGCGGCGGCCGCGCCAAGGTCATCGCCGGCACGCTGGAAGCCGACGGGCGCAGCGTCCCCGGGCCGATCCAGGGCCTCGCGACCGAACCGCTGTATCTGGACGTGGAACTGCCGGCGGGCGCCGCGTTCACGCAGCCGGTCGCACGCGGCCACAACGCATTCGTCTACGTGTTCGAGGGCGGCGTAAGCGTCGGCTCCGCAGCCAAGGCGCGCAGCCTCGCCACGCACAGCGCCGGCGTGCTGGCCGCGGGAGACCTGGCCGAAGTACGCGCCGGCGCCGAGGGCGCACGATTCCTGCTGCTCGCGGGAAGGCCGCTGGGGGAGCCGGTGGTGCAGCACGGGCCCTTCGTCATGAACACGCGCGAGGAAATCGAGCAGGCGATCAGGGATTACCACAGCGGCGAACTCACGCGCGCGCCGAGTCCGAAGGATTAGACCGGTCCGAATAGGCTAAAATGGCGCCAAGCATCGACAGGAGTTGTGGCAATGGCAAGAATGGTGAAATGCGTCAAGCTCGGCCGCGAGGCCGAGGGCCTGGATTTTCCGCCATACCCGGGCGAACTGGGCAAGCGCCTCTGGGAAAACGTATCCAAGGAGGCTTGGCAGCAGTGGATCAGGCATCAAACGATGCTGATCAATGAGAACCGGCTCAACCTGGCCGACAGCGCGGCAAGAAAATATCTGGCCGAACAACTGGAGAAGCATTTCTTTGGCGGCGGCGCCGATGTCGCGGCCGGATACGTGCCGCCGCAGAAGTAGCATCCAGGAGCCCGGACGCAACCGGGCATCTGCCGCCGGCTTATAGTCCCTCGATGTGGGCCTCGTCCCGCATGTGGCGCACGTCACGGCCTTCGACCATGTAGACCACGTACTCGGCCATGTTCTTGGCGTGATCGCCAATGCGCTCGATGGCTTTGGCGACGAACAGAATTTCCAGGCAGCGGGTGATGGTGCGCGGGTCTTCCATCATGAAGGTGATGAGCTGGCGCAGGATAGAGCGGAACTCGTCGTCCACGCCGCGGTCCTGTTTTACCACCTGCAAGGCGGCCGTGGCATCGAGCCGCGCAAATGCGTCGAGCGCCTGGCGCAGCATGGACAACGCGAGGCCGGAGACGTGCCTCAGTTCCAGCCGCGGCAACTGCACCTGCCCGCCGCTGTGCATCAACTTGGCCATGCGCGCGATCTTCTCTGCCTCGTCGCCGACGCGCTCAAGGTCGGTGATGGTCTTGATCACGGCCATCACCAGGCGCAGATCGCCGGCCGCGGGCTGGCGTCGCGCGATGATCTGGCTGCAGATCTCGTCCAGCCCGACTTCCATGGCATTGACGCGGTGATCGTCTTCGATCACGGCGTCCAACACCGGAATATCGCCGCTGGTGAGCGCGTCCACGGCTTTGAGGATCTGCTGTTCCACCAGGCCGCCCATCTGCAGCACGCGTGAGCGCACCGCCTCCAGCTCGGCGTCGAATTGCTTCGAGATATGTTCAGGCATTTCCGCGACCCCTATCAGACAGGCAGGCTAACAGCTAATTGTGACAGATTGTTTACTTCGCGCTTGTCGCGCCTAGCGACGCACCGATTTTACGAACGCGGCGCAACGCTATTTTCTCTTAATTGCCTTGACTCCGGCAGCCGTGCCCAGCAGCAGGACATCGGCGCCGCGTTGGGCAAACAAACCGTTGCTGACCACGCCGGCGATGTTGTTGAGCGCGGCTTCCAGCTCGAGCGGCTTGAGGATGGCGAGGCCGTATACGTCGAGGATGAGGTTGCCGTTGTCGGTGGTAAAGCCCTGGCGCAAGGCAGGCTGGCCGCCTAGCCTGACCATCTCGCGCCCGACATGGGAGCGCGCCATCGGGATGACCTCCACCGGAAGCGGGAATTTTCCGAGCACGCCGACCAGCTTGGATTCGTCGGCGATGCAGACGAATTTCTGCGCCACCGCGGCGACGATTTTTTCGCGCGTGAGCGCACCGCCACCGCCCTTGATCATCGCCAGGTGTTCGGTGATTTCGTCGGCGCCATCTACATAGACCGGCAGTTCGCTCACGCTGTTCAGATCGACCACGCGGATACCGTGGGACTTGAGGCGCTCGGCGCTCGCCTGCGAGCTGGCTACCGCGCCATCGATCCGGTTCTTCATTTTCGCCAGCTCGTCGATGAAATAATTCGCCGTCGAACCGGTGCCGACGCCGACGATGGCGTCATCGACCACGTACTGGATCGCCTCACGCGCGACTGCCTGCTTCAGTTCATCCTGGGTCATCGAATTATCCAAATTTGTCTTACGGCTTTTTGGGCAGGTACAGATCGGTGATGCTGCCAAGGGCCATCTCCGCCGCGAAGAAAGGCGTCTCCGACAGCGTAGGATGCGGATGGATGCTGAGCGCTATGTCCTCCATGTCGGCTCCCATCTCCAGCGCCAGCACCAGCTCCGCGATCAATTCCCCCGCGTTTACGCCGACGATGCCGGCTCCGAGTATGCGCTTGCTGCCTTTGTCGTAGAGCAGCTTGCTCAGACCTTCGTCGCGGCCGATCGACAGCGCCCTGCCGCTCGCGGCCCAAGGAAAACTCGCCTTGTCATAGGCGATGCCCTGCTTCTTCGCTTCGATCTCGGTCAGTCCCATCCAGGCGACTTCCGGGTCGGTATAGGCGACCGAAGGTATGGTCATGGCGTCGAACGCCACCTTGTGCCCGGCGATGGTCTCGGCCGCGACCTTGGCCTCGTGCGTTGCCTTGTGCGCGAGCATCGGCTCGCCGCAGACGTCGCCGATGGCGTAGATGTGCGGGACGTTGCTGCGCTGCTGCTTGTCGACGCGGATGTAGCCGCGTTCGTCGACCGCGACCCCTGCGTTCTCGGCGCCGATGTCGGCGCCGTTGGGGCGGCGGCCGACCGCCAGCAGTACGCGGTTGAACATCTGCTGCTGCGGCTTCACCTCGCCCTCGAAGGTGGCGAGCAGCCCTTCGGCTTTGGGCTCGAGCTTCGCCACCTTGGTATTGAGATAAATCGCCTCGTAGCGCTTCTCGATGCGCTTGGCGAGCGGACGGATGAGATCGCGGTCCGCGCCCGGGATGAGTCCATCGGCCATTTCCACCACCGTGACCTTGGCGCCCAGCGCATCGTAGACGCAGGCCATCTCCAGGCCGATGATGCCGCCGCCGATCACCAGCAGGCGCCGCGGGATGTCGGCCAGCTGCAGCGCCCCAGTCGAGTCCATTAGCCGCGGGTCGTCGTAGGGGAAGCCCGGAATCCGGGCCACGCGTGAACCTGCCGCAATAATGCAGGCATCGAAGGAGACGCGCTTCACGCCTTCGACCGTTTCGACCGCGATCTGGTTAGGCGACTCGAACTTGCCCACGCCCTGCAGCGTGGTCACTTTGCGCTGCTTGGCCAGGCCCACCAGCCCCTTGGTCAACCGGCCGACCACCGCGTCTTTCCATCCGCGCAACTTGTCGATGTCGATCTTCGGCTTGCCGAAGGCGATGCCCGAATGCGCCATCTCTTCGGCCTCGGTCACCACCTTGGCCGCATGCAGCAGCGCCTTGGACGGGATACAGCCGACGTTGAGGCAGACGCCGCCGAGCGTCGCATGGCGCTCTATCAGCACGACTTTCTTGCCCAGGTCGGCCGCACGAAACGCGGCGGTATAGCCGCCGGGACCTGCGCCCAGTACCACCACGTCGGCATGCAGGTCGGCGCCGCCGGAAGGCGCGGCGCTCGGGGCAGTTCCCGCGGCTGCACTGTCCGGCTTTGCCGCGGGGGGGCTGGGCGAAGCCACGGGCGCGGCCGCGGCCTGCGGCGGCGCCGCTGCGGCGGCAGGCTCAGCGGTCTCGAGCAGCAGAATCAGCGTGCCCTCGGACACCTTGTCGCCGACCTTGAGCTTAAGCTGTTTGACCACGCCTGCCGCGGGCGACGGAATCTCCATCGTAGCCTTGTCCGATTCCACGGTGAGGAGCGAAGTCTCTTTTTCCACCGCGTCGCCGGGCTTGACCAGGACTTCGATCACGTCGATGTCCTTGAAGTCGCCGATGTCCGGAACCTTGATCTCCACCGTATCGCTCATGCGTGTCCCCGCTTCAGTTTGATGGTTTGCATTGACCAAGGCACAGCCGCGCCCTAGAGCAGCGAACGGCGGATATCGGACAGCACCGACGCCAGATAGGAGGTGAAACGCGCGGCCGATGCGCCGTCGATGACGCGGTGATCGTAGGACAGCGACAGCGGCAGCATCAGCCGCGGCACGAACTTGCCGGCCTCGCCTTTTGCGCCTACCCAAACCGGGCGCATCGCCGATCTGGACACGCCGAGGATGGCGACTTCGGGAGCGTTGATGATGGGCGTGAAGGCGGTCCCGCCTATGCCGCCGAGGCTGGAGATACTGAAGGTTCCGCCCTGCATATCGCCCGGCTTGAGTTTTTTGTCGCGGGCCAGCTTGGACACTTCGGCCAGCTCGCGCGCGAGTTCATATACGCCTTTGCGATCCGCATCGCGAATCACCGGCACCACCAGGCCGTCTGGCGTGTCGACCGCCACGCCGATGTGGAAATACTTTTTCAGCACCAGATTCTCGCCGGCGGGATCGAGCGAGGCATTGAATTCGGGATACTGGCGCAGGGCGGTGACGCAGGCCTTGATCAGGAACGCGAGCATGGTGAGCTTGAAGCCCTGCTTCTCGCTCGCAGCGCCGCTGTCCTTGCGGAAAGCCTCGAGCTCGGTGATGTCGGCTTCGTCGAACTGGGTGACGTGCGGAATGGAAACCCAGTTGCGGTGCAGGTTGGCGCCGGAGAGCTTCTTGATGCGCGACAGCGGCTTGTGCTCGACCGGGCCGAACTTGGCGAAATCCACCTGCGGCCATTCCGGCAGATTGAAAGGAGTCCCGCCCGCCGGTGCGGCCGCGGCAAGCGCCGCTGCCGGAGCCTGGGTCAGCACGCCCTTGACGAAAACCTGCACGTCTTCCTGGGTGATGCGGCCCTTGGGGCCGGAGCCGCGCACCTTGGCCAGACCGACGCCGAGTTCGCGCGCGAACTTGCGCACCGAAGGGCTGGCATGCGGCGTGAACGCGGGCACTTCGGCGACCGGCTCCAGCGGTACCGGTGCGGGCCTTTGTATCGGCACCGCCACCGGCTCGGTCGCGGGCTCACTCGCCGCGCCTGGTACAGTGCTCGGTGCAGCGGGCTTGGGCGCGGCCGCTGACGGCGCAGAAGTCTCCGCTGTCCCGGGCGGCTGCGCCACCGGTGCTTCGTCAGCGCTTGCTTCGAGCAGCAGGATCATGCTGCCTTCCGCAACCTTGTCCCCCAGCTTGACCTTGAGCTCCTTCACCACGCCCGCGGCCGGCGAAGGGATTTCCATGGTCGCCTTGTCCGACTCCACCGTGATCAGGGAAGCCTCTTTGGCCACTGTATCGCCGGGCTTGACCAGAACCTCGATAACGTCGACCTCCTTGAAGTCGCCAATGTCGGGAACCTTGATTTCCGTGACTGTGGACATGGTGTATTCCTTACACGGTTACCGGATTGGGCTTGTTCGGATCGATGCCGTATTTCTTGATCGCCGCCGCTACCACCGATGTCTTGATTTCGCCCTGGTCCGCCAGTGCCTTCAACGCGGCCAGCGCGACCCAGTGGCGGTCCACTTCGAAGAATTCGCGCAATTTCCCGCGCGTGTCGGAGCGGCCGAAGCCGTCTGTGCCGAGAACCCGATAGGCCCGGCCAGCGGGAATGAACGGGCGGATCTGTTCGGCAAAGGTCTTGATGTAATCGCTCGAGGCCACGATCGGGCCGGAACCGCCCTTGAGGTTTTTCTCGACCCAGGACTCGCGCGGCGCTTCGGTGGGATGCAGCAGGTTCCAGCGCTCGCAGGCGAGGCCGTCGCGGCGCAGCTCGGTAAAGCTGGGGCAACTCCAGATATCGGCGCTCACGCCCCAGTCTTGCTCCAGCAATTCGCCTGCGGCGATGACCTCGCGCAGGATGGTGCCCGAACCGAGCAACTGCACCCTGAGCGGTTTGTCCGCGCCGGCCTTGGCCTTGTGCTTGGCGGCGGGCTTGAACAGATACATGCCCCTGATGATCCCCTCCTCGGCGCCCTCAGGCAGGCCCGGGTGGGTGTAATTCTCGTTCATTACGGTGATGTAGTAATAGACATCTTCCTGCTTGGTCACCATGCGCTTCAGCCCGTCATGGATGATCAGCGCCAGTTCGTAGCCGAAGGTCGGATCGTAGGAGATGCAGTTCGGGATCACCGAGGAGAGCACGTGCGAATGTCCGTCCTCGTGCTGCAGGCCCTCGCCGTTCAGCGTGGTGCGCCCGGCGGTGCCGCCGAGGAGAAAGCCGCGGCAGCGCTGGTCGCCCGCGGCCCAGGCCAGATCGCCGACGCGCTGCAGCCCGAACATCGAGTAGAAGATGTAGAACGGCACGCTGACCACGTTGCTGGTGCTGTAGGAGGTGGCGGCGGCGATCCAGGAGCAGAACGCCCCCGCCTCGTTGATGCCCTCCTCCAGGATCTGGCCCGCCTTGTCCTCGCGGTAATAAGTGACCTGGTCGCGATCGACCGGCACGTATTTCTGTCCCTCCTGGGAGTAGATGCCGAGCTGGCGGAACATGCCCTCCATGCCGAAGGTGCGCGCCTCGTCGGGAACGATGGGCACGATGTGCTTTCCCAGGCTCTTGTCGCGCAGGAGCGCCGTCAGAATGCGCACGAATGCCATGGTGGTGGAAATTTCGCGCTCGTTAGGTTTGAGCACCGCGTCCAGCGAGGACAGCGGCGGCACCTCGGGCACGGTGTCGGCCTTACGCCGGCGGCTGGGCAGGTAGCCACCCAAGGCTTGGCGGCGCTCGTGCAGATATTTCATTTCCGGCGAATCGGCCGGCGGAACGTAGAACGGCAATTCCGCCAGCTTGTCGTCCGGAATCGGGATGTTGAAGCGGTCGCGAAACACGCGGATGGAGTCTACGTCCATTTTCTTCTGCTGGTGGGTGGCCATCTTGCCTTCGCCGATCTTGCCCATACCGAAGCCCTTGACCGTCTTGGCCAGAATCACGGTCGGCTGGCCCTTGTGTCGCATCGCCGCCGCGTAGGCTGCATAGATCTTGTGCGGATCGTGGCCGCCGCGGTTCAGACGCCAGATGTCGGCGTCGCTCATCTTCGACACCATTTCCAGCAGCTTCGGATGCTTGCCGAAGAAATATTTGCGCACGAAAGCGCCGTCGTTCGCCTTGAAATTCTGATATTCGCCATCGACGCACTCCTCCATCACGCGCAGCAGGATGCCCTCCTTGTCGCGCGCCAACAGCTTGTCCCAATACGAGCCCCAGATCAGCTTGATCACGTTCCAGTCGGAGCCGCGGAAATCACCCTCCAATTCCTGAATGATCTTGCCGTTGCCGCGCACCGGGCCGTCCAGCCGCTGCAGGTTGCAGTTGATCACGAACACCAGGTTGTCGAGCTTTTCGCGCGCCGCCATCGAAATGGCGCCCAGCGATTCCGGCTCGTCGGTCTCGCCGTCGCCGAGAAAGGCCCAAACCTTGCGATTCTCGGTGTTAGCCAGGCCGCGCGCATGCAAGTACTTGAGGTAGCGTGCCTGGTAGATCGCCTGGATTGGACCGAGGCCCATGGACACGGTGGGAAACTGCCAGAAGTCCGGCATCAGCCAGGGATGCGGGTAGGAGGTCACGCCCTTGCCGTCCACGTCGCGGCGGAAATTGACCAGTTGCTCCTGGGTGAGCCGCCCTTCGAGCAGCGCGCGTGCGTAGATCCCCGGAGAGGAGTGCCCTTGGAAGTAGATCAGATCGCCCCCGTGCTCGGCGCTGGGCGCATGCCAAAAATGGTTCTGCCCGATGCCGAACAGCGTTCCGACCGAGGCAAAACTGGCGATATGACCACCGAGATCGCCCTCGACTTTATTCGCCTTGGCCACCATGATCATCGCGTTCCAGCGGCAATAGGCACGAATGCGATCCTCCAGGGCCGCATCGCCGGGCGAACGCTCCTCCATGTGCGGCGGGATGGTATTGATATAGGCCGTCTGCGCCTTGTACGGCAGGTAGGCGCCCGAGCGGCGCGCCTTGTCTATCAGTTTTTCGAGCAGGTAATGGGCGCGTTCCGCGCCCTCGCGCTCCAGTACCGCCTCGAGCGCATCCAGCCATTCCTGCGTCTCCAGTGAGTCAGGATCGTTGGCGGCGGGAAATTCGGGAACGGCTGACATGGCAACTCCTTCTAAGCTGCGGTGGCGATTGTTCCTGCGAGCGGTCGAATAACGCGCGAAAATCGCATGGATTTGCTGCACGCAAGCCGCTTTGATTTCGAATCGCGGATTCCAAGCGAGACATTATACAGGGAGCGCGCACCGCACTGCGACGCCTGCGCGGCTACGACCGCGACAAAACGCCGGGATCGGAAAAAAAAGGCCGGGGAACGGGCCCCGGCGCAAGGAAGAGAACAATTGAGCAGAAGCTTTGCATACTCATGTGGAGCTTCCGGAAATTAGTGTAGATAGCGCCGCTGCCGGCTGGTATTGGGGCAAACCCTAAGGTGCGCATCGGCAGGCATTTCCGCTAGGCTTCGGATAGGGAAAACTCCAGTCGTCGCGGCCTGCCGCGGTCGCATGCTGCGGTTATAGCAGCCGGCCGCAGTCGTGCTAGCATGGGTTGTTTACAATCGGATTTACATTTTGCCTCCAGGCGTCCGCGCCGCCATGCCGCCTAACAGTATCGACCGCACGAGCACTCGACCCAACCAGGGCTGGTTGTGGATGATGCCCAATGTTGCCGTGGGCATGTTCATCTTAGCCATGATCGCTCTGGTGTGGCTGCTGCAGAAGCGCGATTTCGACCAGCAATTGGTAGCACTGGAGCGCGACGCGCAATGGGCGGAGCAGACGCTGCGCGCGAACCTGCAAGGCGACGATGATTTCCTCCAGGGCCTCGCGCGCGAAGCGGCCAACGGTCAGATCGACGACAGCCGATTCCGCGCCCGCTCGGCCCAGTACCTGGCAACGAACCCGCACCTTTCCGCTATCGCCTGGATCGATGCGAACAAGACCATCCGCGCAACCGAGCTGCCCGTCACGGGCGGGGACAGCCTTGGCGCGCCGTTCGCGCACCGCGAGCAGGTACAGGGCTTCAGCGCTGCGCGCGCTTCCGGCCGTCCGACGTATAGCAAGGCGTACATCAGCAAAAATACCGGCCCGACCTTCGACCTGATCGTGCCCATCCATCGCGGCCCGCAATTCCTCGGCGCCATGGTGGCGGCGTACCCGGTGTCGGGCCTGCTGCGCCATCTGGTGCCTGAATGGTTCTCGGGCAAATACCACCTGAGCTTTACCGGACCCGGCAAGCAGTTGTTGGGGCAGAACTCTGCCGCTCCTCCGCGCGACGAGGATCTCACCTACAGCCTGGACATCGTTCCGCCAGGCAACGGCATACGCATGCACGTAGCCGCCTACCGCGTCGACACCAGCATCGTAAAGAACCTGCCCATCTTCCTGATCATCGGATTGTCCCTGCTGGTGGTGTGGAGCCTGTGGCTGCTGCGCAGCAACCTTGCGCGGCGCATTCGCGCCGAGGATGCCTTGCGCGAGGAGTCGAATTTCCGCAAAGCGATGGAGGAATCCATGCCGACCGGCATGCGCGCCATCGACATGCAAGGACGCATCACCTATGTCAACGCCGCATTCTGCAGGATGGTCGGCCTCACGCAGGAAGAACTCATCGGAGCCACCGCGCCTTTTTCCTACTGGAGCGGGAGCGCCGAGGACCTGACGGAGCAGGAGCAAGCCCTGCGGCGCTCGCCTGCCGGCGAGGCGCCGGTCGGGCCGCGCGACGGCATCGAGTCGGTCTTCCGCCGCAAGAACGGCGAGCTTTTCGACGTGCGCGTGTACGAGGCGCCGCTGGTGGACGCGAGCGGCCGGCAGACGGGTTGGATGGCCTCGACCAACGACATCACCGAACAGCGGCGCGCGCGCGCCGAACTGGAAGCCTCGCACCGGCGTTTCATGACCGTCCTCGATGGTCTGGACGAAGCGATCTACGTCGCCGATCTGGAAGCGGACGAAATCCTGTTCGCCAACAAGGCGTTCAAGAACATCTATGGCTACGACGCCGTGGGCCGCGACTGCTGGCAGGTGACCAGCGCCTGCCACCCCGACCCGGCGCAATTCATCGCCGCTGCGCGAAAGCTCGCGCCGCAGCAGACCCCGCTCGAGCTGCACGACATCGAGCTGCAGAACGCGCTCAACGGCCGCTGGTATCAACTGCACGAGCGCGCCATACAGTGGGCGGACGGTCGCGTGGTGCGTATGCAAATCGCCACCGACATCACCGACCGCATGAACATGGAGGAAGTAAACAGCCAGCAACTGGAGCGGCTGCAGCAGACCTCGCGCCTGATCACCATGGGCGAGATGGCGTCCAGCCTGGCGCACGAATTGAACCAGCCGCTCGCGGCGATCGCCAATTACAATAGGGGTTGCGTCAACCGGCTGCAGGCGAACGACTATCGCCCGGAAGAATTACTGGCCGCGATGCAGAAAGCGAGCGTACAGGCAACGCGCGCCGGCAAAATCATCCGCCGTGTGCGCGACTTCGTCAAAAAGAGCGAGCCCAACCGCAGTCCGGTCAAGATCGCCGAGATCATCGAAGAGGTCATAGGTTTCGCCGAGACCGATGTGCGCAAGCACGGCGTGCGCATCGGCGTCAGCGTCCCGCCCGACTTGCCCGACGCCTACGCCGACAAGATCATGATCGAGCAAGTTGTGCTGAATCTGGTAAAGAACGGTATCGAGGCCATGCACGCAACGCCCCGCAGCGAACGCGAACTGCTCATCAGCGCGCGCGCCAACGGCAAGGATTTCATCGAGGTCAACGTAGCCGACCGCGGGCCCGGCGTGCCCGCGGGGCAAAGCGAGACATTGTTCACGCCGTTTTACACCACCAAACCCGAAGGCATGGGCATGGGCCTCAACATCTGCCGCTCGATCATAGAATTTCACCACGGACGCCTGTGGACGGTCGCCAATCCGGGCGGCGGCAGCGTGTTCAGTTTCACCCTTCCCCTGGAATCGCAATGACAGAATCCATCGTCTATATCGTAGATGACGACGATGCGATGCGCGACTCGCTCAAGTGGCTGCTGGAATCGCGCGGGCTCAAGGTCGAGCTGTATCCATCGGGGGATGCCTTCCTCCGCGATTTCAGCCGCGACTTATGCGGTTGTCTGGTGCTGGACGTGCGCATGCCCGGCATGAGCGGAATGGACCTGTACACGCGGCTGCGGGCGCGCGCCTCGACCCTGCCGGTGATTTTCATCACCGGCCACGGCGACGTACCCATGGCGGTTTCGGCTCTGAAGAAAGGCGCCGCTGATTTCATCGAAAAACCGTTCGACGACCAGGACATGCTGAAGCTGATCGAATCCTGTCTGAAACAGGATCGGGCCGCCGCCGCCAAGCGCGCAGAGAAGGCGTCGCTGGCGCAGAGCCTGGAAAGTCTGACGCAGCGCGAACGCGAAGTGCTTAAGCTGATCGTCGACGGAAAACTGAACAAGCAGATCGCCGACGATCTGGGCATCAGCATCAAAACCGTGGAAGTGCACCGCTCGCGCGTCATGGAAAAGATGGGCGCCGATACCGTGGTCGAACTGGTGCAACTCGTGCTGAAGAGCCGCGCATAGGCGGCTGACTGGCCCGGCACAATCACAGCGCTACCTCGGCTCGCTGGACGATACGCGCCGCGGCCGTTCCCTCAACCCCTACAGAAAAGACCAACATGACCGAACCGAACCCGCTGCTGGATTTCACCGGCTTGCCGCGTTTTGCCGCAATCAAAGCGGAACACATCGCGCCGGCCGTAGACCGGCTGCTGGCGGAAAACCGGGCGCGCATCGACAGCCTGACCCGCCCGGAAACAGCGGCGACTTGGGCATCATTCGTGGCGCCCCTGGAGGACGCAAACGAGAGGCTGGCGCGCGCCTGGGGCGTGGTCGGCCATTTGCACGGCGTGCTCGACTCGCCCGAGCTGCGCGCGGCGTACAACGCGAGCCAGCCCAAGATAGTGCAGTACTACACCGAGCTCGGGCAGAACCTACGCCTGTTCGAAAAATACAAGGCGCTGCAAGCGTCGCCCGAATTCGCCGCGCTGACGCCGGCGCAACGCAGGATCGTCGACAACGAGATCCGCGATTTCCGCCTCTCCGGCGCGGAGTTGTCTCCCGAAAAGAAACAGCGCTTCGCCGCAATCTCGGAGGAGCTGGCGCATCTGTCTACCCGGTTCTCGGAGAACCTGCTCGATGCCACGAACGCGTTTGCGCTCTACGTCGACGATCACAGCGCGCTTGACGGCGTTCCCGCTGACGTGATCGAAGCGGCGCGCACCGCCGCCGCCAAGGACGGCAGGTCCGGCTGGAAATTCAACTTGCAGGCGCCCTCTTACATGCCTTTCATGCAATACGCGCCGCGGCGCGAGTTGCGCGAGCAGATGTACCGTGGCTATGTCACGCGGGCGAGCGAATTCGGCAAGCCCGAGCTCGACAACACGCCGCTGATCACGCAGATCCTGCGCTTGCATCAGGAAGCTGCGCGGCTGCTCGGCTACGCCAACCACGCCGAAGTCTCGCTGGTTCCGAAAATGGCGCAGACGCCGCAGCAGGTACTCGATTTTCTCGACGATCTCGCCGTCAAGGCGCTGCCCTTCGCGCGGAAGGACTATGCCGAGCTGAGCGAATTTGCGGCGGCAGAACTGGGACTGACGCGGCTCGAAGCCTGGGACCTCGCTTTCGCCTCGGAACAGCTGCGCGCCGCGCGCTACGCCTTTTCCGACGAGGAAGTGAAGCAGTATTTTCCCGAATCCAAGGTGATACAAGGAATGTTTCGCCTGGTCGAGACGCTTTTCGGCGTGCGCATCCAGCCCGACGAGGCCGAGACCTGGGATCCGGCGGTGCGTTTTTTTCGCGTCAGCGATGCGCAGGGCGGGTTGCTGGGCCAGTTTTATCTCGATCCTTACGCGCGCGACACCAAGCGCGGCGGTGCCTGGATGGACGAGGCGATCAGCCGGCGCATGCTGGGCGAGCGAGTGCAGACCCCCGTGGCCTACCTCACCTGCAATTTCTCGGCCCCCGTCGGCGGCAAGCCGGCCTTGTTCACCCACGACGAAGTGCTGACCCTGTTCCACGAATTCGGCCACGGCCTACACCACCTGCTCACCCGGGTCGACTACATCGGCGTGTCGGGCATCCATGGGGTGGAGTGGGACGCGGTCGAACTGCCGAGCCAGTTCATGGAGAATTTCTGCTGGGAGTGGGAAGTGCTCGCGCACATGAGTGCGCACGTGAACAGCGGCGAGCCTTTGCCGCGCGCGCTGTACGACAAGATGCTCGCGGCGAAAAATTTCCAGAGCGGCATGCAGACGGTGCGGCAGCTGGAATTTTCGTTGTTCGATATGCATCTGCATTACGATTTCGACGTCGTCGGCGGCAAGACCCCGCAACAGTTGCTCGACGAAATCCGCAGCCGGGTGGCGGTGGCGCTGCCGCCGGCGTACAACCGTTTTCAGAACAGTTTCTCGCACATTTTTGCCGGTGGTTACGACGCCGGCTATTACAGCTACAAGTGGGCCGAGGTACTCTCGGCCGATGCCTATAGCCTGTTCGAGGAGAACGGCGTGCTCGACCGCCGCAGCGGCGAGCGCTTTCGCGACGAGATCCTCGCCGTGGGCGGCGGCCGGCCGGCGCTCGAGTCGTTCAAAGCATTGCGCGGGCGCGATCCCAGCGTGGATGCGCTGCTGCGGCACAGCGGGATGAGCGGCGCCCGCGCGGGAGCCGCTAAGCCGCTTTAAACCCTGGGTCTTCCCTGGTACGTCCTTCCATCGAGCCGGCGCTAAGGCCGCTCATTGCCTGTGCGGTTCTTCGGGCGTTTGGTGTATGCCAAAAATACGCGCCGCTTGCGCTCGCAGCTTATTGAAAAATAAGCCCTAATTGTTTCCATGCGCCCCGCCATGAACAAATTAAATGTACTTCAGGATGCTGAACTGCATCACGGAGGCCAATGGAGGCACGCTGGATTTCTGCTCTACTCGATTGATTACAAGCGATAAACGGTTTTCTTCCTGACATCTGGCACGGGCGTTGCGTATACGAAGACAAGTACGCAAAAGAGGTGATCGAGATGGACGAGAAAACCAAAATCCTGGTTGTGGACGACGAAGAGGTGGTACGACTCAGCCATATCAGGACCCTAGCCAGCATTCACTGCGATGTGGAAGTTGTGCGGGACGGAAAGGACGCGCTGCGGGTGATGGAACAGCGACCAGCCGATGTAGTGCTGCTAGACCTGCGCATGCCGGGAATGGACGGCATGGCGGTCCTCAAGATGATCAAGCAAAGATGGCCGGAAACCGAAGTCATCATCATCACGGGGTACCCGAACATAGACACCGCCAAGGAGGCGGTGCGGCTAGGCGCATACGATTACCTGGCAAAGCCGGTCGGCCCGGACGAGGTCATCAATGTCGCGAACGGTGCCCTGACGCAGAAGAGATGGGCCATGCACAAAGACCAAACGGGCCAGAACAGAGCGCAGGAGCCGGCTCGAACGCCGCTTCCAAATTGACAACATATGCTTATTGAATTGAACCAAGGAGAATGACATGAGTGCCTTACACAAAGTTCTGGTAGTCGACGATGACCCGGTGGTCGGCAAGAGTTTCGACCGGGTTCTTTCCGGAAAAGGGTATGCGGTAATTACCGCAGTCAATGCGCAGGAAGCGCTGAGCAAACTCGACGCGGAAGATTACGACGTCGTGTTCACCGACATCAAAATGCCGGGGATGAGTGGCCTCGAAATGGCCGAGCAGGTCAAACAACGGCGTCCGTGGCTGCCGGTGGTCATTGTCACTGGCTACGGCTCGCCCGACAACGAAGCCAGGGCGGAAGCTGCAGGGGTATCCAGCTTCCTGCGCAAACCGCTTTCGCCGGAAATGATAGAGGGCAGCGCCGACAAGGCTCTATCCGAACACGATGCGGCTGCACATAACGCCGCCGCAAGCCCGGAAGTAACGTACCCCGCAGCGATTCCCGCGCCGGGTGCAGCGCAGAATGCCGCGCGCTTCGTCAAGAATGTCGCCCTCTTCCTGGCGGCCCCTTTCGTCGGGCTCGCCTACATCCTCGCCTTCCCCTTTGTTGGACTGGGAATGCTTGCCTGGGCGGCAATGCAGGCGCAACAGAAGAAGTCCCTCGAGGCGACGAAATTGCAGACAGCGGCGGTCAAATCGAGCATCCTGAAAAGCACGGCTCTGTTCATTGCGGCGCCTTTCATCGGGCTGGTGTACGTCATCGTCGGGCCCATCGTAGGCCTCGGCCTGCTGCTCTGGTTCGGCTTCCAGGCTTGGGGCAAGCTCGGTGCCAAGGCATTGGCCAACCACCCCGAAACGAAATAGCGGCCCGTCACGGATCGCGCAAGGCAGGTGGGCGCCGGGGGGCGGAACGTCCCCCGGCGATTTTTTTGATGGCGCAAAGTCGATGCGCGCAGGAACCGTACCCGTTAGCTCCTTAAGCGATCAGGCCCGCTCGTTACGGCCATCCCGCGGAACACGCGTTTTTCACTTACCGCCGCCTCGCTCTTCCTCGACCTCCTCGTAGCCGGTCAACATGGATTTAAGGTGCGCCGTGCGGGTATGACCGAGGGTCGCAAGGTAAATGTGGAAGGGAATGAATCCCGCGAAAAAGATAAAAATCAGCACGTGGGCCGTATCTACCACCCGCACCCCCCCGAGAGCGTTGATCATGCCTGAGAAGCGGTGGATGTCCCACAGCAGAACTCCCGTATAAAACTGCAGCGGCACCAGCAACATCATGATGACCTGATAACTCATGCTTTGCAGCGAGTTGAACTTATTGTAGACGCTCACATGGAACGGATTGGGCTGGCCCTTGAAAATGCCGTAACCGTAAAACATGGCCTGGCGGAAGGTCGCGCGGAAATGCTTCAATGGGCTTAATTCGGGGTGGTATACCCGAATCTTGTCCGAAAACAGGTAGAAAATCAGCCAGATGAAGAAATTGCCGATGAGCACAAATCCGATCCAGTTGTGCACGACCACCGCCGTCCGAAACGACAGCAGATCGATCAACCCGATGTAACGGATCTGAAAACCGGTGAACAGCATCACCAGGAATCCGAGCGCGTTGATCCAGTGCCAGATCCTGACGGGGAGTGGGTGAACGTAGATTCTCGGCATTGCGTTGTTCCCTTTACTTTGGAGGCATCGGTTTCGGCGGACGACTGGAACACACCGACCGACCTTGGGTCGGGGGGCGTTTCAGGAGTCCTCTTTCCCGCCGATTCTCTTCGCGTGTCTCTTGAAGTACCAATTGAGCGTCAAATGGGCGAGCGGCCCGCCTATGCCGCCCAGCAGCGCGAGGCCGAGCAGCCAATCCAGCAACTTGATCCGGGTCCCGCCGATCGCGTAAAAGCCGCCTACCGAGTCCACCGAAATTATAGAGTTTAGGACGTTGTGTTGTGCGTTGTAGCGCAGCACCTTTCCGCCTGGCCCGATAATGGAAACCGTGACGCTCTGGAACGGGTCCGCACCTTGCCGGTGACATTTGGCGCAATCCCGAATGGCCTTGGTCTTGTCCAATAGTCGATGCCCCTCCACGCCCGTGCTGACCTCCAGGCGGCCCCGCAGCGTCACGTCTTCCCCCTCGCTGTTGAATTCGTGCAGCAGGCCGCGCAGTGCCATCGCATTCAAGCCGGCGCCCTTCGCATCGGCTGCGAGAGCCCTGGTTTCGAACTGTGGCACGCCCTCTTTTTCGGCGACGCGCTGTTTCGCCACATTGTTGTAAAGCCTGAGGTCGACTTTATGCTTGGCACCCGGCGCATGGCAGGCGGCGCAGGACACCGTTTCGAAATGCTGCTCGGCGTTCGGCAGCCATTTCTGGTGGGCGGCCAGCACGCCATCGTGGCAACCAAGGCAGGCGCCCTTCAAGTCGTCTCCGGTGGTCGCGGCGCTCACGTCGTGCGCATGGTGGCAAACGGAGCAGGGCAGAGCGGCTTGACCATGCACGCTGCCGGCATACGACTTGAAGATGGGGCCGTGACATTTGCTGCACGGAGTTCCGGTTGCTGCGTCATAGGCGGCCTTGGGCATCACGGCATGTGGATTGTGGCAGTCCGTGCAGACGGGCGCGCGCGGGTTGCCCTCACGGACCAGGGCGGCATGAATGCTGCCCTGGTACCGCTTGTATATGTCGCCGTGGCAAGTGTCGCAGACCTTTGTCATCTCGAGCGAATACGCACGGACGCTGGCGATCTTCGTCTTGGATGGAGGATGGTTCTCGAGCGTCATGGTGCTATGGCAAACGGCGCAGCCGATCACGCTATGGACCGATTTCTCAAACTTCGCTCCATCCACATGCAAGGAGAGTTTTTCTCCGTCCGCCAATTCTTTATCCATCCCCTCCATCGAATGGCAGGCGAGACATTGCTGGTCCATTTTGGAAACGGCGCTGTCGGCGGCTTGAGCGGTACCGCGACCTAGAAAAAGTGCCATGGCCACACCGAAGAGCGCAGCCATCACCAATGTTGCAAGCCTTTTACCGTGCATGATTCCCGCCCCTACGTATGACGCGACTGCGTCTTACCGATCATTTGATAAACGATAAACTGATACTAGCCCAGCCCCGAAGATCGCGACATCACGCTGACGCTCCTGAGCAATCAAACGTAGCGTAGCACTGGAATGGACATGTCATGTGAAAGGACAATCTGACCGGACGATTGCATAACGGTCGGTCCCTGCGACAAGCAACAGCAACACCGGTTCGCTCTTTCGCCCGTAAAGCACTCACCACTTATAGCAGAAGCGTTATGGTTCTGATTTGATCTGGATCATGGCGCTTTACCGCGACTTCTTGGCACTTTCCTGTGCCTTCCCGCTGCTTGCTTACCTATCGCGACTTTCGCTGGCGATCTGGCCACTTCAAGTCAGCCTGTCCTGGGCGAGGATGTTTCACCGCGATCGGTTTTCGCGCGCGTCTTCCTGCTTTTCACTGACCGAGGATGGCTTGTCCAAGGGCAAATGAACGATAAATGTCGTTCCTTTTCCGACTTCGCTTTCCACGTTAACCGTTCCGTCGTGACTGTCTATTATTCCCCATATGACGGCCAATCCGAGCCCGGTTCCGTGCTGCCCTTTCGTGGTGTAAAAAGGTTCGAATATTCTCGACAATTCCTCTTTTGCAATTCCCAGCCCGGTATCGGCCACTCGTATTTCCATGTAATCCTTATGCCCTGATTCATCCATCGCCTGCCATCGTTGCCAGTTACATTTTGGATTTGTGCAGCCCTCAAACATTCCATGTGAGAGCACCTCAAACGAGAAAACTGGCGATCCGCACTTGGTACACTTCATATTCTCCTCAATTAATGAGGTATTGCAGTGCGGACATAAAACCTGCAAATCCTTTCCCTTCTCGATTTCGATTCCGTACTCGTGCCTGTGTTTGCCATAGACCGGATCGAAGTTTATGACACCGACATTGCCGTGGGACACCACCTTTACTTTAACCGTTGGCAACCCGTATATCCTCAATTCACTATCCATAAGGTCAT
>CAZRMO010000013.1:0-54910 GCA_964601155.1 uncultured Enterobacteriaceae bacterium
TGCAGCTCACGGGGAATGTGCAGGCGGCGCTGCTGGCGCTGCGCACCGCGGAGGCGCGCCTGGCGCGCTCGGGGGAGCCGCAGTTCATTCCGCTGCGGCGCGCGCTCGACCGCGACATCGAGCGCCTGAAAGCCGCGCCCAGCCTGGATATCACCGGCATGGCGCTGCGCCTGGACCGCCTGATCGCCGGCGTCGACAAGCTGCCGCTGCGTTTCGACGAGCGTATGCCGGCGGCGCCCAAGGCGGCTGCGCCGGCGGGTACGGGCGCCGTATGGGAACGCGTGCTGCTCGACGTGTTGAACGAAATGAAACAGCTGGTGCGCATCCGCGTCATGGATCAGCCCGACGCGCCGCTGCTGTCGCCGACGCAGTCCTTTTTCCTGCGCGAGAATCTGCAATTGCGTCTGCTCGATGCGCGCATGGCGCTGCTGGCGCGAGACCCGAAGCGCTTCCACGCGGATCTGGAAACAGCTCGCGCGTGGATAAGGCGCTACTACGATGCGCATGCGAAGACCACCGTCGCGGCGCTGGACAGCCTGAAGCAGCTCGAAGCGAGCAGCATCGACATAGAATTGCCGACGATTGCCGACAGCCTGGCGGCGGTGCGCAATTTCAAGGTGCCGCGCGCAAAGGGTGTGCAGTGAACGGGCGTGCGGTGAGCGCGGCAGGCGGAGGCTAAGGTGCGCGGCCTGATGTGGGTGCTGGCGGTATTTGCCCTCGCGGTGGGCTTGTCGCTTGCCGCGCACCTGAACGACGGCTATGCCATTCTGGTGTTCCCGCCTTACCGCGTCGAGCTTTCGCTCAATTTTGCCATTCTTATCGTGCTCGCCGGCTTTACGCTGGGCTATCTGCTGCTGCGCCTGGTCGTGCACACGCTGCGCTTGCCGCTGCATGTGCACAATTTTCGCGTGCGCCGCCGCGCTGAAAAAGGGCAGGCGGCAATGCTTGCCGCTTTGCAGGCCCTGTTCGAAGGACGCTACGCGCGCGCCGAGAAGTCGGCCGGCAAGGCGCACAAGTTGGGGCACGCGCAAGCCTTGAACGCGCTGATTGCAGCGCGTGCCGCGGGCGAAATGGGCGAAACCGAGCGGCGCGACCAGTGGCTCGCGCGCGCGGACAGCCAGGATGCGAAGGCGCGCGGCGCCAGGCTTGCGGTGCAGGCCGGTCTGCTGCTCGAGGAACGCCGCGACGACGATGCGCTTGCCGTATTGCGCGAGCTGTCCGCAAGCGAGCCCAAGCGCATCTCCACCCAGCGCATGCTGATGAAAGCGCACCAGCGCCTGGGCCACTGGGACGAGGTGCGGCGCCTGGCCGCGGCGCTGGGCAAGCGCGGCGCATTGGCCGAGGTGACCGCGACGCAGTTGCGCATCACCGCCCAGATCGAGGCGCTGCGCCAGCGGGCGGGAGATGCGGCGGGGCTGGCGCAGTGCTGGCAGCAGACGGAAGACAAGCGCGATGCGCGCGTCGCGCGCACCGCGGCGCAACTGTTCATCTCCGGCGGCGACTGCCGCCGCGCGCACGAAATCGTGGCGGCGGCGCTGGAGGCCGAATGGAACGAGGACCTGGTGCTGCTCTACGGCGAGTGCCTGGGCACCGACGTCCTGGCCCAGATCGAGCGCGCCGAGAAATGGCTGAAGTCGCGGCCGCACGAGCGCGCGCTGTTGCTGACGCTGGGGCGCTTGTGTCTGCAGCAGGAACTGTGGGGCAAGGCGCAGAGCTACCTCGAGGCGAGCCTGTCCGAGCAGCCCAGCCGCAGCGCCCACGTCGCGCTGGCGCAATTGTTCGATCGCATCGGCAAGCCCGAGGACGCCAGCGGGCACTACCGCGCCAGTGCCGACGCGACGCTGCGCCCATAAAGGGTATCTGTATTGCCCGGTTGATCTCGCCTTGCGCGATGCATCGATGAACTGGGCCGTCTTGGGTCAGTTGACTTCACCGTCTTGGTTCGGCCACGAGGGGACGTAGAAATAACGTCGCCAAAGCGGGCAGTCAAGTCATGCTGCGTGTTCGGACACAACCATTACCATCGGTCATTTCGTCTGCGCAGGTAATATGCGTCAGCGAGTTGTGTAGGACATATACGAACAAACCAGTGAGTTAGCTCTTTGATCCACTCTTAATAGTTGACTTTTTTGATCTACTATTATTAGATATTGCTCCTTGGGACGATGGACGACTATGGACGCCTCCGCTTTTTTTGATTACCCAGAAGACAGGCAGACTTCCAGTCAACAAGCCCTGATCTTTCTCCCCGAGCTGGACGAGGGAGGCTGGTCTGTGATTCTGTCATTTACGCAGCAGCGGGTCTTCAGCGCAAAGGAAGATGTGCTTCATATTGGCGATACCGGCCGCGCCCTCTATATCGTTGCGCGCGGCAATCTAGAGGTGGCGATTCCACAAAAGCGCGGGCGAGAATTGCATGTCGCAAATTTGGGCCAAGGGTCTGTCTTCGGCGAGCAGGCATTTCTCGATGGCCAAGCGCGATCCGCCACAGTCAGGGCCATCACGGACGGCAAGATGAACGTGTTGTCGCTGGACTCCTTCGGGATCCTGGCCGCTCACCACCCGGATCTCGCGAGGAGCATGCTCATGGACTTGGGCCGTATTCTTTCCCTGCGATTACGCCAAGCCATGACCATGGTGGCTGGAGGCATTTGATTCATCCAATCCGGAGGGCCTGCGAGGGATCCCTTCACTCGTAGTCCCGGGAGGACGGCATGGACGCGCAATTGTTCGCTAACTACAAGCAGATTTCCACCCGGGTTCCGCGGCGCCTCTGGCAAGCGTTGAGAATAGTGTCGGTGGCGTTCACCTTGGGTGTGGTCTACCTGCTGGTCGTTGATCCCGAGAGCGGCCTATCCCTTTTCTGGAAAATCGTGGTGCCGAGCCTGCCGCTGGTTTTCTTCATCGCTCCCGGGCTTTGGCGCAACCTATGTCCCATGAGCACCATGAATCAGTTGCCGCGGATGTTCGGATTTACCCGAGGCATGAACCTTTCGAAGTGGCTCAAGGAGTATGCATTTGTCTTTGGCATGACAGTGCTCTTCATCGCCGTACCGGCGCGGCAGCTGCTGTTCAACACCAGCGGGCCGGCGGTAGCGGTCCTGATTCTCGGTGCCATGGGCATGGCGTTCCTGGGGGGGCTGATCTTCAAGGGCAAGAGCGGCTGGTGCAGCAGCTTCTGTCCGCTGCTGCCGGTGCAGCGCCTGTATGGCCAGACGCCGACGGTACTGATCCCGAACAGCCACTGCGAGCACTGCGTCGGCTGCGCGAAGAATTGCTACGACTTCAACCCGCAAGCAGCCTATCTGGCCGACCAATATGACGAGGATCCCCATTATCGGGGCTATCGCCGCTTCTTTGCTGGCGCTTTCCCGGGCTTGATTTGGGCCTACTTCACCACGGTGCCAGGCCAGGAGGATGCAGCGGCCCTCTACGTCCGCTTCGCCCTCACCGTGGCGTCCGGCGTCGGCCTGTTCTATTTTCTCGATACGTTCCTGAAGATCAACCGCGCCAGGCTCACGGCGGTCTGTGCCATCCTGGCGTTGAACTTGTTCTATTGGTTTGTCATGCCTGTTCTGACCAAGGGCTATGCCAATCTGTTCGGCATGACTCCCATGGCGTGGGTTGCCCCGGTCCTGCAAGCGGCGCTAGCTGGAGTCAGCCTTTGGTGGCTGGCGCGCACCTTCCGTCACGAGCAGCTGTTCCGCCGCGCGGCAGCGGCGCCTCAGGCGGTGGGCTTGAGCGAGAACGCCACGCGCGCACTTGCCCGTCACGATGCCGGCAGCGGACTCCAAATCACGTTCAAGCCGGACGATCTCAAAATTATGGCGCAGAAGGGCAAGACGCTGCTCGAGGTGGTTGAGGCCAACAGCCTGCCGATCGAGGCCGGTTGCCGGATGGGCATGTGCGGCGCGGACCCCATCACGATACTTGAGCACATGGAGAACCTTTCCCCAATCGGCGACGAGGAGCAGGCCACTTTGTCGCGGTTGGGGAAAGGACCCGGTACGCGCCTGGCGTGCTGCGCGCGTATTCAGGGAGCTGTCTGCGTCAGCCTCGCGGCCGATGCGGCGCCGGCGTCTGCGCCGCCGGCGCCGACCGTCGCAGCCGATCCGTCAATCAGGCGCGTGGTGATCATCGGCAACGGCATCGCCGGCATCACTGCGGCAGACCATGTGCGCCGCAATCATCCGGAGTGCGGCATTGATGTCATTTCGCGGGAATCGCACCATCTATACAACCGCATGGCGATCACGCGCTTGATCTACGGCCGTTCTGCCATGGATGGCCTCTACCTGCAGCCTGACAAATGGTACGAGGACAAGCGGATCACCGTGTGGCTGAACACCCAGGCCATCGCCATCGACGCGGCCAACCGCAAAGTCAAGCTGGGAATCGGCGAGGACCTGGACTACGACCGGCTGATAATCACGGCCGGCAGCCGTAGCCTGGTGCCCCCGATCCGCAATTTCGGCCTACCGGGGAGCACCGTGCTGCGCGAAGCGGAGGATGCGATCGCTATCCGTGCCTTCGTCCAGAAGCACAACTGCCGTATCGCGACGGTGGGTGGCGGTGGCCTGCTCGGGCTGGAAGCAGCCTACGCACTGTCTAAGCTCGGACTTCAAGTGATTGTCCTGGAGCGCGGCGAGCGGCTCCTGTCCCGACAACTGGATTCACGTGCAGCAGAATTTCTCACCGCCTACCTTAGCGCGATGGGAATGCAAATCGTCCAGAATGCCGAGGTCGATTCGATCCATGGCGTGGAGCGAGTGGAGAGGGTGACGCTTAAGGATGGCCGGGAATTGAACACTGACCTGTTCCTTTGCTGTGTTGGTATCGACCCTTCAGTGGAGATTGCGCGCAGCGCCGGCATTACGACCTCCAAAGGTATCTGCGTGGATGAACGAATGGCAACCAATGTCGCTGACATCTATGCTGCCGGCGATGTGGCCGAATTCAAGGGGCGCTTGTACGGCCTATGGCCTGCGGCGGTCGCGCAGGCCGAGGTCGCCGCACTGAATGCGCTCGGCGGCAACCGCAGCTATAGCGGCACGGTTCCTTCCACCGTGCTCAAGGTGGCGGGGGTGGATGTTGCATCGGTTGGGCGCTTCGAGTCTGAAGCGGATCAGGACAAGGTGTTCATCCACGAAAATCTGGAAGAGAACCGCTATCGCAAACTAGTAGTACGCGACGGGTTGGCGATCGGTGGCATCCTCTTTGGCTATCCACAGGAGCATGCAGCTCTGACGGCACTTATCAAGGGGGAAAAGCATCTTGGTGCTGCGCTCGATGCCTTGCAAAAGGACGATTGGAGCCTATTGACAGCAGATTGAGCTTACTGGACCAATCCTCCAGCGTCTGTATGCAACCATATTGTGGGAGTTTCATTATCTGCAGAAAGCTGCAACAGGTAACGCAGCCATCAACCACGGAATACGGATACCCCCAATATATCGGCGCCAAATGATCGTCGTCATTTTCGAAGTGGCTCCGGCCCCCGGCCGAGCGGTGCTCGCTACTTGAAACTGAAAGTGTAGAAGATATCCACCGCGCTATTGGTCCCGGTCTCCGTCCGCAGTGATATGCGCGGCGTCAGCGTGTAGGTGATCTTCATCAAATTGGTGGCGGTGGTGAGTCCCTGCTCGAACGTCAGGTAGGCACGCGACGACAGTCGCTTGCCCAGGATCAGCACCGCGCTTCCGAGTCCGCCCGAGGCCGTGCCCCCGACGGAAAATTCGTCCAGGCCTGCGGCGTGCGCGATGCGTTGTTGCAGTGTGATCGATTCGCCGCGCCCGAGTAATGCGCCGGCCGCCGCCTGGAGCAGGCCCAGGTCCGATCGGTTCGAGCCTTCCATGCCGTGGCCCAAGACCAGCCAGGAAAGCTTGTCGCTGTCCGGAACGGATGGCGTGGAGGTGAGGCTGATTTGCGGCGCGAGCGCCGTTCCCTGTATCTCGACGCCTGCCTCCACCGCCAGGCCCTTGCGCAGGGCGACGATATCCAGGCCCGGATCGTCCAGCGGCCCGGCGAAAGTCAGGATGCCGCGGTCTATCGTCAGGCGCTGCCCGTAGGCGGCGTAGCTGCCCTGCGCGACGCGGATGTTGCCCCAGGCCGTCGCCGGCGCTCCGCCGGACGCGCGCACCTTGACCGCGCCGGCGAGGCGCGCGTCTATGCCTCTGCCCTTGAGATGGAAATGCTCGCCCAGGTCGAGGTCGAGATCGACATCGGCCATGATCGGCGGGGCCTTCTTCTCCGTCTCGCCGCCGCGGCCCAGCACCACCACGTCGGAACTCAGGGTGGGCGCATTTCCCTCCGACAGCAGGATTTCACCCTTGTCGGCTTTCAGTTTGGCGCTGGCATGCACGCGTCTGTCGGCGAGCGTGGCCGCGGCGTTTCCGCTCAGGACCAATTGGCGGTCCAGGCGCTTGATCAGTTCGAGCTTGTCGGCCTTGAGCGCGATATGCGCGCTCGTCTTGCCCGATTCCCATGCGACCGAGCCGCTGCCCTCGAGCGTGCCCTCGCCGCCGCGCAGCACCAGCCGCTCCAGAATCAGCCGGTTCTCCCGCAGCTGCGCGCGCAAGCTGCCGTCCTTCAGGTAGATGCCCTGCTCGGGATCTTCGAAACTGAGGCCGTCTCCGACGATAGTGCCGCGCAGCTGCGGCTGCGCCAAAGTGCCCTGTCCGCCGAATTGCCCCTTGAGGCTGCCGTCTACGGCCATGCTTCCGCCGAGGAAGGAAGTAGCCCAGGCGAGCGAGGGCATGTCGAGCGACACATTCAGGGACAAGGGTGCGTTGCCGGGCAGGCCGATCGCTGCGCCCCGCCGCGCCAGCGTGGTGCGCACGCTGGCCGATACCGCGCCGAACACGGCTCCGCTCGCGTCCAGCTTGGCCAGGATCCGATCGTCGGTCACCGTCGCCGCGAGTGCCAGCCGGCTGAGGCCCAAGGCCTTCTCCGGTCCGGAGAGCAGCTTGATGTCACCGTCCTCGCGCTGCAGTTCGAGCTCGCCGTTGATCTTGTCCCCCGCCGCGAGCTTCCACTTTCCGCCCAGGGTGAGCGTGCTCGTGATGTCCGGCGGGTGGTTCAACAGCCCAAGCAGGATGCCGGCATCGATGCCCGAGAGCGAGCCGGCGCTGACCACGCCGTTTGCGCGTCGCGCGAGTTCGTCTATGTGGATGTTGCCGTGCGCGAATCGCAGCGTGGCGGCGCCCAGCGAAAAGTCGACGCCCTTGAGCGTGAGCCTTGCGGGCGCCTCGAGCTCCGTTGCATAGCGGCCGCGATTGTCGAAACTCAGGATGCGGCCGGACCAGCCCGTGCCCGGGCTCCATCCGCCGGCAAGCGCGGCGTGCAGGTCGAGCGTTTCGTTGCGTGCCGTCAGTTTCAGCTCGTGTTCGCTGCGCCGCCCGGTCGCGCTGATCGAAGCGGTTTTTATGCTCAGCGCCGGCGCGCGGTAATCGCGCAGTGTCGCCTTGAGTTCGAGCGGCCCGTCGATGCCCTTTTCGAGCTTGCCCTCGGCGCTGAGTTCGCCCAGGCGGTGGCCGCCGGCCCAGCTCAGATCGTGCCCCTGCGCGCGGAATGTGCCCGAAGGTTCGGCGACGCTTCCCTGCAGCGTGCCGGAGGCATTCAGGCGCCCGCCCAGTTTCGCCGCGAATGCTGCGAGCTCGCCGCCCTCGAGCCGCCAATCCAGGCGATCGCCCGGCGCGCCGAAGGCGCCGCGCGCCGACAGGCGATTGGCACCGAGTTCGAGCGCGATGTCGCTGTCCCAGATGTGTCCCGGAGAAACGCGGACCTTGCCGCCGCCGTGCAGGCGCTTTCCGCGATAGCGGCTGTCGGCGACGGCGAACTGCAGCGCCGCCTCCGGTTTGGGGGACAGCTGCCCGCTCGCGGAAATGCTGCCGTTGATACTTGCCGCAGGATAATCGCCCAGCCGCGACGGGTCGAAGTGCGCGAACTTGCCTTCGGCGTGAAACGCGTGGGCTCGCGCCAGCGACATCTCGCCACTCAAGCTCAGTTCGCCGCCGGCAATGGAAACGTCCGCCGCTGTGACTTGCAGCGCATCGCCGCGGTGCGCGGCGTCGATGCGCACGCGATAGGCGCCGTCGCGCAGGTCTGCGCGCACATTCTGCGTCGTACTTTGTGCATCGATGCTGAGCTTGCCCGCCAGCTTGGTCGCGTCCAGCTTGGCGTAGATGCCGTGCAGGTCCAGCGTTGAGGTCTCCAGGCTCAGATTCAAGCGTCCCTGGGCCAGGCTGCCCGCGCCGGCGAGCCGGCCGGCATCCCCGAGGTCCAGGCGCACATCTTTCAACGCCAGCGCCTCGGGCACACCCGCGAAGGAAAGCTGCGCCGCGCGCAGCGGCAGCAGCGACGCATCGACCGGGCCGGGCAGGGCGTTGGCGAGTTTGAGTTCGCCCGCGTAGGCGCCGCCGCCCTGCGCGCGCAGCGTCAGTTCGGCGCCGATGTCGGTGTGCGGCAGGTCCGCGCCGATGCTGCGCGCATCGAAGCGCTTGAGTCGCAGCGCAGCCTCTTTCAGTGGCATGCGCACGAACGGAGCGAGCGCCGCATGCAGCTCGGCCTGCGCTTCGTGCCAAGTGCCCGTCGCCGACACGCGGATATCGGCCAGCCTGCCGGCCAGCGTGGCGTGCACCGCATACGCCTGCGGTCCGTCGTCGCGGCTGAGGCCCGCGCTGCCGCTCAAGGCGTACGGCGCAGTATCGGCAAGCGTCAGCTCGGCCTTACCCTTGCCCCAGGGTGTTTGCAGCGAGGCCAGCGTGTGAAAGCGCCCATCGGAATTGCGCAGTTGCAGCTTGAGCGCGTGCAAATCATAACGCTTTGCGCCGGCCGCGAGCGCCAGCGTATCGATGTTTGCGCTGCGGATCTCCAGGCGCAGTGGCAGGCGCAGCGTCTGCGGCAGCTGCGGCAATTCGGCGGAAGGCTTTCCGGTGTCGACCGACAGCGAATGCAGCGCAAGGCTGCGTACCAGAACGGTTCGGGTAAACAGCAGCGCGCGCGGCGACCAATCCAGCGCCAGCCCGCGCCCTTCGATGCGTCGATCGCCTTCGGCGAATGTGAACCTGCCGATGCGCAGCGGCCCGTAGAGCGAGCCGTGCACGTCTTCGAGCGCCAGCCGGCCGGCGCTCGCCTGCACGGCGCGCGCCGCCAGCCAGCGCAGCGCCGTCTCGCTGCCGCCGAGCCAGACCGCTGCGAGCGTCGCGCAGGCCAGCAGCACGCCGGCCGCCAACGCGGCGCGCCATGCCCATGAGGTCCAAACGCGCGCCATCAGAACGGAATCCCCACGGAGAAGTGGATGCGCGTTTTTCTGACTTCGCGGCCGTAGGCGATATCCAGGTTGAGCAGTCCGATCGGGCTTTTCCAGCGCGCGCCGGCTCCGTAGCCATGCACCGGCTTGAAATCGCGCAGACTGTCGGCGGCGTTGCCCATGTCGTAGAACACGGCTGCACCCCACTTCTCGGTAATCCAGTGCACGTATTCCGCGCTTGCCACGCCGAGGTAGCGCCCGCCGACGATAGCGTCGCCGCTTTTAACGCCCAGGCTTTGATAAGCGTAGCCGCGCACCGACTGGTCGCCACCGGCGCGGAACAGGTAATCCGAGGGAATCCCCTGGCTGCTGCGCGCGAGCGTTGCGCCGAACTCGGCGCGCAGGATCAGCCCGTCGCGCTTGCCCAGGCGGTGGTAGTAGGTCGATTTGATGTAGCCGCGTACGAAATCCTGGTCCGACAGCAGCGCTTTGGCTGCGACGCCGACCTGGGCGTTCAGCAGGTAGCCCTCACTGGGGTAGAGCAGATTATCGAGCTTGCGCCGCGTCCAGCTGTAATTGGGGACCAGTGCCTGCATCGAGGTGCTTGGTGCGCCCGCGACGTCGTCGCGCTCGGTCTCGAACTGCAGGCCGTACGCCGTCTCGGTGGCGCCCCTCACGCGGCTGCGCTTTGCGCCGAGAACGAGTTTGCGCGTGGTCTGGCCCTGGATGTCGGCGTGCTCGGCCAGCGCGCTCAGGCTGTCGACGTAGCCTTGCGCAGTGCGCGGCAATTGCACCTTGCCGCTGAGCGACTGCGTCTTGCTGTCCAGTTTCAGCAGGCTGGACAGCCGCCAGGCGCGGTCCAGGAAATTGAGATCCTGATATTCAACCTGGCCGCGCGCGCCGGTATTGGTGCTTGCGCCCAGGCCGAAGCCCAGTTTGCGCGATTGCGCCTCGACCACCTTGACCTTTACCGGAACGCGCTGCGGCCGCGCGGGGTCGATGTCCGCGTTGACCTGTACCCTGGTGAAATAGCCGCTGTTCTGCAGGCTCGCCTGCAATTGCAGCAGTTTCGCCTGCGAATAGGGCGATCCCGGCTTGATGAGGTTGAACCGGTCGACAAGGCTGCGCGGATAGCGCTCCAGGCCGCTGATCGTGAGGGCGCCGAAAGTGAACGCCGGACCGCTCTCAAGCACGACCTTGAGCGACACTTGCCGCGTCTTCGGGTCGACCGTAGCCTGGCTGGAAGCGACGTGCGCAGCCGGGTATTGCTCGGTGAGCAGCAACTGCAGCATGCCGCGCTTGGCTGCTTCCCACTGGGCCTGGCGAAATACCATGCCCTTGTGCAGGGGCCAGCTTTTGCGCATGGCGGCAAGTCGCGCGCTGCGCGCTGCGGCCGGGATGGCGCCGCGCAATTCCAGATCCACTGCGGCGACGCGCGACGGCTCTCCCGGGGCGATGACGAAGCGCGCGTGCCATGCGCCCTGGCGCTGCTCGAGCGAGGAGTCGATCGTCGGAGAATAGTAGCCCTCGGTCGCGAGCAGTTGGCGGATCTGCTGCGGCGTCCGGTGCACCAGGAAACGCAACTGGTCCGCGCTCATGCGCGGGTTTTCGCGCGCGGTGTAGATTTCCAGGTGGTCCTGCAGCAGCTTGCGGTATGCCTGCGGCACATCCAGGTCCACGGAGTAGACGAACGGTTTCGTCTGCGTCTGCGTCTGCGCCGGTGCGGCAAGCGGCATGAGCAGGACGAGGCACGCCGCATACAGCACTGCGCGGGCGGATATTCCCTGCATTTGATTCAGAAACGACATTTGACCGCTGTGCGTCTGGGTCTTGTCGGGCGCCGACGCAGGGCGGCGCTGTCTTGCGCGTGTAGCAGCTTGTTCGCGATCAAACCTTTGGTTCCGCCTCGGGGCCGATTGCTTGTATCGTGTCGCTGCGGCTGGTCACGCTCTGGCGCTCCATTTCCGTGGTGCGTGCGCGCAGTTCGGCGTTGCTCGCCTTGAGGCTGTCGATTTCCTTGTGCTGGCGCCGGATGACCCAGTTGGAGCGCAATGTCGCCGGTGTGGACACCAGGGCGACGATCAGGGCTCCGAGCGCGAGCGCGACCAGCATGATCACCCCGAGCGAACCGTCGAAACGCCAAAAGAGAAACACGACCGTCGCCGGCACCGTATTCTGTACCGCAAACATGACGCCGGCGATGGCAATGACGATCGCAACGATGACGGAGAGCTGCATATCGATTTCCTTGGTGCGCGGAGGAGTGAGGGAGTGCAGGATCACGATCCCGCCGGGACGCGGGATATATAGGTTAATACTGACCTTGGCCCACGCGCCTGTCAAGCGCGCCGGCTTCGCGCGACGATCGCGCCGATCGGTCGAAGCGCGCGGAATGATGCATGCCGCCGCCCGCGCGCGCCGGCGCCTTGCTTCGCCCCTATCGACGCTGCTTAAAACGAGACTTCGGTGCGCAGGCCGGCGATCCAGGCCGTGCCCGACGCTGCGCCGAACCCCGGCCGGCTTATGCGCTGAATCACCGGCTGCAGTGCAAACCATGGCCGCAGCTGCACGCGGTAGGTCAGCTCGATCGCGGTCTCCGCGCTCGCCGTCGGCGCGCCGGTTTCCAGGGACAGGACCTGCCTGAATTCGGCGCTGGCATGGGCGCGAGCGATCCCCAAGGCCAGCACGTCGTCGTCGCGCCCAGGCAAAAGCCCTTTGTAGCGCAGGCCTGCGGTCAGCGAATAGTCGATGCGATTGACGTCACTTTGCGCCACCGCGTAGCTGGCGAACACTGCCAGGCCCTGCTGCGCGTCCTGGCGCTCCCGGTAAACCGTTTCCTCCCCCAGCAAATAGGCTCCTTTCGAGCGACGGCGCAGCGGATTTCCCGCCCTGTCGACTGCGGTGAGATCGTTCAGGCGGGACGTGTACTCCCAATATCCCAGCGCGAGTTTGCTTATCGTGCCTGGCTGCCCGCGTTCCTGTGTCAGTTCCGCGCCGCGCCGGCCGCGCTCCGGCGCAAACGCCGCTTCGAGGCGCAGCGGGCTCAATCCGACTTCGGCGATAAGGAAGGCGCCGTCGCCGCGATCGAGGCGGATGTGCGTCCCGCGCGGGTTGTTCGGATCGCCCGGGACTCCGTCCAGAACGGCCATCTGCGCATAGACCGCCGGATTGGGCTGATATTTGATACGGACGCCGAATGAGGTCGTCGGGTAAATCGACGGCCCGTTGCGACCGCTTTGCGCCAATACCGGCGCGGTGCCGAACGCCGGGTGCAGCAACACGCCGCTCGACTTTATTACGTCGAACTCCGAATTTACCGCGTACAGGCCGGCCAATGCCAAAAGTTTGCCGTCGAAGGCGCGCTGTTCGATCCACGCCTGATAGAGCTTGGTGGTGTTGGTATTCACCTCGATATTGTCGACGCCCATGAAACTGTGCACGTTGTGCGCGTTGAGCCCCGAACCCTGGTCGCTAATGACATGGAGGAAAGCGCTGGCGCCGCTCCAGCCGGCGAGTTTTCCGAGGTCGAGTTTGAACCTGACGTCGACGACATCCATGTACTTCGTGCCGCGGCTGGTTCCGGGCGACGTGTCCGCGAGCACGTCGCCCGTGTACACGAGGCCCGTCGTCAAGCCGCGCTCGCTCATGCGCGTGCGCGCGTCGCGCCAGCCGCCGGTGAGCGTCTGGGCGTTCCAAGCGGGCACGGTTTGTGCCGCGCAGGGGCGGCTGCAGCAGGCCAGGAGGACAAGCAAGCCGCATCGCGACAACACGCCGCCTGAACTGCGCGCGGCCGAAATCGTTCCGCCTCCCTTCAATCGCGCTGGTACGGCGGCAGTTTTGCGCCGCAGTCCTTGCAGAAGCGCGCATTGGCCTCGTGTCCTTCGCTCAGGCACTCGTGGCAGCTGCGCGTGGTCGGCGTGGTGTGGGCGAAGCGCCGCGCGGTCATTTCGGCGGTGACGATCCCCGTGGGCACGGCCAGGATGCCCCATCCGAGCAGCATCATCACGGCGGCGATCAGGCGCCCGAAATCGGTATGCGGTGCGATGTCGCCGTAGCCGACCGTGGTCATGGTCACGATCGCCCAGTACACCGCAACCGGAATGCTGGTGTAGCCGCGCTCCGGGCCTTCGACCACGTACATCAGGGTGCCCATGAGCAGGGCGACCATCAGCACCACCGACAGGAAGATGAGGATCTTGCGCCGGCTTGCGGCCAGCGCGTTGCCCAGCGCCCGGTATTCTCCGACATACGCGGCCAGTTTTAGAACGCGAAAAACGCGCAGCAGCCTGAGTATGCGCACGTCGAGCAGCATCTGCGCCCCGGGCACGACCAGAGTCAGATAGGAGGGCAGCACGGAGAGCAGGTCCACCACGCCGAAGAAACTGGTGGCATAGCGCAACGGCCGCCGCACGCACGCGAGGCGCGCGGCGTACTCGACCGAAAACAGGAATGTGATCGTCCACTCGATCGCGTCGAACAGCGCGTCACGTCCATGCGAGATGCCGTCGACGCTGTCGGCAATGACTACGACGACGCTGACGAGGATGGTAGCGAGCAGCAGCAGGTCGAACAGTTTTCCGGCGCGCGTGTCCGCCTCGAAGATGACGGTGTACAGGCGTAGCCGCCAGCCGCGCTCGGGCCTGCCGAAGCGCTCCGCGTCGGCAGAGCTCCAGCTGCGCTTGCTGCCTGCGCTCACGCCTTCGCGAGTGGCAGATTCGGCCAAGTAGGGTCTCCGTAAATGGAAAGGCGGCAATCTGGCATATGGCGGGGCGGCCTCGCTCGCGGGGGTCACGGTGGCATCCCCCGGCGTGCGCGACGGCGCGCGCCGGGGGACGCAGCATCATCTTACACGTTGCGATGAGCCGGCGGGTGCGTCGCGCGCCTACATTCGCGCGACCCTTAGCGGGCGTCTGTTCGCGCCTCGTCGGGCATCGCCGGTTCCGTCTCCTGCGCCGCCAACTCGCGCAGTGTCATGTCGCCGACCGACGAATCGACCGCCCGCCGCATTCGCTCCAGCAAGGCGTCGACCGGACGCGGCGCCGGCAGTCCGTCGGGCGAGAAATAACGCTCCTCGCCGGCCGCGCGCACGGTCTCGAGCACCTGTGTCACCGAGATCAGCGCCGGGTCGCGTGCCGGGAGGTAGACCGGCGGATCGTCGGTGCTCTGTACGACCAGCTGCCGCTGTTCCAGCGCGTCGAGCACCGGCTGCAGCGCATGCATAGGCACGCCGAGCAGGCGTGTGAAGTCCGCCGGCGCCGGCATGCGCGCGCCGGCAAGAAACCTGCCGGCGACCAGGCTCATGACCGACAGCGCCAGCCGCTCGCGCATGCGGTTGCTTAGCCGCGGTTCACCGGTTCCGGCATACAGGTACTCCGGGTGCTGGGTGTAGAACGCGACGCTGGCGCCGAACAGCAGGATCAGCCAGCTCAGGTAGAGCCAGATCATGAACATCACCAGGATTGCCAGGCCGGCATAAATCGCTGTGTACTTGTTTGACGATGCCACGAACACTGCGAATGCCCACCCCGCGGTCTGCCAGACGATGCCGCCGACTGCGCCGCCGATCAGCGCCGGGCCGAAGCGCACCCGCGCGTTCGGAATGAACATGTACACGAAAGTGAAGGCCGCAATCACCAGCAGGTAGGGCGTGAGCCGGCTGATCGCCTGCACGGTCTGGCCCAGCGCGCCAATCGCGAGCAGATCGCGCACCGTCTCGATGTTCATTATGGTCGCGGTGATGCCCAGCGCCGAGAATACGAGGATCGGACCGACCATGAGCACGCTGAGGTAGCGGCTGAAGCGCTCGCCGAGGCGCCGGGAGCGCGGAATGTGCCAGATGTAGTTCAGCGACTCCTCGATTTTCTGCATCAGCGAGATCGCCGTGTATACCAGCAGCCCAACCCCGACTGCGCCGAGCACGCCGACATTCATGTTTTGAATGAACTGCACGATCTTGTGCGTGATGTCCGCGCCTTTCTCCCCCAGCGGCGCGAGGAAGTTCAGCAGCACCGGCTGGATCTGGTTGTACACGCCGAATGCTTTCAGTACCGAGAAGCTCAGCGCGAGCAGCGGCACGATCGACAGCAGGGTCGTATACACCAGGCCCATCGCGCGCAGCGTGAGTTGGCCGCCGGCGAGATCGCGCGCCAGGATCAGCGCCGTGCGCAGTATCCTCAGCCCGCGCGCCTTCCACGCCGGCAGAGGCTGCTCGCGCACGCCCCAGACGACGCTGTCGAAACGGCTCAGCAGTCGCGCGGCGACGGCCTTCACCTCGCGGCCTCGGCTTGCAGGCGCGGCGTGAGCCGCGGCAGCTTGCAGTAGATCATTCGCAGTTTGTTCGGCATGGTGGAGCTTATCGCGGTGCAGCCGAGGGTTTGGTCCTGTTGCGCGCGACCGGATTGAGATCAGCCTTGTGACTCTCGTATCATTATAGAGCGAAACGCGGCGTCGACTGCGACGGGTGCCCCACCCGGGCATTCGGCGCTGTCCGCAGAAACGCGCGAAGCGCGGCGTCGGCTGCGCGCAAAGTCGTATACTCTTCCTCTGACAGCCGATTTCGCAGAACCTACACATCCACCGCATGAACGAATCCGACGCCCGCAACGTTATGCTGCTGCGCGCTTATGAAACGCTGCCGGCGCAAGACGTCGCGCACTGGAGCGAGGACGATCGCGTCTGGGCCACGCAGGCGGCGCTGCAGGCCGAAGGCGAGCAGGCAAGCGCGGCTGCCTTCGTTGCGCGCAGAGCGCGGCTTGCCGCCGAGCGCCTCAGCGCGCGCGACCGGGGCGTCAGACTCGCCGTCCGTGCCCTGACCTGGCGACCCTGGATCGGATGGTTGCTCGCATTTCTTGCGTTCACCGCCGGTGTCGCCACGGACTCGATCGGGCCGGCGCGGCACATTAACGTGCTGGCGCCGCCGCTGCTGGCGCTGCTCGCATGGAATCTTCTGGTGTATGTGCTGCTGCTGGCACATTCGGCGGCGCGTCTTGCCGGCGCCGGCACGGGTGCTCCCGGACCGCTGGCACGGCTGGTCGCGCGTCTTGCGCACACGGCGGTATCCGCACGCGCGAGGGAGCAGTTCGCGCCTCCGCTCGCCGCTTTCGCGCGCGATTGGGCCGGCGCCGGCGCGATGCTGAGCGCCTCACGCGTTGCGCGTGTTCTGCACACCGCGGCGGCGGCGTTCGCGGCCGGTGCGCTGTCCGGCATGTACCTGCGCGGATTCGCGCTCGAATACCGCGCAGGGTGGGAAAGCACGTTTCTCGATGCGTCCGCTGTCCACGCGATACTGGCTGTCGTGCTCGGGCCGGCCGCGGCGATCAGCGGTATCCCGCTGCCGGACCTGGCGAGCCTGGAAGCGATCCGCTCGGGCGTATCGCCGGGCGAAAACGCGGCGCGCTGGATCCACTTGTACGCGGTGACGGTGCTGCTGATCGTTTTGCTGCCGCGCGCACTGCTGGCCTTGGGCAATCTTCTGGTCGAGCGCAGGCTCAGCAATCGCTTCCCGCTGTCGCTCGACGACGGCTATTTCCAGTCCATCGCCCGCGCGCAGCACGGCGTCGCAGCCGAGATCCGCATCCTGCCGTACAGTTACCGGCCGAGCGCGCAGGCCGCGCTCGGACTGAACGCGCTGCTCGCGGGGGTATTCGGCGCGCGCACCGAGGTCGCCATCGCGCCGGCGGTACCCTACGGCGGCGAAGACGCGCTCGATCCGGCGGCGCTTCCGGGCACGGCAGTGGCGCTCGTCGCCGCGCTGTTTCCGCTGACGGCGACGCCGGAGCGCGAGAACCACGGCGCATTCATCGACGCGCTGGCGGCGCGCCTGCCGCGGGCAACGCCGCTGGCGGTGCTGGTCGACGAATCCGCATTCGGGCAGCGCTTCGGCGCCGAGCGGCGCAGCGAGCGCCGCGCGGCCTGGCAGCGCATGCTTGCGCAGACCGGGCGTGAAGCGGTGTTCGCCGATCTCGAGGCGCAGGATCGGGCCGATGCCGAGCGTGCATTGCGCGCCGCGCTCGCGCATGCACCCGCGCGCGCAGCGCAGGATTGAGCGCATGGCGCAGACGATACAACTGAGCCTGGTGTCGCATACCAACGTCGGCAAGACGACGCTGGCGCGCACCCTGCTCGGCCGCGACGTGGGCGAGGTGCGCGACGAACCGCATGTGACGCAAAGCGCCGACAGGCACGAGATGGTGACAACGCCCGAGGGCGACCGCCTGGCGCTGTGGGATACGCCCGGCTTCGGCGACAGCGCCAGGCTGGCGAAGCGCCTGGCGCAATCGGACAACCCGCTCGGCTGGTTCCTTACCCAGGTGTGGGATCGCTATCGCGATCGCGCCTTCTGGTCGAGTCAGCAGGCGGTGCGCAACGTGCGCGATCACGCCGATGTGGTCCTGTACCTGGTCAATGCGTCCGAGCACCCGGAGGAGGCGGGTTATGTCGCCCCGGAAATGCGCGTGCTGGAGTGGATCGGCAAGCCCGTCGTGGTGCTGCTCAACCAGCTTGGCCGACCGCGTCCGGCGGCCGAGGAGCAGGCCGATGTGCAGCGCTGGCGCGCGCATCTCGCCGGCGTGCGCTGCGTGCGCGCGGTGCTGGCATTCGACGCATTTGCGCGCTGCTGGGTGCAGGAAACGGTGCTGTTCGGCGAGTTGGCTGAAGCGGTTCCAGGGGACAAGCGCGACGCATTCGCCCGGCTCAGCGCGCAGTGGCTGCGCCGGCGGCGCGAAGTTTTCGATGCCTCGCTCGACTTGATCGCCGAGAGGCTCGCGCGCGCGGCGCTCGATCGCGAGACGGTGGACGAGGGCGGCTGGAGCGACAGGCTGCGCGAACTGGGGAGCGCGCTCGGCATCCGCCGCGAGGCCGGGGATAGCCCGCGGCAGCTTGCAATGCGCGCACTCGCCGAGCGGCTCGACAAGAACATCCGCGCGAGTTCGGACCGCCTGATCGCGCTGCACGGGTTGGGCGGACACGCGAGCGCCGAGATTCTGATCAGGCTGGCCAAGCACTATGCTTTGCGCGAGCGGCTGAGCGAGGGCAAGGCGGCTGCGTTCGGTGGCATGGTGACCGGCGCTCTGGCGGGTCTGAAAGCCGATCTGGCGAGCGGCGGACTGACCTTCGGCGCCGGCTTGCTCGTCGGCGGCGTACTCGGCGCGCTTGGGGCCGCCGGCCTCGCGCGCGGCTACAACCTGGTGCGCGGCGCCGAGGTCACCAGCATCGCCTGGAACGAAGAGGTTCTGAATGAGCTCGCGCAATCGGCGCTGCTCGGCTATCTGGCCGTGGCGCACTACGGCCGCGGGCGCGGTGACTGGGCCGAGTCCGAGTATCCGGCGCATTGGCAGGGAACGGTCGCGGCCGCGCTGGCGCAGCAGCAGGAGGCGTTCGGCCACGCCTGGTCGCTGCGCGCCGACAGCGATGCGACCGAGGTGTTGGAGCCGGCGTTGCGCGAGGCGCTGGCTGCGACGGCCGGCGACGTGCTGCAGCGGCTGTATCCCCGGGTCCGGATCGACCACGGTTTAGCTGGCGAAGCCGCGGACTGACCTGCCGACCGCACGTTTTTGCTACTATGCGCTGGTAATAAGCGTCGCCTGGTGATCGCGAACGGTGCGAGGCGAGCAGGCGACAGAGCCAGAGGATTTCGGGCGCGCTGCGGCTTGGTCCCGGCTTTCGGATTGTCGCGAGGTCTGAAGCCCTGCTTCGGGGTTTGCTCGATGCGCATGCTGGAGATCGTAGATGGAAATCTTCTCGCAATGGCGTGATGTGCTCTCCGGGGCGTTGGGCCAGACCGTAGAGCGGCTTGCGCTCTACTTGCCGAATCTGCTCGCCGCGTTTCTGCTGCTGCTCATCGGCTGGGCGGTGGCGCATGCACTGCGCGCCGCCGCGGTACGCTTGACGCTGCTGGGCGAGCGAGCGCTGGCGCGGATTTCCGCCGGGCGCGGCGCGTCGACGCCACGCCTGCCCGGAACCTCGGCAAAAATTCTCGGCAGCGTCGTGTTCTGGGCCGTGTTGCTGTTCTTCGTCGCCGCTACGACCCAAGTGCTCGGCCTGCAGATCTTCGCCGCATGGCTCGCGCGCGTAGCCGATTACTTGCCGACGGTATTCGCCGGTGCGCTCATCATCGTTGCCGGCATTCTGCTCAGTCGGCTTGCGCGCGAGGTGGTGGAGGCCGCCGTCGCCGGCGCCGGCGAGCGCCAGCGCGCGCTGATCGGGCGTGTGGTGCAGGGGGCGATCCTGGTCACGGCCGTACTCGTCGGCGCCGACCAGATCGGCATCCGGGTCACGTTTCTGGTCATTCTTGCCGCGGCGGCAGGCATCGCCCTGGTGGGAGCGGTGGCGCTCGCACTCAGCATCGGCGCCCGGGAATACGTCGCCAACCTCATCGGGGCGCACTACTTGCGGCAGCGCTACAGCGTCGGCCAGCATGTTCGCGTCGCCGGCTACGAAGGCCGGATTCTGGAGTTGACGGAGACTGCGCTGGTGCTCGAAACCACCGAGGGCCGCGCCAGCCTGCCGGCGAAGGTGTTCAACGAGCAGCCGATCGTGTTGGTGGTGAGCGGGGCGCGCGATGGCTAGCAGCGAAGACCTCAGCTACGCATTTCTGGAAGCCCATCCTGCGGACGCGGCGCGCGTGATCGAGCGCCTTGCCCCCGCGTCGGCGGCGGCGCTGTTGCAATCGGCACCGCTGCGTCTCGCGGCGCCGGTGCTGCGCCAGATGCTGCCGCTCGCCGGCGCGCGCTGCCTGGAGCGGCTCGAGGACGCCGAAGCGGCAGGGCTGCTGCGGGGCATGGGCGCGCAGGCCGGAGTCGCGCTGCTGCGCTATGTGGGGGCCGAGCGCAGGGGGCGCCTGATGACGCAATTGCCGACAGCGCTCGCCTTGGCCTACGAACTGCTGCTCGGTTATCCGGAGGACAGCGTCGGCGCCTGGATGGACCCGCGCCCCCTGGCGCTGCCCGCCGACATGACCGCCGGCGAATCGCTGGAGCGAGTGCGTCGCGCCGACGAGTCGCTCCTCGCCGATCCATACGTCATCGACCGCAATCAGCGCCTTATCGGCTACGTCGAACTCGCCGATTTGCTGCGCGCGAACGCCACGACTACGCTGGCGCGGCTGGCACGCCCTGCCCCGCATCGGCTGCCGGCGCAGGCACTGCTCGCCGGATTGCCAGAGCATCCAGCGTGGCACGAGGCTTCTGCGCTGGCGGTGGTCGAGCGCGGCGAGCGCTTGGTCGGCGCGCTCACCCACGCTGCGCTGCTGCGGGCGCTCTCAATGGAGCAAGGCAGGCCTGGGCCGCGTCGCGCCGACGACACGCTCGCCGGCATCGCCGGCGCGTACTGGTTCGGCGTCTCCGCAGTGATTCAGGCACTGGTCAGCCTGCTGCCGGTCCAGCGCCGTGAGGGTAAATCATGAACGCCGACGCCGCAGCAGCGGTCGACGCCCTCAACCTGCGCTTTCTGCTCGATTATCCGCGCGAAGCCGCGCGGCGCATCGAAGTGATGCCTGCGAGCGAGGTGAGCGCCATGTTGGCGGCCCAGCCGCTACACGCGGTAGTGCTGGTGTGGCACAACCTCGCCACCGATGTGGAGCAGGCGGTGTTCACCGAGTTGCCGCAGCAGCGGGCGGTGGAGCTTCTCGGCGAGTTGGAGCCGGCGCGCAGTGCGGCGCTGCTCAACCGGATCGAGGACGACCAGCGCGAGCGCTACAAGCGGCTGCTCAGCCCGCAAATCGCCGCGGAAATACGCGCCTTGATGCAATACCGGGCCGACTCCGCCGGCCAGTTGATGGACCCGCGCGTGCCGGCCTTCCGCGGCGAACTGACCGCGCAGGAAGCGCTGGCGCGCCTGCGTCGGACGAAATGGCGCGGATTGCGTGAACTGTATCTGGTGGATGATGACGGCCGGCTCGACGGGCGCGTCGACATCCAGGATCTGGCGCTGGGCGAGCCGGAGGAGACGCTCGCACGGATTGCGCGCAAAATCGCGGACGCGGTGCAGGACACGGCGCCGCGCGAGGAAGTGGTGGAGAAAATGCAGCAGGACGCGGTGGCCGATCTGCCGGTGATCGACTTCGACGGGCGTCTGGTCGGCGTCATCCGCCAGGCCAAGCTCGCTTCGGTGGTGCGGCAGGAAACCACACTGGACATCCAGACCATGGTCGGCGCGAGCCGCGACGAGCGCGCGCTTTCGCCGGCCACCTTTGCGGTTGCCAAGCGCCTGCCGTGGCTGCAGATCAATCTCCTGACCGCGTTTCTCGCCGCGTCGGTGGTCGGGCTATTCGAGAACACCATCGCCAAGTACACTGCGCTCGCGGTGTTGCTGCCCGTGGTGGCCGGCCAGTCGGGCAATGCCGGCGCGCAGGCGCTGGCGGTCACCATGCGCGGCTTGATGCTGCGCGAAATCAGCCTGCGCCATTGGCCCAAGGTGGTGCTCAAGGAGTTCAACGTAGGCTTGCTCAACGGCTTGGCGGTCGCCGCCACCACTGCAATTGGCGTGTATGTCTGGAGCGGGTCCCCGGGGCTGGTGCTGGTGATCGCCTCCGCGATGGTGATCTCGATGGTTGCGGCGGGCTTCGCCGGTGCGCTGGTTCCGATCACGCTGCAGCGCTTCGGCCTCGATATCGCCCAGTCCTCCTCGATCATCCTCACCACCGTCACCGATGTCGTCGGATTTTTCTCCTTCCTCGGCATTGCCACGCTGTTTTCGTCGCTGCTCTGATACCTGCCATGTCCGCCGCCGGACTTGTAGCCTGCCTCGAATGCGACCTGCTGCACCGGCAGGTTCGGCTGCCGCCGGGGACCGAAGCGCACTGCGTACGCTGCGGCGCGCGCTTGTACCGGCGCGCGCGGCCGGACGCCAATGAACGGGCGCTGGCGCTGGCGCTCGCGGCCGCCATCCTGTTTGCCGTCGCCAACGCCTTCCCTATCGTGGGTATCGAAATGCAGGGCGTGCACACCAGTGCGACGCTCCTCGGCGCGGCAAGGTCCTTGTGGGACGAGGGCGCGCGTGCGGTGGCGACGCTGGTGTGTGTGACCACCGTCCTGGTGCCGGCGGTCGAGCTCGTGGGGCTCACCTGGGTGCTGGCCCTGCTGCGGCGCGGCCAGCGAGGTTGGGGGGCGGTGCCCATGCTGCACTTCATCGAAAGCGTGAAGCCCTGGGGCATGGTGGAGGTGTTTGTGCTCGGCGTGCTGGTGGCCTTGGTCAAGCTCGCGCACATTGCCTCGGTCGAGCCGGGCGTGGCCCTATTCGCGTTCGGCGCGCTGATGCTTCTGATCGCCGCGAGCGCGGCCGCGTTCGACGCCGACGCCGCCTGGGCGCAGCTGGAGGCAGGCGCGTGAGTGCGGCGCCGACCGCAGCGCGGCTGGGCCTGCTCGCGTGCGAGGTGTGCCGCTTGGTAAGCCGTGCGCCGCCGCCGGGCGCAGACGCGCATTGCCCGCGCTGCGGCGCGGCGCTGCATGCGCGCAAGCCGGCAAGCCTGGCGCGCACCTGGGCCTTCCTTATCGCGGCGATGATTCTCTACGTCCCGGCCAATACGCTGCCGATCATGGACACCAGTTCGCTTTTCGGCACGCAGAGCAATACCATCGTCTCCGGCGTGGCGTTCCTGTGGACGTCGGGGTCCTTCGTGCTGGCGCTGCTGGTGTTTGTCGCCAGCGTGCTGGTGCCGCTGGCGAAAATGATCGCCCTCACCGTGCTTGCGCTCTCGGTGCAGATGCGCGCGACCTGGCATCCGCGCACGCGCACGCGTCTGTATCGCGTGATAGAGTTCATCGGGCGCTGGTCGATGCTCGACATTTACGTCGTCACCATACTGGTGGCCCTGGTCCATGTCAGCACGCTTGCCTCGATTCAGGCCGGGCCGGCCGCCGCGGCATTCGGCGCGGTGGTGGTACTCACCATGTTCGCCTCGGCGAGTTTCGATCCGCGCCTGATCTGGGACGTCATGGGAGAACGGCTATAGCCGAGATGCCGCAGCCGCCGGATTCCGCCGACATTCCCGAGGCGCGCGTGACGCCGCATCGGCGCTGGTCGCTGCAGCTGGTGTGGCTGATCCCGATTGTCGCGGCGGTGATCGGCGGCTGGCTCGCGCTGCAGGCGGTGCTCGAGCGCGGGCCGACGATCACCATCAGTTTCAGCACGGCGGAAGGGTTGGAACCGCAAAAGACACTCGTCAAGTACCGCAGCGTCGACATCGGCCGCGTCACCACCGTCGGGTTCTCGAAAGACCGCAAACGGGTCATTGCCACGGTCGAGCTGAGCAAGCAGGCCGAACCCTTCCTGGTTGCGGATACGCGTTTCTGGGTGGTGCGCCCGCGCATCAGCGGAACGCAGATATCCGGCCTGGGCACGCTGCTCTCGGGCGCCTACATCGGCGTCGACGTCGGCACATCGCACGAGCCGAAGCGCGACTTCGTCGGGCTGGACGTGCCGCCGATCGTCACCGTCGATCTTCCCGGGCGCCAGTTCCAGCTGCACGCGGCCGATCTCGGTTCGCTCGACGTGGGCTCGCCGGTCTACTTCCGCCGCGTCCAGGTCGGTTCGGTCGTCGCCTACGCGCTCGAGCCGGGCGGTACCGGCGTGCGCTTGCGCGTGTTCGTCAACGCGCCCTACGACGCCTACGTCAAGACCGATACGCGCTTCTGGCAGGCGAGCGGCCTCGACGTGGAACTCGGCGCGAACGGCGTACGGCTGGACACCGAATCGATTGCATCGATGCTGCTCGGCGGCGTCGCCTTTCAGACGCCGGCAGAGACAGCGCAAGCCGCGCCGGCCGAGGCGAATGCGAGCTTCGCTCTCTATCCCGACCGGCGCAAGGCGATGCGCCTGCCCGATACCGCCGAGGAAAGCTATCAGATGGTGTTCGACGAATCGGTACGCGGACTTTCCGTCGGCGCGCCGGTGGACTTCCGCGGCGTGGTAGTGGGCGAAGTCGCGGCCATTGACGTCGATTTCGACGCAGCGAGCGGGAAGGTGCGCATTCCGGTAGAAGTGCGCCTCTACCCGGACCGGCTGCTCGGCAAGACAAAGCGGGGAGCGCGGCGGCCCGGCGCGCTGATCGAAAAGCTCGTCGCGCACGGCGTGCGTGCGCAACTGCGCAGCGGCAGCCTGCTCACCGGCCAGCTCTACGTCGCGCTCGATTACTTTCCCGATGCGCCCAAGGCGGCGGTGCGCATGCGCGATGGACGTGCCGAGATCCCGACCGTCGCGAGCAGCCTTAAGGAACTGCAGACCACGCTGCTGCGGCTCGCGCGCAAGCTGGACAAGCTGCCGCTGGAGGGTACGGTCGCCGATGCGCGCAAGTCGCTGCAAGCGCTTCAGGCCACGCTTGCAGCGACCACGCGCGCGGTGAACCACGTCGACAGCGATCTCACGCCGCAGGCGGTGCGCACGCTGGCCGATTTGAGCCAAACCTTGTCGAGTGCGCAAAAGACACTGGCCGACGCGCAACGCAGCCTCGCCGGTGTCGATGGTTTGCTTGCGCAGGATGCGCCGGTACAGCGCCAGCTGCGCGACACGCTGCGCGAATTTGGGCGCGCGGCGGAGGCGCTGCGCAGTCTCGCCGGCTACCTCGAGCGCAATCCGGGCGCGATTTTGCGCGGCCGCATTGAAGGGCGGTCGCAATGATGCGGCGCGGCGCGCTCGCCCTGGTGTTGCTGGCGCTCGCCGCCTGCGCGACTCCGCTACCAACGCGTTACTACACGCTTTTGAACGAATCGCCGCCTCCTGCGAAAGCGCTGAACGGGCCACCTGAGTACCGCGTCGCGATCGGCCCGGTCTCCGTGCCGGAGGCGCTGGACCGGATGCGCATCGTGCTGCGTGTCGCGCCGGAGCGCTATGCGATGTCCGACGCCGAGCGTTGGGCGGAGCCCCTGAAACGCGGAATTCCGCGCGTCCTCGCGCAAGACGTCGGAGAGCGCCTGCCCGCGGCACGCGTCGCGGCGTATTTTGAGTACGGCGGGGAGGGTGCGGACTACCGGGTGCCGATCGATATATTGCGTTTCGAGTCGGTGCCGGGCGAGTCCATCACCCTCGAAGCGGCGTGGAGCGTGCGCAACCGCGCCGGCGAACGCCTGCGCGAAAGCAGTTTCGTTCTGGTCGAACCGGTGAGCGCGCCTGGAATCGCCCCGCTTGTCGCGGCACACGCAAAAGCGCTCGCCGCGCTCGCAAGCAAGATCGCCCAAGCATTGCAGTTGGTTGCCCAAGGGAAACGGTAAGCTGCGCTTTGCTGCCTGGCCGCGGCCGTTGAAGATCGCCAAAATCGCGCAAGCCATTGTTGGCGAAGAAAAATGGGCACTGCAGCAGCGACGCGGCGGCGATTCAGGGTTGGCGCGCGTCCGCGATCATGCTATGGTGCCAAGACAGTCAACCATTGCAACGCTGCGCGCCGATATCTGAGGCGGCGAAGCGCAAGCTGCATTCAGTTCTTCGCCCGCTTCGCCCATTCCATTATTACGAGATTACACGGGCGGGTCCCAGATTCTCGCAGCATCCTGCTCCAATGCGGCCGCAGCGCGGTGGCGCCAACGGTAACCCGATAGGAGAACCATCTTGTTGACCGATCACGACATCTATCTGTTCAAGGAAGGCACTCACGCGAAGCTGTACGAGAAGTTCGGCTGCCATATTGCCGAGCGCGACGGTGTTGCCGGCGCGCATTTCTCCGTCTGGGCGCCCAACGCGCAGCGCGTCGCGGCGATCGGCGACTGGAACGAATGGAACGCCAATGCCGACCCGCTGCAGGTGCGCGAGGACGGATCTGGGGTGTGGGAGGGCTTCGTCGCGGGCGTTACGCAAGGTCAGGCGTACAAGTACCGCATCGAATCGCGCATCGGCGGTTATCAGGTGGACAAGGCCGACCCATTCGCCTTTTTCGCCGAAGCGCCGCCGCGGACCGGCTCGCGCGCGTGGAGCCTCGACTACGAGTGGAATGATACGCAGTGGATGGAGGCGCGGCGCGGGGCCAATGCGCTTGACGCGCCGATGTCAATTTACGAAGTGCACTTGGGATCGTGGCGGCGCGTGCCCGAGGACGGTAACCGATCGCTCAGCTATCGCGAAATCGCGCAGCCTCTGGCCGAGTATGTGCGCGAGATGGGCTTTACGCATGTCGAATTGATGCCCATCACGGAGCACCCGTTCTACGGCTCCTGGGGCTACCAGACCACCGGCTACTACGCGCCGACCGCGCGCTACGGCAATCCTGAAGATTTTATGTACTTGGTCGACACCCTGCATCAGCACGGCATCGGCGTCATCCTCGACTGGGTGCCGGCGCATTTCCCGGGCGACCAGCACGGACTGGTGTACTTCGACGGCACCGCGCTCTACGAGCATGCCGACCCGAGGCAGGGATTTCACCCGGAATGGACCAGCTATATATTCAATTACGGCCGCAACGAAGTGCGCGGCTTCCTGGTTTCCAGCGCCCTGTACTGGCTGGACCGCTACCACATCGACGGGCTGCGGGTGGACGGCGTCGCCTCTATGCTTTACCTCGACTACGGGCGCAAGGAAGGCGAGTGGGTGCCGAACCGTTACGGCGGCAGGGAGAACATCGAGGCAGTTGAATTCCTGCGCGTGCTGAACCAGGCGGTCTATCGCGATCATCCCGACGTGCAGACGATTGCCGAGGAGTCGACCTCCTGGCCGATGGTGTCGCGGCCGGTGTATCTGGGTGGCTTGGGATTCGGCATGAAGTGGAACATGGGCTGGATGCACGACACGCTCGAATACATGAGCCAGGATCCGGTCCATCGCAAATATCACCATAACAAGCTCACCTTCGCGATCATGTACGCCTTCTTCGAGAATTTCGTGCTGCCGATGTCGCACGATGAAGTGGTGTACGGCAAAGGCTCGCTGATCAACAAAATGCCCGGTGACGCCTGGCGCCAGTTCGCCAATCTGCGCGTGCTGTTCGGCTACATGTGGGGGCAGCCGGGCAAGAAAATGCTGTTCATGGGCGGCGAATTCGGCCAGCGGCGCGAATGGACACACGACGACAGCCTGGAGTGGCATGTGCTGCAATACCCCGAGCACGAAGGCGTGCGCCGCTGGGTGGCTGACCTGAACCGGCTCTACCGCTCGGAGCCGGCGCTGTATCAGGTCGATTTCGATCAGTCCGGTTTCGAGTGGGTGGACTGCAACGACAGCGAGCAAAGCGTGCTGAGTTTCCTGCGCAAGCCGCGCGACGGTGGCGCGCCGGTGCTGGTGGTATGCAATTTCACGCCGGTGCCGCGCGCGAACTACATCGTCGGCGTGCCGACCGGCGGCTATTGGCGCGAGCTTGCGAACAGCGATGCCACCCTCTACGGCGGCAGCGGCATGGGCAATCTTGGCGGCGTCGACGCCTCGCCGGTGGCTGCGCACGGACGCTTTCACTCCCTCGCAATTACTGTGCCCCCGCTCTCAGTGTTGATGTTCAAAGGCGAATGAACCATGGCTGACGTGAAAGCGGACATGATCGACGGGCGCATGCGCGCGGTGATAGAGCACATTACGCCCTCCGTGGACGACGGGCGCTTCGCCGCCAAGCGCATCGTCGGCGATACCGTCGTGGTCGAGGCCGACTGCTTCACCGACGGCCACGATACGCTTGCCTGCGTGCTGCTGTGGCGGCGCGAAGGCGAGGCGGCGTGGCATGAAACGCCGATGGCGCCGCTGGGCAACGACCGCTGGAGCGCGAGCTTCGTGGCGCAGTCCGTGGGCCGCTACCAGTACACGGTCACCGCCTGGGTGGATCATTTTCTCTCCTGGCGCCACGATTTCGCGCGGCGCGTGGATGGCGAAGACGTGCGCGTCGCGGCGCTGGTCGGCGCCGGCCTGATCGAGGAGGCCGCAGAGCGCGCCGACGGGGAAGACCGGACGCGCTTGAGCAGCTGGACGGCGAGGCTGCGGGCCGTGCTTGATCCGCAGGTGCTTAAAACGCTGGGGCTCGACGAAGAATTTGCCGCTGTCGCCAAGCGCTATCCGGACCGCCGTTTCGCCACCATTTACCCGGTCGAACATCCGCTGGTGGTGGACCGCGAGCGCGCGCGCTTTTCCAGCTGGTACGAACTGTTCCCGCGTTCGGCATCGGCAGAGCCGGGGCGGCACGGCAGCTTGCGCGACTGCGAGGCGCGCCTGCCGGGCATTGCGAAGATGGGATTCGACGTGCTCTACCTTCCGCCGATCCATCCGATCGGACGCGTCAACCGCAAGGGGGCGAACAACGCGCTCGCCGCGGGGCCCGCTGACCCAGGCAGTCCGTGGGCGATAGGCGCGGCCGAGGGCGGGCACAAGGCGCTGCACCCCGAGTTGGGGACCCTGGACGATTTCAGGCGCCTGGTGGCGAGCGCCAAAACGAACGGGATGGAGATCGCGCTGGACATCGCATTCCAGTGCGCGCCGGATCACCCTTACGTCAAGGCGCATCCGCAATGGTTCCGCTGGCGGCCTGACGGCACGGTGCAGTACGCCGAGAACCCGCCGAAGAAATACCAGGACATCTACCCGTTCGAATTCGAGTCCGACGATTGGCGCGGGCTATGGCAGGAACTCGCCGACGTGTTCCGCTTCTGGGCCGGCGAAGGCGTGCGGATTTTCCGCGTGGACAATCCGCACACCAAGCCGTTTCCGTTCTGGGAATGGGCGCTCGCCGAATTGAAGCGCGAGTACCCGGACGCGCTGTTTCTCGCCGAGGCGTTCACCCGGCCCAGGGTCATGCACCGTCTGGCCAAGCTGGGCTTCACCCAGTCCTATACCTACTTCACCTGGCGCAACGCCAAGCACGAACTCATCGAATATTTTACCGAACTCACCCAGGGTCCCGGGTGTGAATACTTCAGGCCCAATATCTGGCCGAACACTCCGGACATCCTCACCGAGTATCTGCAGTTCGGCGGCCGCCCCGCTTTCGTCGTGCGCCTGGTGCTCGCGGCGACGCTGGGCGCGAACTACGGCATCTACGGGCCGGCCTACGAACTGCTCGATGCGGAGCCGCGCGACCCCGGGAGCGAGGAATACCTGAACAGCGAGAAGTATCAGATCCGCCAGTGGGACCTGGAGGCGCCGCACAGTCTGTCCGACCTGATTGCGCGCGTCAACAGCGCCCGCCGCGACAACCCCGCGCTGCAGTCCGATGCGTCGCTGCGCTTCTTGCCGGTCGATAACGACAGCCTGCTGTGCTATGCCAAGTCGGACGCCGAACAGGACAACCTGGTGGTGACGGTCGTCAATCTCGACCCGCACCACGTGCAGTCCGGCTGGGTCGAACTCGATCTGGCGGCACTAGGCATAGACGCGCATATGCCGTATCAGATGCACGACCTGCTCTCCGGCGCGCGCTTTCTGTGGAGCGGCCCGCGCAATTTCGTCCAGCTCGATCCGCAACGTGTGCCCGCGCATGTATTCGCGCTGCGGCGCAAGGTGCGCACCGAACGCAACTTCGACTACTTTCTTTAATCAGACCGGATCGCACGATGGACAAACCGGCAAAGCCCCATTCCAAGGAAGCGCAGCCGCAAGACGCGAAGGCTGCCGAAATTCAGGACGACGCGCTCTGGTACAAGGACGCCGTCATCTACCAGTTGCACGTCAAGGCGTTCTTCGATTCCAACCGCGACGGCCTGGGCGATTTCCCGGGGCTGATAGAAAAGCTCGACTACGTGCGCGACCTGGGCGTGAATACGATCTGGCTGCTGCCCTTCTATCCGTCGCCGATGAAGGACGACGGCTACGACGTTTCCGATTATCACAACGTTCACCCGCAGTACGGCACCCGCGGCGACGTGCGCGCGCTGGTGCGCGAGGCGCACCGGCGGGGCTTGCGCATCATCACCGAACTGGTGGTGAACCACACCTCTGACCAGCACCCCTGGTTCCAGGCAGCGCGGCGCGCGCCGCCGGGATCAAGCAAGCGCGATTTCTACGTGTGGAGCGACACCGATACGAAGTACGACAAGACGCGCATCATTTTTACCGATACCGAGACCTCCAACTGGACCTGGGATCCGGTCGCCAAGGCCTTCTACTGGCACCGCTTCTTCAGCCATCAGCCGGACCTCAATTTCGACAATCCGAACGTGCTGAAGGCGGTGATCCGCGTCATGCGCTTCTGGTTCGACATGGGTGTGGATGGGTTCCGCCTCGACGCGATCCCCTACCTGATCGAGCGCGACGGCACCACCAACGAGAACCTGCCGGAGACGCACGCCGTGATCCGCCAGATCCGCGCGCAGGTCGATGCGCATTACAAGAACCGGCTGCTGCTGGCGGAGGCCAACCAGTGGCCGGAGGACGTGCGCGAGTACTTCGGCGACGGCGACGAATGCCACATGGCCTACCACTTCCCGCTGATGCCGCGCATCTACATGGCGATCGCGCAGGAGGACCGCCACCCGGTGGTCGAAATCATGCAGCAGACGCCGGAGATCCCTGACAACGCGCAGTGGGCGATTTTCCTGCGCAACCACGACGAGCTCACGCTGGAGATGGTGACCAGCAAGGAGCGCGACTACATGTACCGCATGTACGCGGCCGACCCGCGCGCGCGCATCAACCTCGGCATCCGACGCCGGCTCGCGCCGCTGATGGAAAACGACCGCGAGCGCATCAAGCTCATGAACAGCCTGCTGCTGTCGATGCCGGGTTCGCCCATCATCTACTACGGCGACGAGATCGGCATGGGCGACAATATTTTTCTCGGCGACCGCAACGGCGTGCGCACGCCGATGCAGTGGAGCCCGGACCGCAACGCCGGCTTTTCGCACGCCGACCCGCAGCGGCTGTACCTGCCGCCGATCATGGACGCGGTATACGGCTACGAGGCGGTGAATGTGGAAGCGCAGGCGCGCGAACCCGCCTCGCTGCTCAACTGGATGCGGCGCATGCTGGCGGTGCGCAAGGGCAGCCAGGCTTTCGGCCGCGGCAAGCTGTCCTTCCTCAATCCCGGCAACCGCAAGATCCTCGCCTACCTGCGCGAGTACGGCGAGGAGACCGTTCTGTGCGTCGCCAACCTCGGCCGCTCGGCGCAGCCGGTGGAGCTAGATCTCGCGCGCTTCAAGGGCCGGGTGCCGGTCGAGATGCTGGGGCGCACCGCCTTCCCGCCGATCGGCGAGCGCTTCTACCTGCTGACGCTGCCCGCCTGCGGCTTCTACTGGTTCCGCCTGGCAACCGACGTCGACGTGCCGCACTGGCACGAGGAGCGTCTGACGCCCGAGGAGTTGCCGGTGCTGGTATTGTTCGACGGCTGGACCAGTTTCTTCCGCGACCGCGTCGTGCCGTGGCGCATCCGCATGGCGGAGAAGCTGCGCGCGCAGTTCGAGACCGAAACGCTGCCGCGCTACATCGCTGCGCAGCGCTGGTACGCGGCCAAGGGCGAGACCGTCAAGCGCGCGGCGCTGGAAGACTGGGTGCTATGGGGCGCTGGCCAGTCTTCCTGGCTGATGGCGCAGCTGCAGGTCGAGGCGGCGTCGGGCCAGAGCGCGTACTTCCTGCCGATGACGCTGGCCTGGGGTGACGGCGAAGACGAGCAGGTGCGCGCGCTCGCCGCGGCGACGCTGGCGCGGGTGCGCCAGCAGTCGCAACTCGGCGTGCTCGCCGATGCGTTTGCCGACGAAGCATTCTGCCGCGCGCTGGTGGAAGCGATCGGCGCCGGGCGCGAAGTGAAATGCGCGCAGGGCAAGCTGCGCTTTACCCCGACCACAGCCTACGCCGACCTCGCCGGCGATGCGGTCGACAAGCTGCCGATTACCCGGCCGAAATTCCTGAGCAGCAACACCACGGTGATGCTCGGCACGCGCTTGTTCCTCAAGGGTTACCGGCGCATAAGGGAAGGCGTGAATCCGGAGTTCGAGCTCGGACGCTTTCTGACGGAGGTCGCGCATTTCGCCAACTGCGTGCCGGTGGCGGGCGCGCTCGAATACGTCGCCGCCGACGGTACGCCCACGAGCCTGGCGCTGTTGCAGGGCCATGTGGCGAATCAGGGCGACGGCTGGTCGTACACGCTCGACTACCTCGCTCGCACCTTCGAGAGCCAGCTCGCCACGGCGGACCATACGCACGCGGATGTGCACGGCGCCTACCTGTCGCTGGTGCATACCCTGGGCGTGCGCACTGCAGAGTTGCACAGGGCGCTCGCGCTGCAAACGGGCGACGCGGCCTTCGATCCCGAGCCGCTCGAAGCGGGAGACCTCGCCGGCTGGAAGCAGCGCGTGCACGACGACGCGCTCGCCACGCTGGCTCTGCTGGAGCAGCAGCAGGAGCGGGTCCCGGCCCCCGCGCTGGCCAACACGCGTACGCTGCTCGATGAGCGGCAGCGGCTGCTGGACCGGATCGAGGCCTGTGCCATGCCGGCGGGTCCCTGTCTCAAGACCCGCTACCACGGCGACTACCATCTGGGCCAGGTGCTGGTGAGCAGCAACGATTTCGTCATCATCGACTTCGAGGGCGAACCGGCGCGGCCGTTGGCCGAGCGGCGCGCCAAGCACTCGTCGCTGCGCGACGTCGCCGGGATGCTGCGCTCCTTCGATTACGCCCGCTGGAGCGCAGTGCTGCGCGATACCTACACGGATGCCGACCAGGCCGGACTCGCGCCGCTGGCGCAGGCTTGGGCGCGGGAAACCCGCGAGACCTTCCTGCGCGCCTATGACGAGACTGCACGCGGCAGCGGCCTGTATGGATCGTTCGCCGAAGTACAGGGACTGATCGAGTTGTTCGAACTGGAGAAGGCGCTGTACGAGCTGCGCTACGAGATCGGCAACCGCCCGGCATGGATCAATGTTCCGCTGCAGGGTGTGCTCGCGCTGTGCGGGCTCGCTGCGGACGCCTGAGCGCACAGCGCGAAGCTTACAAAAGGAGGGTCATATATGGAAAAAGTCGACATCATGCTCGCGCCCGTGCGCGCGTTCCTAGTTCAAATCGGCGAGTTCCTGCCCAAGCTCGCGCTGGCGATCGGGGTGCTGATCGCGGGCTGGCTGCTGGCCAAGTTCGCGATGTTCGCGACCGAAAAAGCCTTGCGCGCGATCAACTTCAACGTGCTCACCGAGCGCGCCGGCCTGGACGGGTTCCTGCATCAGGGCGGCGTCGAGTCCGATACCACCCGAATCCTGGGGCTGCTCATCTACTGGCTGGTGATCCTGGCCGCTCTTATCATCGGCTTCAACGGCATGGGGCTGACCTACATCACCGGGCTGCTCGGCCAGATCGTCCTGTTCGTGCCCAAGGTCATCGTGGCGCTGCTGATCCTCTCCTTCGGTGCGTACTTCGCACGCTTCGTCGGCAACGCGGTGGTCACTTACTGCAGGAACATCAGCATCCAGGACGCCGACGTGCTCGGCAAGCTGGCGCAGTACGCCATCATGACCTTCGTCGTGCTTATCGCGCTCGACCAGGTCAACGTGGGCGGGGATATCGTCAGGGAAAGCTTTCTCATCATCCTGGCCGGACTCGTATTCGCCGTGGCGCTCGCCTTCGGCCTTGGCGGCAAGGACGCTGCGACGGAACTCATCGACCGCTGGTGGCCGAGACAGGGGAAGAACAACGGCGATTAGCGCGCGCGGGACCGAATCGATGCATCGCCGGTAATCGCGCCGAGAAAGCGCTGCCCCCTGACGTGTTGTTGGTTTAATCCCGGTTTGTGCCGCGCGCGCGGATGCGTTTGGCGTGGCTAGGGTAGCGGCCGGCAATGCAGCGTCACGATATGCCTTTCCACGTGCAAGGTCTCCGGCAATGTTCCGCCATGAACGACGAGCGTGACCTTCGACTCGAGCACTTCCGACATGATGGCGCCCACACGTACGCGCGTGCCTTTGGGAATTACCAGGTCGCCCGCGGTCGCCGGCTCGATGAATTCCAGTTCCTGCCCGACTTCAAGATTGAACATCGCCATCCCCGGATATTAGCCTGTGTGAAACATAGCACCTGCGGTGGCGCCGGCCGTTGATCTGGATCAACGGCCGGCTCGCCTGGCGCGCCGTCGAACGCAGCGATCCATCACCTTGCCTTCGACGGCGGCGAACAAAAGTCTTTGCAAGACAGCCGAATTTACTCCTTCGCCGTGGGCAAAAGCACCTATTTCATTCGATCACTCCTGACCATGCAGTCTTGTGATCAAGGCCAAGTTTGATTATTCTCAAAGTGCCTAAGCGGGGCGGAGTTACTTTGCTTACACATACCAAGGGGGCCGAACATGCGCAAACTATCCGTCAGGTCTTCCGACCGCTCTGGTGGCAGCGAGGACGATAGCTCCGAAGATCGGCACGGAAAAGACGCGGAGCGAACTGCGCGAGGCGATCGAGTGCAGCGCGTCCCGCTGCAAATGAGACGCCAGGCGCGCAAGCCGATGCGATCGACTTTCATCGGCAATATAAGCCCGGTAACTTCGGGCGGCATCTTCGCAGCGGAGCTGGCCGGCAAATGAGCGCACAGGCTGCGCCGGCAGTGGGAGCCGGCTTGCGCGGGCCGTTTGAAGCCGTGCTGTTCGACATGGACGGGGTCATCACCGATACGGCGCGCGCGCATGCGGCGGCCTGGCAGCGTTTGTTCGACGATTATCTGAAGGCGCGAGCGGACGAACGCGGTGCAGCCTTTCGGCCTTTCGACATAGGGCGGGACTACCGCCTGTATGTGGACGGGAAACCGCGCTATGACGGAGTCAGGAGCTTTCTGCATTCGCGCGGCATAGAACTGCCCGAAGGAAAGGAGGGTGACGCGCCGGATGCGCAGACCGTGTGCGGACTGGGCAACTGCAAGAATCGGTATTTTGGCGCCTGGTTGGAGCAGAACCGGGTCCAGGCCTATCCGGGAACGCTGAAGCTCATCGCCGAACTGCGCAGGGCCGGCGTCAAAACCGCGGCATATTCGGCGAGCCGCAATGCCGCAGCCGTGCTGCGCAGCGCCGGCGTGCTGGATTTATTTGATGCCAGGGTCGACGGCAGCGACCTCGTGCGGCTCGACCTTCCCGGCAAGCCCGATCCGGCAATGCTGCGCGAGGCGGCGTCCCAGCTGGCAGTGCCGCCTGAACGCTGCGCAGTTGTCGAAGACGCCATCGCTGGTGTCGAGGCCGGGGCAAAAGGCGGGTTCGGCCTGGTTATCGGGGTCGACCGCGGCGACCGCGGCGACTACGGCGACGATCTGCGGCGGGCCGGTGCGCAGCTCGTCGTGCGCGATCTTGGCGAGATGGTTCTCGCCGCGAACGGGCAGCTGGGTGTCAAGACGCTCGCGAATCTGCCTTCCGTATGGAAGCGGGAGGACGAAATCCGTCGGCGTCTGTCGGGGAAGGAGGCGGCGGTGTTTCTCGACTACGACGGCACGCTCACGCCCATTGTCGAGGATCACACCAAAGCGCTGCTCGCGCAGGACATGCGCGAGGCTGTGCACGAGCTCAGCCAGCGCTGCAAGGTCGCCATCGTGAGCGGCCGCGACCTCGCGATGCTGAAACATCTGGTGAAGCTGGACTCGGTGTTCTACGCGGGCAGTCATGGTTTCGAAATCGCCGGGCCTGAAGGCGCTGCTCAAAGCATGGAAAGAGGCGTCGAGTTCCTGCCCGAGCTCGATCAGGTGGAGCAGGTGCTGCGCGAACGCCTGGCCGGCATCGAGGGGCACGCGGTGGAGCGCAAGCGGCTTTCGATCGCGGTGCATTACCGGCGCGTGGCGGCCGGCGATGTCGGCAATCTCGCCGGCATCGTCGACCGCGTACTCGCCGAGCACCCGCGCTTGCACAAGGGAGGCGGCAAGAAGGTGTTCGAGCTGCAGCCGGACATCGAGTGGAACAAAGGCCATGCGGTACTCTGGCTGCTGCAGCAGCTCGGTCTGGACCGGCCGAAAATCGTGCCGTTCTATATTGGCGACGACGTCACCGACGAGGATGCGTTTCGTGCGCTCGCGGGACGCGGCGTCTGCGTCGCGGTGCGCGACGGCGGGACGCGGCAGACGGCGGCGGACTATGCGCTCGCCGACGTCGGTGAGGTGCAGCGCTTTCTCGGGGTGCTGAGCGCAATGGTGAACGGTGAACGCGGGCCCTGAGGAAAAGGCCTACAAAATTTTGCCCAAGCCGGCGGCCTCGGCGAGGAGGAAGGGATGAACGATTGGTCTCTGGTCTACGACGGCTACCTGCCGGAGCAGGAGGGGCGGCGCGAAGCCCTGTGCACGCTGGGCAACGGCTACTTCGCCACCCGCGGCGCCGCACCGGACACAGCGGCCGACGATGTGCACTACCCCGGTACCTATCTGGCGGGTGGTTACAACCGTCTTGTCACCGAGATCGCCGGTCGCGAGGTGGAAAACGAGGATCTGGTCAACCTGCCGAACTGGCTGCCCCTGACATTCCGCATCGACGACGGCGAATGGTTCGAGATGGACAAGGTCGAAATTCTGTCCTTGCGCCAGGAACTCGATCTCAAACGCGGGCTGCTGCAGCGGGAGCTGCGCATCCGCGATGCCGCCGGCCGGACTACGCGTTGGCACGAGCGCCGCATCGTCAGCATGGCCGACCCGAATCTCGCCGGGCTTTGCGTCGAACTGACTGCCGAAAACTGGTCCGGAAGCTTGACCGTGCGCTCGGCCCTGGACGGCAGCGTCAGCAACAGCGGGGTGCCCCGCTATCGCGCACTGGCCAGCCGCCACCTCGACGTTCTGGAACTCGATCAACTGGGAGTCGACACGATCTTGCTGCGCTGCCGCACCAACCAGTCCCAGATCCTGCTGGCGCAGACGGCGCGTACCCGCCTCTATATCGACGGCCGCGAGGTCGATGCCGAGCGGCATACCGAGAAACTGACGGACCAGATCCTTCAGGAGATCAGCTACACGCTGCCCGAGGGCGGGGCGATCGCCGTGGAGAAAATCGTGGTGCTGCATACATCGCGCGACCGCGGCATTTCCGAGCCCGGACTGGCGGTGCGCAGAACCCTCAGCCAGGTCGGCCGCTTCGACCAACTGCTGGCGGCGCACGCGCTTGCGTGGAAACAATTGTGGGAGCAGTGCGACATCGAGATCCACGACGGTGCGGTTCCGGAAACAGCGCTCAAGCTGCGCGTCAATATTTTTCACCTGCTGCAGACCGCATCCGTGCACACCGTCGATCTCGATGTCGGCGTCCCGGCGCGCGGCTGGCACGGCGAGGCCTATCGTGGGCACATTTTCTGGGACGAGCTTTTCATTTTTCCTTTCCTGAGCCTGCGCATGCCGACGCTGACACGCGCGCTGCTGCACTATCGCTACCGGCGGCTGCCGGGGGCGCGGCGGGCGGCGCGCGAAGCCGGCTTCGAAGGCGCCATGTATCCATGGCAAAGCGGCAGCAGCGGCAGGGAGGAAACCCAGAAGCTGCACCTCAACCCGCAGTCGGGCCGGTGGATTCCCGACAACAGCTATCGGCAGCGCCACATCAATTCGGCGATCGCGTACAACATCTGGCAGTACTACCAGGTCTCCGACGACCGCGATTTTCTTTTCTACCAGGGCGCCGAAATGCTTTTTGAGATTGCCCGCTTCTGGGCAAGCATTGCCACCTACAACGCGGCGATCGACCGCTACGAGATCAAGTCGGTGATGGGGCCCGACGAGTATCACACCGCCTATCCGGGCGTGGCTCCGCAGGATGAATGCGGCGTCAACAACAACGCCTATACGAACGTCATGGCCGCCTGGGTGCTGACCCGAGGCTGCGACCTTTTCGGCATGATGCCCAAGGCCCGCTGTCGCCAGCTGTGCGAGCGCATCGGCTTGAGACCCGAAGAGATCGAGCGCTGGCATGAAATCGGATGCAAGCTGCGGGTGCCATTTCATGGTGAGGGCATCATCAGCCAGTTCGACGGATACGGCGAGTTGGAAGAGTTCGACCGGAAGCGCTACGAGGAGAGGTACGGAGACATCCAGCGGATCGACCGCATCCTCGAATCCGAGGGCGATACGCCGAACCGCTACAAGATTTCCAAGCAGGCCGACGTGCTGATGTTGTTCTATCTTTTCTCGGCGGGGGAGCTGACCCTGTTGTTCGAACAGCTGGGTTATCCCTTCAATCCGGACACCATCCCGAAGAACATCGATTACTACCTCGCCCGCACTTTGCACGGTTCCACGCTGAGCGGGGTCGCCCACGCCTGGGTGCTGGCGCGATCGAATCGCGCACATTCCTGGCATTTGTTTCAACACGCGCTGGACAGCGACATCGCCGACGTGCAGGGCGGCACCACGCCGGAGGGCATCCACGTCGGCGCGATGGCCGGCTCGATCGACCTGGTGCAACGTTGTTACATCGGTATCGAGATGCGCATGAACGTCCTGCATTTCGATCCCGCGCTGTCCGACGATCTGGGCCGCGTCAGGGCGCGGCTGCGCTACAGGCGGCAGATAATCGACGTCGAGGTCGACCACGATGTGTTGAAGATCTCCAGCGCCGCATCCACGACATCGCCCATTACGATTGCTTACCGCGGCCAATACCGTGCCCTGGCCGCCGGCGACAGCTATGAATTCCGTCTGCTCAAACCCGAGGAGCGCGACCGAGACGAGAATCGGTGGCCGCCGCCGGTAGCTGCCGACAAACCGAAACAGGAACGGCCTTGAATGAAAACCGACCCCGATAACTTCCGCGTTCCGGCGGGCCAAAAGATCAGGCTGAAAAAGTGGCCGACGCTGGTGAAGCCCCTGTACAAGTCCAAGGCGCAGTATCAGGAGCTGCTCGCTGAGCAGGTCGAGCAGTTGAGCGCCCTGCAGCGCCTGCACTACGCCTCCAACCGCTACGCTTTGCTGCTGATCTTTCAGGCGATGGACGCCGCCGGCAAGGACGGCGCGATCCGCCACGTGATGTCGGGCGTCAACCCGCAGGGCTGCCAGGTGTTCAGCTTCAAGCATCCGAGCGCGACCGAGCTGGATCACGATTTTCTCTGGCGCACCACGCAGAAGCTGCCGGAGCGCGGCCGCATCGGCATATTCAACCGCTCCTATTACGAGGAAGTGCTGATCGTTCGCGTACATCCGGAGATCCTGCACAGCCAGGGCCTGCCGCCCGGGCTGCTCGACGAGAAAACCATCTGGCGCGAGCGCTATCGCTCCATCGTCGACCTGGAAAACCACTTGCACCGTAATGGCACGCGCATCATCAAGTTCTTCCTGCATCTTTCCGAGGAAGAGCAGCGCAAGCGCTTTCTCGAGCGCATCGACCAGCCGGACAAGAACTGGAAATTCAGCCTGGCGGATATCGCGGAAAGGAAACACTGGAAGCAGTACATGCAGGCCTACGAGGAATGCATGAGCGCAACCAGCACGCGCCGCGCGCCCTGGCATGCCGTTCCCGCGGACGACAAGGAGAACGCACGCCTGATTATTGCCAAGATCGTGGTCGACACGCTCAAAGGCCTGCGCCTGGCCTACCCCAAGCCGAGCGCCGAGCACCGGCGCGAATTGCTGGAAATCCGCAAACAACTGGTGAAATGACGGCCAATGGATTTGAATACGCTTGAAGCGGGCCGGGAGCGGCGCAGCGGCTTGCGGATGCGACGCGCGTTGCCGTGAATCGGGCAGTTGCGGAATGACTCTCGCAGCGGATTTGTAAGCGATCTTGCGTCCCTGCGCCCTTGTTCATTCGGACCGCTGTTCCGCTGCGTTCGCGGACGCTTCTGCGCCGAGCAGACGCGCCGCTTTTACAGACTGCTGCGCCGCGCGGTGGATGGCGCTCGCCGCGCGCAAGCGGGCATCCATATCCGCCACGGGCAGGCGGCCCAAGGCGCCGGCCTCCAGAAGCTCCGCCTTCAATGCCTGATAGTCCAGCTCCAGGCTCTGCAAGCCGGTTTCCGTATCGGCTGCAAGCTCCAGATTTTCCTTCGGGTCGACGCGGGACAGCAGCCGCTCTATCTGATCGATAAAGCTGCCGCCAGCTTCGATCAGGCCAGGCAAGGGCGTTTCACGTGCCGCTGCGGCGGCCTCCATGGCCAGTTCCGCTACGTCCTCGTAATAGCGCGCCACGCGCAGTATTTCCGGCAGGCGCCGGGCGTTGCCTTGTGACATGCCGGCCTGGTTCACGCGCGAAATGAAGTCTGCTACGGCATGGTTCAAGCGGGCCACGATTTGTTGATCCCGCGCCAGTTTGGCGTGGTCGGCAGCAGCCATGACCTCACGCATCATGCGCAGGGCGATGCCGCCCATGCGCCGCACTTCCTGCTCCAAGGCGCTCAGTGCCAGAGCCGGTACGGCAGCGACATTGCTGTCCAGATAGTGCGGCCGGGCTTCATCTTCTTCGGCGGCGCGGAAACGTCTTTCGAGAAAGCGCAGCATGGGGTTGGCGATGGGCCAGATCAATACCACGCCGAGCAGGTTGAAGACGGTGTGGAACAGGGCCAGCTTGGCTGCCGGCGCCGAGCCGAGTTCCAATGCATCGCCTGCTGCACCGATGGCCGCCACCAACCAAGGCAGCAGCGCCAGGGCAACGGCGCCGGTCAGGACATTGAACAGGATATGGGCAGAGGCGGCCCGTTTGGCGTTGGGCGTGGCGCCGATGGCGGCGATCAGTGCGGTTACCGTGGTGCCGACGTTGGCGCCGATCACCACGGCGGCGGCGCCCTGGGCAGTGAGCAGTCCGCCCTGGGCAGCGGTAAATGCGATGGTCAGGGAGGCGGCGGAGGATTGCATCAGCACGGTGAGCACGAAGCCTATCAGCACCTGCATCAGCGTGTCCTGGATGCCGCTTCCTTGCGGCAACGTGAAATTTGCCGATAGCCCGGAAAAGGATTCCGCGAGCATGTTTATGCCCAGGAACAGTACGCCGAATCCTGCCAGGGCCAGTCCCAGCGCGCCGCGGCGGCTTCCCTCGCCGGTCAGGCGCAGCGCCATGCCGACGCCGATCAGCGGCAGGGCCAGCACGTCAATCTTGAACTTCAGCCCGACCAGCGCCACCAGCCAGCCGGTCATGGTGGTGCCGACGTTGGCGCCGAACAGTACCCACATGGACTGCCCCAGCGTGAGCAGTCCGGCATTGACGAAGCCGATGGCGGCCACCGTTACGGCGCTGGAAGACTGTACCAGGGCTGTCACCAGGACGCCCGAGGCCAGCCCGCGCAATCGGGTCTTGGTGGAATGAACGAGGATGCGCTCCAGGGCCGGACCGGCGGCGAGTCTAAGGCCGTCTGTCATCAGTCCCATACCGAGCAGGAACAGACCGATACCGCCGATAAGACCGCCGACTGCCGTCCAGTCGCTCATTTCAGCTCTTCCTGGCGTTTACCAAGAGTTGAACGCTGGCATCGCTGGGCTGCTGCCATTGCCGGAAATTCGCGTGCCGGCACCGATTGCCGTTGCCACGAGACATTGGACACGCCTCTACCGCGACGAAACAAGCGCTGCTTTTACTTGAACCGGGACTTGGCAGAATCTATGGCCTCGCCCATGGCGTCCCATGCCATTTCCATGCCGGCCTTCATGTCGCGCCAGGCGCCTTCGCCCGCATTTTGTAGCTGCGCCATCGTCTTCTTGGCGTCGTCGCGGCGGGAGCGCAGCGCTTCGATTTGCTTGTAGTACCCGGCGCGGGCGTCTGCGCTCACCTGGTCCGCTTTGGCGGCCAGACCGTCGATTTCCGCGTTCCAAAGATCGAGCTTTGCGTGCATCTTGCGGACATATTCGTCTTTCGTGCCCATGGCAATTCCTTTGCGTTGTTGAGACGGGAGGAATATGGCTTATGCGCTGCACCAGCGGGGCCGTCTCAACAACCCGCTGTTCGAGCGATTGTTGATCAGGCGCGCCGGTGCCATTCATCGCGCAATAGCAAGCATTGAACGGGTCTCGCTTTGAGACTTGATGCAGATCATAAATGCAGGCGATAGTCTTGAATGCAGCCCGATTCCGGCTTGCATGCACGTCCGTGCGCTGCCAGGCCTACGAGGGACTAGGAAACCTGCGCCAGCAATCCCGGCCGCCTGCGCAGCAGCCCCTTGTGCGCCTCCATCGCCGCGAGCAGCACCAGCGCCAGAGCCAGAAGTTCCAGCCACAGCAGTGGCGATACCGGCTGCACCGACAGCACCTGCTGCACGCCAGGGGTGAACATGGCGGCGACGTGGATGAGCTGTGCCGCGACCGTGCCGAACAGCAGCAGGCGGTTGCGCAGCGGGCTATGGCGGAATACGGAAAGCGTTTCGGAGCGGCTGTTGAACGCCTGCACGTTTTCGAACAGCACCATCAGCAGTAGGGTGGCGTTGCGCGCTTCGTCCAGCGTGTAGCCCTGCGCCAGCGCCAGGTGGAACGCGCCGAATGCGAGCACGCCGATCACCGCCGCGGACAGCGCCACGCGCTCGAGCATGAGGCGGTTGAACACCGGTTCCCGCGGCGACCGGGGCGGCCGCTCGAGCTCGCTGCCCTCGGCCGGCTCGAACGCGAGCGCGACGTCCTGGATGCCGTTGGTGACGAGGTTGAGCCACAGGAGCTGCACCGCCACCAGCGGCAGCGGCAGGCCCGTGGCGAGGGCGAGCGCGAACAGCACGATCTCGGCCGCGCCGGTGGAGATCAGGAGGAAGATCACCTTGCGCACGTTGGCGTAGGCGATGCGCCCCTCCTCGATGCCGGCGACGATGGAGGCGAAATTGTCGTCGGCGACGATGATGTCGGCGGTTTCGCGCGCGGCGTCGGTGCCGCTCCTGCCCATCGCCACTCCGACGTGCGCGGCGCGCAGCGCCGGGGCGTCGTTGGCGCCGTCCCCGGTGACCGCGACCACATGGCCCAGCCGTATGAGCGAGCGCACGATGTCCAGCTTCTGCTGCGGTTCCACCCGCGCGAACACCCGTGCGCTGGCGGTGAACACATCCACGGCGGCATCGCCCGACTCGGCCGCCTCCCTCAATTGCGCGCCGGTGATCACCTGCGCCTTCTCGTCCGCCATGCCGAGCTGGCGCGCGATCGCGAAAGCGGTCACCGGATGGTCGCCGGTCACCATGGAGACTTCGATGCCGGCTTTGCGGCAGGCGGCGATCGCGTGCGCCGCTTCCGCGCGCGGCGGGTCTAGCATGCCCACCAGCCCGAGAAAGGTGAGAGCGTTCAGGTGATCGCGCGTCAGCGGCGCGCCCTGCGCGAGCGTCACGCGGCCTTCGGCCAGCGCGAGAACGCGGTGGCCGTCGCCCGCCATGGCGAGGGCCGTGTCCTCTATGGCCTGTGCGTCGATCGGCACGTCGCCATGTGCCGTCGCCATGGTCGTGCACATCGGAAGTATCGCTTCGAGCGCGCCCTTGGCGAAGCCGAGTTGGCTGGCGCCGCAAAGGTTGAGGCTGGCGCAATAGCGCAGTTCGGGCTCGTACGCGATCGCGCCCAGCTCCGGGCATTCATCCTTGGCGGCCAGAGTGACGCCCGCCTTGTGCGCCATCACCAGCAGGCCGACGTCGACGGCGTCGCCGTGGTGAACCCATTCGCCTTCGCGCTGCCCGAGGAACGCCTCGTTCGCCAGCACGGCCGCGCGGCACAGCCGCCGCAGCGCAGCCATCTCTGCGACCTGCGGCCGGCCATCCGGGGCGAGGATTTCGCCCTCGGGCCTGGTCCCCTCGCCGCCGATTTCGAACGGCGCCATCCCGGGCAGCAGCGCGCGGCGCGCGGTGAGCTGGTTGACGGTGAGCGTACCGGTCTTGTCGGAGGCGATGAAGGTGCAAGAGCCCAGGGTTTCCACCGCGACCAGCTTGCGCACGATGACGCGGCGGCGCGCCATGCGCTGCATGCCCACCGCGAGCGCGACCGTGAGCGCGACCGGCAAGCCCTCGGGGATCGCCGATACCGCCAGCGCCACGGCGAGAAAGAAAATCTCCACCGGCGGCGTCCCGCGCGCGAGTGCCACGCCCGCCATCAGCAGCACGGCCGCGCCGATGGCGACGGCGATACGGAAGGTAAAGCGCTCCATGCGCTCGAGCAGCGGCGGTTTTGCCAGCGCTGCGCCCAGCACCGCGGAAGCGATGCGACCGAGTTCGGTGGCAAGGCCGGTCGCCACAACCAAGCCGTGCGCGCGCCCGCGCGTCACTATGGTGCCGGCGAAGGCCATGTTCACGCGCTCCGCCAGCGCGCAGTCCTCGGCCAGTGCGGGGCGCAGGTCTTTCGTGACCGGCATCGACTCGCCGGTAAGCAGCGATTCGTCCACCTCGAATCCATGCGTCTCGATCAGGCGCAGGTCCGCCGGCACCTTGCTGCCGGATTCGAGCAGCACGATGTCGCCGGGAACGATCTCCTCGGCGTTGATTTCGAACGCGTCTCCGGCGCGCAGCACGCGCGCGCTGACGCTAACGAGCTGGCGCAGGGCGAGTGCGGAGCGCTGCGCCGAGTACTCCTGCCAGGCGCCGACTGCGGCATTGATCAGCAGCACCAGAAAAATGAACCCGGCGTCCGTCCAGTCGGCGAGGAACAGCGACACTACTGCGGCGATCAGCAGGACGTAGATCAGCGGGTTGCGGAACTGACGCAGGAACACGCGCAGAGGCGACGGCGGCTCGGCACGGGGCAGAACGTTGTAGCCGAAACGGCGCAGGCGCCGCCCGACCTCGTCGCGCGCGAGGCCCGCATGCGAGGCGTCCAGCGCCCGCAGAACCTCGTCCGCACTGCGCGCGTGCGCCCGGTGCAGAGGGGCGGCGCGCGCGGGAGCGCGTTCGGCCGGCGTGTCCTGCGGTGGATCCTGAATGCGGCCCATGGCAATTCGGTCCTCGCTTTGCCGACAAGCTTGATTGTCGCGGCAGGCCCGGTCGACCGACCCCGGATGGCCCGCGCCAGGGTGCGCGAGCGCGGGCATCTACGCCGCACCATGACTACCCTTATAATACTCCCTAGACACTGCAAAAATGCCGGCGCGCGCGACAGCGCGCCCATTCACTCCATTGCACGCCATTCGCGAAAGCGCATTCCCCACGAGGCAAAGAGCATGAACCCGATTACCGCTGTCTGGCCCGGCAGTCCCTATCCCCGCGGCGCCATCTGGGACGGCGAAGGCGTGAACTTCGCGCTGTTTTCCGAGCATGCGACGAAGGTCGAGCTGTGCGTGTTCGACGACGAGGGCCGGCGCGAGCTGCAGCGCATTGAACTGCGCGAGCAGACCGACCTGGTCTGGCATTGCTATCTGCCGGAGGCGCGCCCGGGCATGCTCTACGGCTATCGCGTCCACGGTCCGTACAAGCCCGAGGAAGGACACCGCTTCAATCCGAACAAGCTGTTGCTCGATCCGTATGCGCGCAACATCGACGGCCAGGTGCGCTGGAGCGATGCCCTGTTCGGCTACACCGTAGGTGGCAAGCGCGAAGACCTGTCGTTCGACCGCCGCGACAGCGCGCGCGGCATGCCCAAATGCAAGGTAACGGACCCGGCATTCACCTGGGGCGAGGACCGGCGTCCGAACGTGCCCTGGAACGACATGATCATCTACGAGACGCACGTGCGCGGATTCACCATGCGCAATGCGGAGATAGCTCCGCCGATGCGCGGCACCTACGCGGGACTTTCCAGTGCGCCCTCGATCGAGTACCTCAAGCGCCTCGGCGTCACCACGGTCGAACTGATGCCGGTGCACGCGTTCGTCGACGACCGCTACCTGGTCGAGCGCGGCCTGACCAACTACTGGGGCTACAACACCATCGGCTATTTCGCGCCCGAGCGGCACTATTCGGCCTCGGGCAAGGTGGCCGAATTCAAGACCATGGTGAAGACACTGCACTCCGCCGGACTGGAAGTCATTCTCGACGTGGTCTACAACCACACCGCCGAAGGCAGTCACCTGGGTCCGACGCTGTCGTTTCGCGGCATCGACAATGCCTCCTACTACCGTCTGACGCCGGAGAACCGGCGCTACTATGCGGATTACACCGGCTGCGGCAATACTTTGAACATGGTGCATCCGCGCGTGCTGCAGCTGATCATGGATTCGCTGCGCTATTGGGTCACCGAGATGCATATCGACGGCTTCCGCTTCGATCTCGCCTCGGCGCTGGCGCGCGAGTTGCACGAGGTGGACCGGCTGGGCGCGTTTTTCGACATCCTGCGCCAGGACCCGGTGCTGAGCGAGGTCAAGCTCATCGCCGAGCCCTGGGATCTGGGCGAGGGCGGATACCAGGTGGGCAATTTCCCCGTCGGCTGGTCCGAGTGGAACGACAAGTACCGCGACACCATGCGCGCCTACTGGAAAGGCGACGGCGGCCTCATCGGCGAGTTTGCCCAGCGCATCACCGGCTCGAGCGATCTCTATGGGCACGGCGGCCGCCGCCCGCACGCGAGCATCAACTTCGTCAGCGCCCACGACGGGTTCACGTTGAAGGACGTGGTCTCCTACAACGACAAACATAACGAGGCGAACCAGGAGAACAGCCGCGACGGCAGCGACAACAACCTATCGTGGAACTGCGGCGTTGAAGGCCCGACCGACGATCCCGCGGTGCGCGCGTTGCGCGCGCGTCAGCAGCGCAATCTGCTCGCTACGCTGTTGCTGTCGCAGGGCGTGCCCATGCTGCTCGCCGGCGACGAACTAGATCGCAGCCAGCAGGGCAACAACAACGCCTACTGCCAGGACAACGAGGTCTCGTGGCTCGACTGGGCGCTGGACGACGACAAGCGCAAGCTGCTCGCGTTTACGCAGCGGGTCATCGCGCTGCGCCAGGCGCACCCGGTGTTCCGACGGCGCGATTTCTACAAGGGCCACCCGGTGCGCGGCAGGGGCATCAAGGACATCGTCTGGCTGCGGCCGGAAGGCGGCGAGATGACCGACGATGAGTGGAGCCAGCACTTCGCGCGTTGCCTCGGCGTGTATTTGGCGGGCGAGGCACTTACCGAAACGGACAGGCGCGGCCGGCCGCTGCGCGACCACAACTTCCTGGTGCTGTTCAACGCACATCACGAGCCGATTCCGTTCACGCTGCCGGATTACGACGGCGGCCGCTGGCGCGCGGTGCTCGACACCGCGTTCGAGGAGGGGCTGACGGCCAACGGGACCCTCGATGCCGGCGTCGACTACGACCTCAAGGGTCGCTCGCTGGTGCTGCTGCGGCAGGTGAGGGCGTAATGTGCACCGTGCTGCCCGGCGCGGGTTGCGAGACCGGCATTACGCACCGCATCGCGAACGCGAATTCCCCGGGAGGCTGAGCATGGCGGCGCCGGCATCGATCGCGACGCTCACCTATGCGGTGCGGATTCCGGTGGTGCTCAAGTACGTGGGTGAACTCGCGCTGGTGCTCGCCGCGCTGGCGCTGGTACCGGCGCTCGCCGGTGTTTATTATCGCGAGCCGGTCATCGCCGCAGTTTACGTCGGCGTGGCCGCTGCGTTGGCCGCGTTCGGCTGGACCTGCGCACGCGGCGCCGAGCCGGCGCGCATCCATGTCAACGAGGCGCTGGTGTTGATCGCGGCCGCCTACCTGCTCGGCAGCGTCGCGATGTCCTTTCCGATACTGGCCGGCGGCATGCGTTTCGAGGATGCGCTGTTCGAAGCGATATCCGGAATCACCACCACCGGCCTGTCCACCATCGCCGACGTTGAAGGCCTGCCGCGCACCCTGCTGTTCGGCCGCGCCTGGCTACAGTGGTTCGGCGGCCTGGGCATCGTCGTGCTGTCGATCGCGCTGCTGCTCGGAAACGACGTCGCATCGCGCCAGCTGGTCGAGCCGGCCGAGCCGGGCGAGCATCTGGCGACCACGACGCGCGCCTTCGCGCGTCGCGTAGCCGTAGTGTATGTCGTGCTCACGCTGCTCGCGATCGCGGTTCTTGCGGCGCTAGGCCTGGGCGCATCCGACGCCGTGAACTATGCGCTCGCCGCCGTTTCGACCGGCGGCTTCGCGCCGCATAGTGCGAGCGTGGCTGCGATCGCGAGCGGGCCCGCTCGCGCCGCGATCGTGGCGATCGGCCTGTTCGGCGCGATCTCTCTGCCGCTGTATTTCGTCTTGGCCCGGCGTGATTGGCGGCGCATCGCGTCCGATCCGGAGACGCGTGCGCTTGGTCTGGCCCTGCTTGCTGGCTTCGCCGTGCTTGCGGCGATCGCGTTCGCGCGGGACGGCGGCAGCGCCGCGGCGCGCCTTCCCGGGCTGGCGCTGTTGACGGTGTCGGCACAGACGACGACCGGGTTCGCGCCGTTTCCGGTCGCGACGCTGGATCCGGCCTCGATGCTGGTGCTGGTGGTGATGATGAGCGTGGGCGGCGCCGTCGGCTCCACCGCGGGCGGCATCAAGCTGCTGCGCGCGATGCTGGTTTTCCGCCTGCTGCAGCTGCTGCTGCGCCGCCTGAGTATGCCCAGCCGCGCGGTGGCGGAGTTGCGCGTCGGCGGACGCAGGGTCGAACCGGATGAGGCGCTGAGGGCGCTGGTATTCGTGCTGCTGTTCCTGTTCGCGATCCTGATTTCATGGCTGGTATTCCTCGTGGCCGGCTATGCGCCCATGGATTCGCTGTTCGAGGTAGTCTCGGCACTGGGAACCGTGGGGCTGTCGACAGGGATCAGCTCGCCCGCGCTGCCTGCCGGACTCAAGGCTGTGCTCGCCGCCGATATGCTGCTCGGCCGGGTCGAGCTGGTCGCGATGCTGATCCTGTTCTACCCGCCAACCTGGTTTGCGAGGAGGTCTTCCGAATCATGAGAGCCGTATTCGTCGGTGCCAGTTCGCTCACGGTGATGAGCGCGCGGCTGCTGGTCAAGCGCGGGCACGAGGTGGTGGTCATCGAGCGCAATAAAGAAACAATCGAGGCGCTGTCGGCGGATCTGGACTGCGGTTTTCTGCACGGCGACGGTGCCAAGCCCGGCGTGCTGCGCGAGGCCGATCCGGAGCACACCGATTTCCTTTTCTGTCTCACGGACTCGGACCAGGCCAACATCATCGCGAGCCTGGTTGGGCGCTCGCTTGGCTTCGGCACCGTGGTGACCAAGATTGAAGACCCCGAATTCGAGCACATCTGCCTCGAACTCGGCCTGCGCAACACCATCATCCCGACGCGGACCATTGCGCGTTTCCTCGCCGACATGTTCGAGGGGCGCGACCCGCTTGAGATCTGGGCGATGATCCGCGGCGAGACGCGCGTGTTCTCGTTCGTCGCGCAGGAGGCCGACGCGGCGCCGGTCAGCGAGATGGCGCTTCCGCGCCGGACGCGCGTGGTCTGCATGTACCGCGACGACAAGCTCATTCTTCCGGACTCGGACACGGCCGTACGTGCAGGCGACGAGGTAATGGTCATCACCGAGCGCGATCAGATTGCCGCGCTGGAGAAACGATATGGGCAGGGCAAGCCGGATGCGCAACCGAAAAAGGACAAAGGCAAATGAAACATCGCCACGAGATGCCCTTCGGCGCGCAGCTGCTGCACGACGGCAGCACGCGCTTCCGCCTGTGGGCGCCCGGAGCCGAGCGCGTGACGGTCGAGATCGCGGCGGGCGCGGCGCCTTGGAGCGCGGCCATGGCCGCGCACGACGCGGGCTGGTTCGAGGCCTTGGTGCCCAAGGCGCCTGCGGGAACGCGCTATAGCTATCGCGTGGGCGACGCGCGCTATCCCGATCCGGCCTCGCGTTTCAATCCCGAGGATGTGCACGGCGCAAGCGTGGTGGTCGATCCGCTTGCGTTCGATTGGAAGGACGGCGGCTGGAGCGGCCGCGCCTGGGAAGAGGCGGTCATCTACGAACTGCACATCGGCACATTCACGCCGGACGGCACGTTTGCGGCGGCGATCGGGCGCCTCGACTACCTCGCCGCGCTCGGCGTCACCGCACTTGAGATCATGCCGGTGGCTGATTTCCCCGGCCGGCACAACTGGGGCTACGACGGCGTGCTGCCGTTCGCGCCGGATGCGTCTTATGGTACCCCCGAGGACCTGAAGCGGCTGGTAGAGCAAGCGCATCTGCGCGGGCTCATGGTGTTTCTGGATGTCGTCTACAACCATTTCGGGCCGGAGGGTAACTACCTGAACGCCTACGCGCCGCAGTTCTTCAACCCCAAGCACCATACTCCCTGGGGCGCAGCGATCAATTTCGACGCCGAGGGTGCGCGCACGGTGCGCGACTTCTTCGTCCACAACGCGCTGTACTGGGTGGAGGAATACCGCTTCGACGGGCTGCGCCTGGACGCAGTGCATGCCATTGCCGACGATTCCGATCCCGACATCGTCACCGAACTCGCGCGCGCGATGCGCACCGGGCCGGGGCGCGAGCGGCAGATCCATTTGATTCTCGAGAACGACCGCAACCAGGCGCGCTACCTCGAGCGCGACGCCGCGGGTCGCGCGCTTGCGGCGAGCGCGCAATGGAACGACGACATCCACCACGCTTTCCATATTCTGACCACGGGCGAGCGCGACGGCTACTACGAGGACTACGCCGAACGTCCGCTGTGGTATCTCGGTCGCTCGCTGGCGCAGGGCTTCGGCTACCAGGGCGAGCCCTCGCCGCACCGCGACGGCGCCGTGCGCGGCGACCCGAGCGCGCACCTGCCGCCGGCCGCGTTCGTCTCGTTTCTGCAGACGCACGACCAAGTCGGCAACCGCGCGCTGGGCGAGCGGCTGTGCGCTCTCGCCGAGCCGCAGGCGCTGCGCGCCGCGGTCGCCTGCGTCCTGCTTGCGCCCTCGCCGCCGCTCTTGTTCATGGGCGAGGAGTTCGCGGCGAGCACCCCGTTTCAGTTCTTCTGCGATTTCGGGCCGGAGCTCGCCGCGGCAGTGACGCGCGGGCGGCGCCAGGAGTTCGCGCGTTTCGCGCGCTTTTCCGATCCCGCGGCGCAGGCGGCGATTCCCGACCCGAACGACCCTGCCACCTTCGCCGCGTCCAAGCTGCGCTGGGCCGAGATCGAGCGCGCGCCGCACAGCGAATGGCTCGCGCTCTACCGCGAGTTGCTCGCGCTGCGCCACCGGCTGATCGTGCCGCGGCTCGCGGGCATGCGCACGGGCGGTGATTTCCGCGTCGAAGACACCGGTGTGCTGCGCGTGCAATGGACCCTGGGCGAAGGCTCGCGCCTGCACCTGCTCGCGAATTTTGCGGCGAGCGCGAGTGGCCCGGTGGCGATGCCGCCCGGACAACTGGCCTACGCGACCGAGCCTCCGGCTGAGAGTCGCGCCGGGCAAGCGCAGCTTCCGCCCTGGTTTGTGTCATTCACCCTGGAGCATACAAATGGCGCAGCGTGAAGCCCTCCAACGCCTGGGCCGGATCCACGAGATCGCGCCCGATTACTACGATATCTGGGGCCAGCGCCACGAGGTTCCCGACACGAGCCTGCGCGCGCTGCTCGCCGCGCTAGGGGTGCGCGCGGGCACGCCGCAGGAAGTCGAAGACTCGATTCGCGCAGCAGAGTCGGAGCGTTGGCGCGCGGTGTTGCCGCCGGCGATCGTGGTGCGCGAGGAAGCCGCGCCCTGGAAGCTGCGGCTGAACCTCACCGCGGCGCAGGCGAATTCGCCGCTGACCTGGCGACTTACCGAAGAGAATGGCGGGCGTCGCGAAGGCGTGTTCCACCCTGCATCGATCGACGTCGCCGAAGCGGCAGAGCTGGACGGCGAGCGCTTCGTCGAGCGTGATTTCACGCTGCCGGTCGCCGCGTCTTGCGGTTACCATCGCCTCGCCATCCTGCAGGACGGCGTAGCGCTGGGCGAAGCGAGCTTCATCGTCGTACCCGACCGGTGTTTCCGCCCGGAGGCCGTGGAGAATGAGAGCCGCGTCTGGGGCGCGGCGGTGCAGCTCTATGCCGTGCGCTCGGAGCGCAACTGGGGCATAGGCGATTTCACCGACCTGGTGACGCTGCTCGGGCAATGGGGCGCGCGCGGTGCCGGCGTCGTCGGGGTCAATCCCCTGCACGCCTTGTTCCCCCACAACCCGGACCACGCGAGCCCCTACAGCCCGTCCTCGCGCTGCTTCGTCAACGTGCTCTACCTGGACGTCGAGGCCGTAAGCGATTTCGCCGAGTGCGAGGAGGCAAACACACTGTTGCGGACAAGCGAGTTCCAGGCGCGCCTGAAGGCGCTGCGCGACACCGATCTGGTGGATTACGCCGGTGTCGCCGAAGTCAAGCTGCCCATGCTCGAGCGCTGTTTCGCGCATTTCCGCAGCGCCCATCTTGCCAAGGGCACGCAGCGCGCGCAGGCGTTCCGCGCCTACCAGGCGATCTATTCCACGGCGCTCAGGCGGCAGGCCCTGTTCGAGGCGCTGCAGGAGCAGTTTCACCGCGAGGACGCGCAGGTCTGGGGTTGGCCCGTCTGGCCGCAAGCGTACCGCGATCCGGCCGCGCCCGAAGTCGCGCGTTTCGCCGAATCCCACGCCGAGCGCGTCGAGTTCTACGAATACCTGCAATGGCAGGCCGAGCTGCAGCTCGAAGGCGTCGGCCGGCGCTCGATGGAACTGGGTCTGGGCGTAGGTTTGTACCAGGACCTTGCCGTTTCCGTCGACCGCGGCGGCGCCGAGGCCTGGGCCAACCAGGACCTGTACGCCATCGCGGCCAGCGTCGGCGCGCCGCCGGACGAATACAATCTGCGCGGCCAGGATTGGGGGCTGCCGCCCCTGGTTCCCGAGCGCTTGCGCGCGGCGGCCTATGCGCCGTTCATCGCCACGCTGCGGGCCAATATGCGCCATTCGGGCGCGCTGCGCATCGACCACGTGATGGCGCTGGCGCGCCTGTTCTGGGTGCCGCAGGGCGGCGAGCCGCGCGACGGCGCCTATGTGCACTATCCGTTCGAAGATCTGGTGGGCATCCTCGCGCTGGAGAGCCATCGCAACCGCTGCATGGTCATCGGCGAAGACCTCGGCACGGTGCCCGACGAAGTCCGCGCCACGCTCAATCGCGTCGGCATTCTTTCCTACCGGGTGCTGTTCTTCGAGCGTACGCAATCGGGCGAGTTCAAGCCCCCGGACGAATACCCGGCCGACGCGCTGGTCACGGCCGCGACTCACGATCTGCCCACGCTCGCCGCCTACTGGGAGGGGCGCGACCTCGCTCTGCGCCGGGAGCTCGGACTGTTTCCGACCGAAGAAGCGCACCAGGCGCAGGTCATGGGGCGCGCGCAGGACCGCGCGCGCCTGCTGCTCGCGCTGGAGCGCGGCGGGCTGCTGCCCGAGGGCGCGAGCGTGGATCCCGTGTCGCTGCCGGAAATGACGAGCGCATTGCTGCGCCAGCTGCACACCTACCTCGCACGCAGTCCGGCGCGCGTGCTGGTGGTGCAGTTGGAGGATGTGCTCGGCGCGCGCGAGCAGGTAAACGTTCCCGGCACCACCAACGAATATCCGAACTGGCGCCGCAAACTGTCCTTGGCGCTGGAGCGCTGGCCCGAGGACGAGCGCTTCACCGGGCTGGCGCGCGCGCTCGCGGCCTTGCGGCCGCTGGCGCAGCCCAGGCGTGTCCGCCGCGCGCTGGCCGGCGCGCGGGTTCCGCGCGCGACCTACCGCCTGCAGCTCAACCGGGAATTCGATTTCGCCGACGCGGCCCGTTTGGTGCCGTATCTGGACGCGCTGGGCGTGAGCCATGTCTATTGTTCGCCCTACCTGCGCGCGCGGCCGGACAGCACGCATGGTTACGACATCGTCGACCACAACGCGTTCAATCCCGAGCTCGGCGGCGCGCAAGGCTTCGAGCGCCTGTGCGAGGAGCTGCGCCAGCACGGCATGGGGCAGATCCTCGACATGGTGCCGAACCACATGGGCGTCATGGGAGCGGACAACGCCTGGTGGATGGACGTGCTCGAGAACGGCCCGGCGTCGGCGTTCGGCGAATTTTTCGACATCGACTGGCAGCCGGTCAACCCGGAACTGGTGAACCGGGTGTTGGTCCCGGTGCTGGGCGATCAGTACGGCATGGTCCTCGAGGCCGGCGAGTTGAGGCTCGCGTTCGAGGCCGAGCGCGGCTCGTTCAGCGTGTTTTACTATGACAACCGCCTGCCGGTCGATCCGCGCGACTACCCGCGCGTACTCGAGCGCGCGCTGCGCTCGCTGGAGGGGATGCAGGTGGCCGAAGACGCCGTGGCGGAGGCCGCGAGTCTGGCCGCCGCGTTCGCGCACCTGCCCTCGCGCAACGAAATCGCAGTGGAAAAGACCGCCGAACGCAACCGCGACAAGGAGCTGCACAAGCGGCGCCTGGCGCAGCTCGTGCGCGAGCATCCGGCAATCGGCGAGGCGATCGGGCACGCGGTGCACGCTCTCAACGGCACGCCCGGTCAGCGCGCGAGCTTCGATGCCCTGGACGCACTGCTCGAAGCGCAGGCCTACCGGCTTGCGTTCTGGCGCGTGGCCTCGGACGAGATCAACTATCGGCGGTTTTTCGACATCAACGATCTCGCCGCGCTGCGCATGGAAAACGAGGCGGTGTTCAACGCGACGCACGCTTTCGTGCTCGGGCTCGCCGCCGAGGGCAAGGTGGATGGCCTGCGCATCGACCACTCCGACGGGCTGTACGATCCGGCGCAGTATTTCCGCCGGCTGCAGGAACACTACGCGCGTCTCGCCGGTCTGGATGCGCCGGCAGATGAGCCGGACGGGCGGCCCGCGCGGCCCTTGTACGTGGTGGTGGAGAAAATCACCGCGCGCCACGAACACGTCCCCACCACCTGGGCGGTGCACGGCACCACCGGCTACCGCTTCGCCACGGTGGTGAACGCCCTGTTCGTCGACCGCCAGGCACGCGCCAAGCTCGGCCGCGTCTGGCGCACGTTCACCGGCGAAAGCGTCGACTTCGACGAAATCGCCTATCGCGGCAAGCGCGACATCACGCGCGGCGCGCTCGCCTCCGAGCTGACCGTGCTCGCTACCGAGCTGTTGCGCATCGCGCGCGC
>CAZRMO010000014.1:0-51336 GCA_964601155.1 uncultured Enterobacteriaceae bacterium
GGTCGTTGCTCGCCCACTGCCAGATGCCGATGCCCTCGGCGCAGTGCTTCACCGCGGCGTCCATGGTCAGCCACTGCGGTGCCGGGTGCTTGCCCGCAACCACGACGTTGACGTAATGCCGGCTCCTCAGGCAGTGGTCCATCACCGACAACAGGCAATTGGCGTCCGGCGGCAGGTAGACGCGCACGACGTCCGCCTTCTTGTTGACGACATGGTCGATGAAACCGGGGTCCTGATGGGTGAAGCCGTTGTGGTCCTGGCGCCAGACGTGCGAGGCGAGCAGGTAGTTCAGCGAGGCGATCTTGCGCCGCCACGGCAGGTCCGCGGTGACCTTGAGCCACTTGGCGTGCTGGTTGAACATGGAATCGACGATGTGGATGAACGCCTCGTAGCAGTTGAACACGCCATGGCGTCCGGTGAGCAAGTAGCCCTCGAGCCAGCCTTCGCATTGGTGCTCGCTCAGCATGGAGTCGAGCACGCGGCCGCTGGGCGCGAGAAACTCGTCGTTCGGCACCGTCCTCGCGTCCCATTGACGGTCGCTCGCCTCGAACACGGCGTTCAGGCGGTTGGAGAGGGTCTCGTCGGGGCCGAAGACGCGGAAATTGCGCTGTTCGGCGTTCAGCTTCATCACGTCGCGCAGGAAGCGCCCGAGCGCGACCGTGTCGCCCGCGCCGGGTGCACCGGGGGTGGGCACGTTCTCGGCGTAGTCGCGGAAATCCGGCATCCGCAGATCGCGCAGCAGCCTGCCGCCGTTGGCGTGCGGATTCGCGCCCATGCGGCTTTCGCCCTTCGGGGCCAATTCGGCCAGTTCCGGCTTCAGCCGGCCCGCCTCGTCGAACAGCTCCTCGGGCCGGTAGCTCTTGAGCCAGTCTTCCAGCAGTTTGAGGTGTTCCGGATGGGTGGCCGGGTCGGACAGCGGCACCTGGTGCGCGCGGAAGGTACCTTCGATCTGCAGGCCGTCGACCACTTTGGGCCCGGTCCAGCCCTTGGGGGACTTGAGCACGATCATCGGCCAGCGCGGCCGCGTCAGGTCACCGTTGACGCGGGCCTTGTGCTGGATTTCCCTGATTCTTTCCACCGCCGTGTCGAGTGCGGTGGCCATCGCCTCATGCATCAATGCCGGCTCGTGGCCCTCGACAAAGATCGGCGTCCAGCCGTAGCCGCGCAGCAGTTGTTCCAGTTCCTCGTGCTCGATGCGGGCGAGGACGGTCGGGTTGGAGATCTTGTAGCCGTTCAGGTGCAGGATGGGCAGCACCGCGCCGTCGGTGGCCGGATCGAGGAATTTGTTGGAATGCCAGGCGGTGGCCAGGGGCCCGGTCTCCGCTTCGCCGTCGCCGACGACGCAGGCGACGATGAGTTCGGGGTTGTCGAACACCGCGCCGAAGGAATGGCTGATGGAATAGCCCAGCTCGCCGCCCTCGTGGATGGAGCCCGGGCACTCGGGCGAGGCGTGACTCGGAATGCCGCCGGGAAAGGAGAACTGCTTGAACAACTTCTGCAGCCCGGCCTCGTCCTGACTGATGTCGGGATAGACCTCGCTGTACGTCCCTTCGAGGTAGGTGTTGCCCACCACCGCCGGGCCGCCATGTCCGGGGCCGGAGACGTAGATCATGTCGAGTTCATACTTCTTGATCACCCGGTTCAGGTGCGCGTAGATGAAGTTCTGCCCCGGGGTGGTGCCCCAGTGCCCGAGCAGCATGTGCTTCACGTCTTCGAGCGCGAGCGGCCGCTTCAGCAGCGGGTTGTCGTAGAGATAGATCTGGCCGACCGACAGGTAGTTCGCGGCGCGCCAGTAGGCGTCGATCTTTTGCAGCAAATCCGGAGAAAGCGTGTTTGGGTTCATGGTTCAATTCTCCTAGGCCTATGTTCCGAATTTCCGCAGCCTGCGCAGGAAAGTGGTGACATCTTCCCGGCCCGGCATGCCGAGCACCTGGCTGTCCGTCGTGAGCCGAAGCATCGCCTCGGTAGCGGCCGCCTTTCTCAGGTCCGGCCGGAGCGCAGTCGAAAATCCCGAAGCTTCTCCAAGCTGGGATTCACCCGATGAACTTACCCGATACTCACCCGCCGCTGTTGATTTTAGTCACGCAAAATGGGAAGGCTCCCGCCACGAGGCGCTTGCCTGCCGGGCGCCATTTCGATTTGCTGCCGTCAGCCCAGCCGCACCGCCGGATCGTACGGCGGAGCGGCTTTCACTGCTTGCGTCGCTTCCCCGGAGGGGGGCCGGAACTCGCTTTGGGGCCTGGTATTTCATCGCCGCGCCCCTATTCGCCGTCCGCGGATTTGGCAGTGCTCGTCAAAGCGGGAAGATCGTAATCGAGCAGGTCGCCGATACGTTCGATCGTCAGGTCGGCCGGCGGATAGGCCGCGACGATATGCGGGTCGAGCGCGTACTGTCCCTGGCGCACAAAAACCGAGCTAAGCCGTCGCTGCATGATGGCTTTCATCGCCGCGAGAATCCGCAATTTGTCGTCGACCATGACGTAATGGCGCGCCGGGTAACGCTGCACCAGATCCGCCAGCATTTGTTCCTTGTGAATATAGATCAGCACCCGGCCTTCGACGGCTTGCCACAGTCCGGAACGCTGGACCTTGCGCGGCTGGAACACCGCGTCGCCGTCGGACAGGATCACCGTCGGGCCCCAGCGCCTGAGGTGTTCGATCGCGCGCAGCGCGTTCGGATACAACCGGTCGGCAAACGGGTAGTCCACAAGATAGCCTGACATCTGCAGAAGGCGCGGATCATGCATCAAGACGAGCCGATAGCGCTGCAATGCGCCGAGATAGTCGGAGTAACCCAGCTCGGCGCGCAGCGCTTCGAAGATCTGCCAGTAGCGATCGCGACTCTCGGTGCCGAACTCGCTGGCAAGCTGCGCGCGCAGATCGTCGATCACGCGATCGTTGTCGAGCAGCGTGTTGTCGCAGTCGAGCAGAAACACCACATTTTCCGATCGATTCACGATTTTTCCTCCCGCACGATCCAGCGCGCGATCTCGGTCCAGTTCTCGCGCAGGGTCTTTGCCCCCATGAACAAGCCGATATGTCCGCCGGGAGCGAGCGCCTTCGCGATCCTGGCTTTGGGCGTGCCGACGAGATGCTCAGCGGCGAACACCTGCTCCCTCGGCGTGATGTCGTCCGCATCGCCGGCGAGCAGATAGACCGGGCAGCGGATATCGGCCAGCGAGAGGCGCCGGCCCAGGCCTACGAATTCCCCCTTCGCCAGGCGATTCTCCATGAACAACTGGTGGATGGCCTGCAGGTACCAGCGCCCGGGCAGGTCGATCGGGTTTTCGTACCAGCGCTCGAAGGCCTCCGTCTTGCTCAGGTAATCCGGATCGTCAATGTGTTCGTACAAGCGCAAGTACTTGTCGACGTACTGCGCCTCGGGATGCATGCTCTTCCAGCCCTCGAGCATCAGGCGTCCGCGCATCAGGCCGCCGCCCGACTGCACCAGCTCCTCGTAGAAGCTGGCCGGCATCCCGTCCACCATCTGCTTGAGCGGACCGTTGCCGGCATGGGTGTCGATAGGCGAACCTGCGAGCACCAGGGTCGCCACCTTGTCGGGATAGCGCGCGGCGTACATGGCCGACATCCACCCGCCCTGGCACAGCCCGATGAGGTTCACGCGCGCGCCCAGATCGTCGACGCAGACGTTGATTTCGGCGAGATAGTTGTCGATGTCGTAGTCCTTCATCTCGGGACCGGCGCTCTTCCAGTCGGTGACCAGCACGCGCCGGTGGCCGTTGGCGAGCAGCGTCTCGACCAGGCTCTGGCCCTTGTGGTAGTCCGCGATGGTGGCGGTGTGTCCCGCGTAGGGCGCGTCGACCAGGGTCGGGACTGCGCCCGACTTCGCGTCTCCGAACTCGCGCAGCCGCAGCGTATGCAGCTCGAGCATCACGCTGTTCGCGCTCGCAAACTGCGGCTTGAGCTCGTAGTCCAGCTTCTCCGCCTCGGCGACGAATTTCAGGTTCTTCTGGAATAGCGCCAATTCCGCCTCTTCCATCGCAAAGGCGGCGGCCAGCGGCCAGAACAAGGGGACACTGTGTTCGTCGATCTTGCGCACGCTCTTCTTTTCGTTTTTCTTCATCACCGGCTCCGGTTTCGCGATTCGGTTCCGCCGCTCGCGGCGGTTTCAGCGGATGCGACGACCGCGCGAGTGTGCTGCGCGATCATCCAGTCCTCGTCGGTGGGAATGACCCATGCGGAAACGGCACTGTCCCGCGTGCTGATGCGCGGTCCGTGGGCGGCGTTCGCCGCCGGGTCCAGCGCGACGCCCAGCCAAGCGAGAGCATTGCATACGCGCTCGCGCACCTCGGCCGCATGCTCGCCGATGCCGCCGGTGAACACCAGCGCATCGACGCCGCCTAGCGCCGCGGCGAGGCTTCCTATCAAACAGACCACGCGATAACAGAACAGTTCCACCGCCTCCGCCGCGGCGCTGTCGCTCGACGCCAGCAGCTCGCGCATGTCGCTGCTGACGCCGGACACCCCCAGCAGCCCGCACTCGTGATACAGCAGCGTTTCGAGACGCCGCTGATCCATGCCCCGCTCCGCCATCAGATAGAGCAGCACACCGGGGTCGATCGACCCCGGGCGCGTGCCCATCATCAGGCCGTCGAGCGCGCTGACGCCCATCGTCGTCTCCACGCTGCGGCCGCCGCGCATGGCGCACAGGCTCGCGCCGTTGCCCAGATGGGCGACGATGGTGCGGCCCTGCGCGGCGCGTGCGTCGTAATGCGGCAAGCAGCCGCTGATGTACTCGTACGACAGGCCGTGAAAACCGTAGCGCACGAGGCCCGATTCGGTGAGCGCCCGCGGCAGCGCGAACAGGCGCGCCACGCGCGGCACCGTCTGGTGAAAGCCCGTATCGAAGCAGGCCACCTGGGGAAGCTTCGGATAGGCATCGAGCAGATGCCTGATCGGCGCGAGATTGTGCGGAAGATGCAGGGGCATCATCGGCACCAGGGCCTCGAGCTGGCGCAACACCGGCGTCCCGATCCGGACCGGCATTCTGTGCGCCTCGCCGCCGAACACGACGCGATGCCCGGCCGCCCACAGCGCACTCCCCTCGAGATGGCTTTCGATCCACGTCATCAGATGATTGAGCAGTGCCTCGTACGACGGGCCTGCGTCTTGCGCCCAGCGCCGCTCGGCGAGCGTCGCGCCCTGTGCATCCTGCGCGCGGAAATGCGGCGCGGTGCCGATGCCGTCGATCGCGCCTGCCGCGATGCGCTCCAGATCCGGCCCCGCGCCGGCGCCGAACAAGGCGAATTTGACGCTCGAGGAACCGGCATTGAGCACTGCGATCGTCTGCGTCATGCTCATCCCTTGTCGCGGGTGGACGCGGCGCCGCCCTTCGCCCGACCGCCCGATTTCACAAGGCCGCCGGACTTCGCGGTCCGCTGCGCGTGCGCCACCATCGCCATGACGGCGCAAGAGGCGAGCCGTGCCTTGGCGCTGTCCGCGCGGCTGGTGAGCACGATAGGCACGCGCGCACCGAGCACGACCCCTGCGGCCTCCGCCTCGGCGAGATACTCGAGCTGCTTGGCGAGCATATTGCCCGCCTCGAGGTCGGGGACGACCAGAATGTCGGCCTGGCCGGCCACGGGGGAGACGATGTGCTTGATCGCGGCCGCTTTCATGCTCACGGCGTTGTCGAAGGCGAGCGGGCCGTCCAGAATGCCGCCCTGAATCTGGCCGCGGTCGGCCATTTTGCACAGCGCCGCCGCATCGATGGTCGAAGCGATCTTCGGCGTCACCGTCTCCACGGCGGACAGGATCGCGACCTTGGGCTGTGCAATGCCGAGCACGTGCGCGAGGTCGATCGCATTCTGCACGATATCGACTTTGTCTTCGAGCGTGGGATAGATATTGATCGCCGCATCGGTGATCAGCAGGGTCTTCGGATAGTCCGGCACGTCCATGACGAAGACGTGGCTCATGCGGCGCTGTCCGCGCAGGCCCACGCCCGGCTTCATCACTTCATGCATGAGCACGTCGGTGTGCAGGCTGCCCTTCATCAGCCCTGCGCACTCGGCCTTGCGGCACAATGCCACGGCACGAGCGGCCGCGTCCGCGTCGTCTTCGACGTCGACGATGCGGTAGGGCGAGACGTCGAGCCCGTACGCGCTGGCGGTAGCGAGAACTTGCGCGCGCGGGCCGACCAGCACCGGGACGATCAGGCGGTCCCTCGCCGCCTCTACCGCCCCGGTGAGCGATACCTCGTCGCAGGGGAAGGCCACCGCAACCGAAACGGCCTCCCTGGTCTCGCACTGCGCGATCAGGCGCTCGAAGACATGATGGCTTTCCCGCACTGTTTTCTCCGGCAATCCGATGCACTTCACTTTATAGCGGGTACGCTTCCTGTCTATTGACCAAACTCAAGCGTATTGGAGGCGGTCCTGCCGGTCGCTGAGCTGAGTCGCGCATGCCGGCATGGCGCCGTATCCCGCGCGCGCGGGAAATCCAGGGCAATTACCGTAAAGCGCGTCAGGAAGGGGCTTTCTCGGGTGGTGCTTGCTTCGTGCCGCCGGCATTCCCGTTCAGTTCACCGATGCCGCTGTCCAGTGCCGCGAATCCCTTATCGACCTCGTCGCGCGCGTTGACGGCGCCGGATATCAGCCTTGCGCGCAGCGCCCGCATACCGGCCACTGTCGTCAACGCGCCCGCCTTCGCCTCCCCGCCGACCCAGCTCGCGGCGCTTTCCAGTCCATGGGCAGCGGCTTTGAATTCATGGCCGGTCTCCTGGTAGTCCTTGTGCGCCCAGGATTCGACTGCAGCAACGTCGGTGACATCGCGCTGCGGCTCCTGGCTGGTGGACGGCGCGGCGGAATTGCTCACCTTGACTGCTGGTGCCGGCGCGGGCTGGGCGCCGGTCGCCTCCGGCGCTTTTGCGTTCGCCACGCCAGCGGGAAAGGTTGTTGCCAGCAGCAATGCCAGCGCAATGGGTTTGAGTCCAATGTTCATGGCGGATTCCTTCGGATAAAGAGGTGGGTGATCGCGCGCGCGCCGAATTCGGGGCTTCGCCTCGCGCGCGCTTGATGTGCTCTAGCCAACTCGAGCATTTCGGGACCGTAGTCGACGCTGCGTCCGAAAGTTGTACTTTAGCCGTCCGCCGGCCAAACACAAGCTGCCGAAGGTCACGATCTGGGATTGCGGGAGGTCACGATTTGCAGGTGACCAAAGTCACCGTCGCGAAGCGCGGCCTTCGGCGACAGGGGGTGAGCGCAAGCTGCGGCGCCGAGAGTGGGCGCTGGATATCGGACGATCGAAAATTGCGGGCCGCGCAGCCACCTATTCGGATGAGCGTCCGCTACAGTCCCAGATACGCTTTGCGAATTTCGTCGTTATTCGCGATCTCCCGCGCCGGGCCTTCCAGGTGGACCTTGCCTTCGGCAAAAACGTAAGCATAGTCGGCGAGAGCGAGGGCGAGGTGCACGTTCTGCTCCACGAGAAGCACGGTGACACCGTCGTCGCGCAACTCCTTCAGCGTGCGGAAGAGCTGCTGCGCCAGTACCGGAGAAAGACCCAAGGACATTTCGTCGATCATCAGCACGCTGGGCTCGGCCATGAGGCCCCGGCCCAGGGCAACCATCTGCTGCTCGCCGCCGGAGAGGGTGCCGGCTTTCTGATTCAGGCGCTCGCGAATGCGGGGAAAATAAGCGCACACGCGGTCAAAATTACGGCTTTGGTTTTGGCGGGCACGTTCGCTATAAGCGCCCATTTCGAGGTTTTCCAGCACGGTCATGTCGCCGAACAACTGACGGCCCTCCGGCACCAGCACCAAGCCGCGCCCCGCTTTCTTGTTGGCGCGCAGGCGGGTTACGTCCTCGCCCTTGAATATCAGCCGGCCTTTGCTGGGACGCAACAGCCCGCTGATGGCGCGCAGGGTCGTGGTCTTGCCGGCGCCGTTGGCGCCGACCACGGTGGTCAGCTTGCCCGCGCGGATCTCGATCGACACGCCCCATAGCACCTGGACCTCGCCGTAGCCGGCTTCGAGGTTCTCCATTTTGAGCACTACCTCGCTCATTGTTGCGCCATCAATTTTGCGGCCATGTCCGGGTCGCCGAGATAGGCTTCCACCACCTGCGGATGCTTGGCAATCGCCTCCGGTGTGCCCTTTGCCAGCAACTCGCCGAAATTCAGCACGACGATCCGGTCCGAGAGGCTCATTACCGCCTGCATGAGGTGCTCGATGATGAGGATGCCGATGCCGCGCTCCCGGCGCACCATGCGGATCATCTCCATCATGCCGGACACCTCGGTGGGGTTGAGTCCGGCCAGCACCTCGTCGAGCAGCAGCAGGCGCGGATTGCCGGCCAACGCACGTGCAAGTTCCAGCCGCTTCTTGCCGGCGATGGTGAGATGGCGGCCCAAAACGTCGGCTCGGTCGGTCAAGCCTGTCATTTCCAGGATCTCAGGCGCCCGTGCCTCGGCCTGCCGCAGCGACAGTTTGTCGCGACCGAAGCAGGCGCCGACGATGACGTTGTTCAGCACCGTCATTTCGTTGAGCGGCTTGACGATCTGATGCGTGCGGGCGAGCCCGCGATCCACCACAAGGTAAGGTGCCATACCGGTGATGTCTTCGCCCAGCAGTTCAATCCGTCCCTCGTCCGGCCGGATCACGCCGCCGAGCAGATTGAACAACGTGGTCTTGCCGGCGCCGTTGGGGCCGATGAGCCCGAGGATCTCGCCGTCTGCCATGTCGAAGCTGACGTTGCTGACGGCCTGAACGCCGCTGAAGCGCTTGCTGACGCCGGTCACCGTGATCAAGCTACTCATTCGAGGACCTTCCGCGTACCGGGCCAGCGCTCGTGCACCCAGCCGATCAAGCCGCCGGGCGCGAACAACACGATGACCAGCAGCAACGCGCCGGCAATTACGAGGTGGAAACTCGAGAACGTAGCCGAAGTCAGCAGATAACCGCGGAACTGTTCGTAGACGAAGCCGCCGAGCGCCGCGCCTATCACCGTGCCCTGTCCGCCGAGCATGAGCATGACGATGGCCTCGATGGACAGGGTGAGATCGAATGCCTGACTCGGCTCGACAACGCCGCTCTTGAAGAAGAACAGCACCCCGGCCATGGCGGGCAGGATGGCCGAAACGCTGTAAACGATCGCTTTATACAGTGGCGCCTTGACACCGAGGACCATGGCGGCGTCTTCGTCCTCGCGAATCGCGAACAATCCCAGGCCGAAGCGGGAACGCTTGATCGCGTAGCTGAGCAAAAGCGAGGCGGCAAGTAACGCAATTATGGCGAAATAGACGATCCACAGGGCCTCGCGCGCGCCGCCGAGCGGCTTGTAGGAAACGAATGAGAGGTACATGCCGGTGGAACCGCCGAAAGGTTCGAAGTTCGACACAAAGGCCTTGATCGCCTCGACCACGCCGATGGTGGCGAGCGCGAAGTACGCGCCGCGCAGGCGCAGGATGCCGAGTCCCAGCAACAAGGCCAGCAGGCTCACTACCGCCGCCGCGCCGACCGCCGCCGCCCACAGCGGCCAGTGCCAAACGGTCACGGCGTAAATGCCGAGAGTGCCGCCAAAACCGAAAAAGACGATGCTGCCGAAATTCACATAGCCGGTATAGCCGATCATGAGGTTCAGGTTGAGCGCGAGGATCATGTAGACGGCGGCGAGCAGAAAGCTCTCGCGCGTATCGACACCCCCCAGCATCGGCATCACGACAAACACCGCGACGATGGCCAGCATCAGCCAGAAAAAAGGCCGCCTCAGCATCAGCGCCCCTTCCCGACGCGGAATAAGCCCATGGGAAACGCAATCAGAATAATCACGAACAGGCTGAACTCGATGACGGGGGTCCAACTGACGTCCACGAACGGACTGACGGCGCCCTGGATCAAGCCCAGCAGCAAGCCGCCGAGCAGCGCGCCGGCCGGGTTGCCGAGCCCGCCGAGCACCGTCGCGACGAAGCTTTTCAACTCGTAGCCGCTGCCTGACAGGATGGTGAACGGGTACATCGTGGCAATCAGCGCGCCGGCGACGCCGGCGATGGCGATGCCGAGACCGAATGCAATGGACAACACGCGGTACGATGGAATGCCCATCAGTTCGGCCGCCTGGCGATTGCTCGCCACTGCGCGGATTGCCTTGCCCAGCCGCGTGTAGTACATGAACAGGTAGAGCGCAAGCGAAAACAGTATCGCCAGCACTGCGGCCACGATGGATGTGCCGGTTATGGTGTAAAGGCCGAGGCTGACGCCGGGCACCGTGATCTGCACGTTGAATGGGCTAGTGCTCCACACCGCGGTACCCAGACCCACTACGATCATGTTCACTGCGAACGTCGCGAGCAGACTCATGAGTTCCGCGCGGTCGATTACCCGGTGTACCGCCGACCAGTAAATCGCGACGCCGATCACGAAACCGCCCACCAGCACCAGCGGCAGGCTGAGGTAAGCGGAGACCCCCGCAGTGGAGACCAGAAAGTACAGAGCGAACATGCCCAGGGCGATCATGGCGCCGTGGGCGAGATTGATGATCTTCATGACGCCGAAAATAAGCGTCAAGCCGATCGCCGCCAACCCGTAAACTGCCCCCAGCAAAAGGCCGTTGATGACAGACGCAACGACACCCAGCATGCCGACCAGCCTCCCCCCGTGACACACACCCGACAGCCCGCGCGCCGCTTGTTTTGGGCGCGCGCTGCCGGCTGGATTACTTGCTTATGGGATATTCTAACGGAACGGTGCTGGCCGCAGTCGGCCAAACGATCTGCTTGACCAATTTTCCGTTTGCGCCCTTCTGCCATTGCGCCAGAACCATCGAATGGCCGATCTGCAGCCCGTGATTCTCGGGAGCGGTGGCGAACTGGACGTGACCGTAGAAAATGGTCGTATTCATCTTGTTCAATGCCGCGGCTACCTTATCCGTATTCAGGCTGCCAGCCTGTTCGATGGCATGCTGCAGCAGCAGGCCCGCGGCATAGCCGCCGGCGGCGTGATAGCCCGGCGTCTGATGGGTTTTCTTCTCGAAGTCCTTGGTAAATTGCTGCGCCGTGGGACCGAAGTCCGGCTTATAGGCTGCCTCCGTCTCCCATTGTGACGGCACCGTTACGCCCTGTGCCGCATCCCCCAATTCGGCAAACTTCGGCGCGTCGGGCGCCACCAACAGCGAAATCATCTTCAAATGCAACTTGTGCTCATACAATTGCCGCGCAAGCGTGCTGCCATCGGCAAAGTGACCGCCGCCGAGCAATACGGTCGCACCGGACGTGACGACTTTGTTGAGAATCGGGCTGAAATCCGTGGTCGAGGAGTCATAGGCTTCGTCGATCACCACGTTCAGACCGAGCTTCTGGGCATAGGCTTTCGCTCCGGCAGCCACAGCCTTGGCGAAACCGCTGTTCTCGTAAATGAGGGCAATCTTCGCGCCGGGGTCTTTGGCCTTGATCGCGTCCAGAGCGCTGGCCAAATAGAGATTTGCCGGCGTGTAGACCTGGAACAGGTGCTTGTTCCCCAGGGTATAGGTCTTGCCTTCGGCCGCACCGGTGGTGACCATGACCTTGCCATACTGCTCGGAGATGATCGCTGCCGTCGCCGTAAGGCCTGAGGAATACGGGCTGAACAGAAAATCCGCCTTGTCCGAGTTGATCAGTCGCGCATAGAGCTGCTGCACCCGATTGGGCTGCGACTGGTCGTCGTAATAAACCAGTTTCACTTTATCTTTGTGATGGCCGACCTTGATTCCGCCGGCGGCGTTGACCTGGTCCTTCCACAGTTCAATGCCCTGAAATTGGAGCTTTGAATCCGTATTGAGCTTCCCCGTCTCCGAGGAGGTGAAGCCAATGACAATGTCTTTGGCGAAACCGAGTCCGGGCAGTGCCAGACCCAAAACAACAGAAAGTGCGAGAGCCAACCGTTTCATGTCTTCTCCTATCTTTTCGTTGATGCGAATTTACCAAACCTGCCAAGGCGTAAAGTGTATTCAGCCCGCGCGGCGTGCCTATCTCGCGCCGTTTCCGCGCTGTTGCCTTCATCCGCGCGGCCATGGCGTGGACTCTAGCCCCCTGTTGGCGGCCTGTAAGCTGCTGAAGGTCACGATCCGCAACTGCAGGACGTCACGATCTGGCAGTGACTAAAGTCACCGTCGCGCCGTGCCGGCGTGCGCTGCGGGATGCCGTTCCCTCAATCGGCGCGCCGCTGGCGCACCGACATCACAGCCAGCTCGGTGCGCGTATTGGCGTGGAGTTTCTCCATGATGCGGCTCACGTAGTTCTTTACCGTGCCCTCAGCCAGGAACATGGCGATCGCGATCTGCTTGTTGCTCCTGCCGTCGGCTATGAGGCCGAGTATCTTCTCCTCCTTGTCGTTCAGCGTCTCGGTCAAGGACGCCCCGGCCGTGGCCTGGCGGGCAGCCTCGGCCTCGACCGGCGCTGCAGGGGTGGTCGCCGCGCCAAGCCCGGAAGCCGCGTCCAGACGACCAGCGAGGCGCCGAAACTGATCCATCATCTTGCGCGCGATCTGCGGCGTCAGACAGGACTCGCCGCGATGCACTGCGCGCACGGTTTCGAGCAGTTCATTTTCGCTCGCATCTTTGAGCAGGTAGGCATGCGCGCCCGCACGGACCGCCTCGAACACCGTCTCTTCCGCGTCCACCGTAGTCAACACCAGCACCTGCGTATCGGGCAGCGACAGCGTGATTTCGCGCGTGGCCGCCACGCCGCCTTTGCGCGGCATGTGCAGATCCATCAACACCACATCCGGCCGCAGGCCTTGCGCCATCTCGACCGCTTCCACGCCGTCGGCCGCCTCTCCGACCACTTCTATGTCGGATTCCAACGACAGTATCAAGCTCATTCCGCGGCGTATGAGGGCCTGGTCATCGGCGATTAGCACCCGGATGCGGCGAGCGTCGGCCGGCGACGCCGCGGTCACCGGACGCTCCCGTCACCTGTGTCCGTTCCGCGCGGGCTTTGCATCGCATCGAGTTGCTCGCGGATACGCCCGACCACCGGTGAAGGCAGCCGCGCAGTCAGGAACCCCAGCACGGCGGAGACGGCGCGCCCGGCCTGGTCCAAAGATATCCCGGCCTCGCGCGCGACCAGTCGAATCAGTTCGTCCACTTCGATAAATCCCTGTGCCGACAACGTGCGTGCATATGACCAGAAGTAAGCGCCAAGGCGGCAAGTTACCGAATGTGTTGTCCGATTGCGAGGGCCACAGGTCATCAGTTTGATGTTACTTTCGTCACCTGCGACAATGTACAAACATTTTGGCAACTCCGTCGATGCATCCGCTGGCGCGCTATCTCGATCCCCGCCGCAGCCTTGTCTCCGCCGTCGGCTGGCTGGTGTTTGCATTATCCATCGGTCTCGTGCTGGTCGCCAGCGGCTGGGTCGATGACATCGTGCGCACCGACATGCTCCATATGCGCGGTCGACACCTGGACCGGGCGGCCGGCGAGATCGTCGACGAACTGAACCTGAATTTCGCACGTGAACTGCAATCGGCGCGTGCATTGGCGGCGATGCTGGCCACCGAACTGCAGGACGAAAACCAGGCGGCCGTTCGCAGGCTACTCGACAATCTGCGACATTCTTCCCCCGGGTTCGAACGCGTCGTCGTGGCCAACGCGCAGGGCAAGATTCTGGCGAGCACCGACGGCGCAACTGGAGACGTCAGCGTTGCCAAGCGCTCCTGGTTTGCGCTCGGCCTGGAGGGCGCACCAGCCGGCACGGTGCGCGTGGCGCCGATGGCGGCGCACGCATCGCCTGGCCTAAACGACGCTGCGATGGAATCCTTCGTGGATTTGGCCGCCCCGGTGACGAACGTCCAGGGAAAGGCGATCGGAGTAATCGGAATTCGTCTGAGCAAGGATTGGCTACTGGAGACTGCCGGCGATCTTGGCCGCAAGCTGCGGGAGGGGAACGGAAGCGAAGCGCTCGTGCTGGATCGGCATGGACGTGTGCTGCTCGGCGCCGCGGGTATTCCTGACAAGCGCTTGTCAGGAATCCTGCAATCCAACCGCGGCGCGGTCAGCGTGCGCGGCGCGGACATCGCGCTGTCCGCGCATGTTGTCGAGTTGGGCGACGGCGAGCGCTATCTGCTCGCGCGCGCAGCGCCGCGCGCGTCCGACGCGCTGCACGCCCTGGGCTGGCGCGTGGTGGTGTTCCAGCCCTACCGGGACGCGGTCGCACCCGGCAGAATTCTGCAGACGCAGATCACCGCCGTCCTGCTCGGCCTGGGGCTGCTCGCCGCGCTGCTCGGTGTGCTGCTGGCACGCCGCGTCACGCGCGACCTGGATGCCATCGCGCATTCGGCCGATGCCATCCTCGCCGGGACCGCGGACAGGATCGCCGTGCCTTCCGGCGACCATGAAGCGGCGCGGCTGGGGCTGGCCCTGGACCGACTGCTGAGCGCGCTGCAGCGCGAACAGGGCGAACTGCTGGCCTTGAACGCCGAGCTGGATCAGCGCGTGGCGGCGCGCGCGCGCCAGATCGAGCGCCTGGCAGAGCAGGCACGCTATGCCGCCGTGACGCGCGAGCGCCTGAGACTCGCGCGCGACCTGCACGACACGCTGGCGCACTCGATGATGGCGATGCTCGCCGAAATTCGCATTTTGAGAAAGCTGTTCACCGCCGACCCCGGGGCCATGGCGGCGGAACTGGCGCGCGCCGAGGAGACCGCACACCAGGGCCTGAAGGAAGCCCGCGCGGCGATTGCTCAGTTGCGTTTCAACTCGGTGCGTGATATTGGACTGGCCGGGGCGCTGGGCGATTTCGTCAAGATGTTCGTCGAGCGTACCGGCATTGCGGTGCAGTACACGAGCGACGCGCAAGCAGGCGCGTTGGCCGATGAGCGGGCGGAGACTTTGTTCCGGATTGCAGAAGAAGCGCTGCGCAACGTCCAACAGCATGCCGGGGCGACGCAGGTGACGGTGTCCTTGCGTGCGCCGGGCAACGGCCAGGGCTTGACGCTGACGATCGCCGACGATGGCGTCGGATTCGACGCGCAGGCCGCTCATCCGGGGCATTACGGCCTCGCGGGACTGCGCGAGCAGGCGCAATTGATCGGTGCGACGCTGACGATCGAAAGCGCTGCGCAACGGGGCACCACGCTCAAGGTCGCGCTGGCGCCGGAAGCGGATGCGTAAGCGCGCTTACGCCCGATCCGGCGGACCGCTGCGGCGCCCGTGCAGCGCTGCTCGCGTACGCGCCTGGCACCGCCACTGCTGTGAGCCTACAATAAACATCGGCCTGCAATTTCTGCTGGCCCAGATTCGACATCGTCCGCCTATGACTCGTCCACGCGAGCGCCAATGATTTCCTACTTTCCCATCACGCTTTCATTGTTCCTGATTCTGGCCGGAGTGCTGTTTTTGCTGCTCATCATGGTCCTGCTGGACATTCTGAACTACGCCCACGTCAAGATGGGGATCGCCCCCAAGTACGTGTTTGCGGTGCTGTTCCTTTCGCTCGCGGGCAGCTATATCAATATTCCAATCATGCGCTTTCCTCAGGTGCGGGTCGTCAGCGAGCAGGAAATCATTTATTTCGGAATTCGCTATGTCCTGCCGGTGGTGCGCGACTGGCCGGGGACGATACTGGCGGTCAACGTGGGCGGCGCCATCGTTCCCGTACTGACCTCCCTTTATTTGCTGATCAAGAACCGGCTGTGGGGGCGAGGAATCCTGGGGATTGCAATCGTCGCCGCCGTCTGCCACGAGCTTGCGCATGAAGTCCCAGGGATGGGAATCGCGATCCCGGTTTTCATTCCGCCATTGGCAGCGGCAGCGGTCGCGTTGATTTTGTCGCGCCGACAGGTAGCGCCGCTCGCGTATATCAGCGGCAGCCTGGGCACGCTGATCGGCGCGGATCTGCTCAACCTCGGCAGGATTCAGAGTCTGGGCACCCCGATCGCGTCTATCGGAGGGTCAGGGACTTTCGACGGGATATTCGTCACCGGATTGATGGCGGTGCTGTTCGCGATCCTTGCCACCCGGTTAACCGAGATGGAAGACGACTCGAAGCGGCCCGCTGGCTGAATATGGTCAGCGTGCCTGCCGTGTGAGCGCAGGAGCGAGCTTGCTCGCTCCTACAGGGGTGTGCGCCAGGGATCTCGGTTTCTTGCCACGTCGTTTCGCAACTAACGTGTCATCGCACTAGGCCTTGATCGGCTGGCTGATCTCGTCCCAGTCGCCCTGGTTGTCCTCCCAGTGGACCTTGACCATGTCGCCGTCCTTGCCGCCCTTCACCTTGAGGCCCAGAAACGGATCGTCCGACGAGCCGATGCTGAGGTTACCCGTGAAGACCGCCTTGTCGTTCAGCGACACGGTAACGGTCTTGACGAAGCGCTGCGGCTTCTTGAGCTCGAACTGCTTGGTTTCCTTGTTGCGCACCAGCCCGGAGACAATCTTGTAGTGGATCAATGCCAGGATCTCGGTCGCCCCGCCGCTCGTGCGAGCCCGCATCCGGATTGTGTCTTTCTTGCGTGCCATGTCGTTCTCCTTATCCGCCGCAGCCGCCGATTGTGACCTTGATCAGGGCCTTGCCGCCGTAGAGCTTGCCGTCGGCGGTCTTCGCCACTCCCATGACGTGCTGCGTCTCGGCCAGGCGAACACGCGTCGAAACGTAGGGCAGCACCCCTTCGCCGAGCTCGAACTCGGAATTGAGCGGGAACGGGTTCTTCTCGGCGAACAGGCTGATCTTGACCACGTTGGGCAGGTCGGACTCGATGCTCACCGGCACCACAGCGCCGTTCTCGGCGATGTCCGGGGCGGTGATCGTGACGTGCCCCATTTCGATGGCTTCGCCGCCCTCGGCGAGTTTGATGGCCTCTTTCTGGTCGTGTGCGCTGAACGCCTCGGTGGGCCACTCGGCGAGCGCGGTCTCGGGCAGCAGGCCCGCTCCCAGCGCGAGGCCCAGCGTGCCGAGCGAAGCGGCACCTTTCAGCAGATGTCTGCGGCGCGGATCCATGTTGGTGTCTCTCCTCTCCTTTAGTGTTCCTGTTAGGGGCTGCGATGACGCTCTGTGTTTTCGCGTGGCAGGGCTACCAGCCCGGGCCGCACGCCATCACAATATAAAGATTCGGCAGGGTGCTGTTTTATTCCCTCGGCGCGTTAGGCTTCGACGTAAACCCAGCCCTCGTTCAGGCGCTTGACGACCTCCTGCACCGCCGAGTGCGCGATGTCCACCCCTTTGAGCAGCGTCAGCGACTGCCCCCGCTCGCCCATCGCCTGCAGCGTGGCGCCACAGGCAACCACGCGCAGATTGGGGTAGCGCCGCATGAGCTGCGCAAACGCGTCACTGTAGGGGAAGAAGTCAGTGCGCAGGAACTGCAGCGCCATACCGTTGACGACGACCTCCACCTTGAGCCCGCTGCCGCGGTAGCGCTCGAGCAGTTCGCGCGCCCGGTCCAGAGTAGTGTTCACGTCCCGGCCCTGGAACGACGCCAGGTGCAGCAGCACGCCGGGGGCGGAAGCATGCGCTCCGAGCTGCACCCCGCCCAGCGTTGCGAGGTATGGCCCGAGCGATTCGCCATCGCCGCGCACCCGCCAGCCGCCGTCGCCGCGCGCCAGCCAGCCGCCGCCGAATGCCGCCGCAAACAGCATCAGCGCCAGGGCCGCGCCGAGCGCGCGCCGCAGGACGGGGCGGCCGGCACTGCGCCGCGCGGCAGCCGGCCGACCCGGTGCGCCGGGCGGCTGCTCGAAGGCCAGGCGCACCAGCTCCTTCAACTCGGCGAGCTCGGCCACTTCCCGGCTGCGCACCGGGTTGCGCACCAGCTCCTCGAGCAGTTCGGCGCGTTCATAGGAATCGAGCTCGCCGTCGATGTAGGCGTTTGCGCGAAACTCGTCGTGCGTGGAGGAGGACATGCTTCAACTCTCCTTTCAACTTTCTTGCGCGACCAGACGCAGCCGCGGCTGCGGCCGCTCGTCCGTCGCGTGCGCCTCGAGCAGCGTGCGCAGCGTCTGGCGCGCCCGGTACAGGCGGCTCATCACGGTGCCGATCGGGACCTCGAGTATCTCGGCAACCTCGGCGTAGCTGCTGCCGTTCAGGTCCACCAGCGTGATCACCTGGCGTTGCCCGAGCGGCAGCTGGCAGATCGCCTCACGCACCTGGCGGACGATCTCGTTGCGCTCGCTCGTGCTCTCGGTGGATTCGATGCACTCGATCAGTTCGTGGTGCGCCAACACGATCTCCTCCAACGGCTCGTTGGGCCGCCGCCCGCGCAGATGGCTGAGGAAACAGTTATGCAGTATCGCGTACAGCCAGGCCCGGAACTTCTCCGGCTCCTTGAGCTGACCGAGCCGGCTGAGCGCCCGGAGCATCGCTTCCTGCGACAGATCGGCGGCGAGCGAGGCATCGCAGCACCAGCTATAGGCCATGCGGTACAGGCTGCGGTGCTCCGCGGCCAGCAACTGCGCCAGCTCCGAGTCCGAGTTGCGAACATCCATCCTTCTTCCTCCTCGCGGTAAATATTTTTCTAGTTTTTTAGTTAGACGCTGCCCACGGCCCGGATATTCCCGCTGCAGCGCAGCATCGCCTTCTTTTTTGGGCGGCGGGAATACTATGGGGTGCTCGCCCGTCTTTATAGGTAAGCCAACTCCAGCGCGATCCACGCCCCACCACTATGATACCGTCCCGCCGCGACTTCCTGCGCACTCTCGCCATGGCGAGTGCGGCCGGATTCCCCGCCGCACGCCTGCTTGCGGCGAGCGCCACGCCCGGAGACCCCTACCAGGTTCCCGACTACGGCAACGTGACGCTGCTGCACTTCACCGACACGCACGCGCAATTGAACCCCGTGTGGTGGCGCGAACCCGACACCAACATCGGCGTCGGCGAAGCGCGCGGGCGCCCCCCGCATCTTACCGGACTCCACGCCGCGCGCTACTACGGCGCCGCCCCTGGCAGCGCCCAGGCCTACGCGGTGGACTGCCTGGCTTTCCCTGAGCTCGCGCAGCGCTACGGCCGCGTCGGCGGCTTCGCCCACATCGCTGCACTGGTCAAGCGCTACCGCGCCGAGCGGCCCGGCAAGGTGCTGCTGCTCGACGGCGGCGACACCTGGCAGGGGTCGGGGACCGCGCTGTGGACCCAGGGCGCAGACATGGTGGGCGCGCAGAACCTGCTCGGGGTCGACGCCATGGTCGGACACTGGGACTTCACCTACGGCGAAAAGCGCGTCGAGCAAATCGTCAAGCACGAGTTGCGCTTTCCGTTCCTGTCGCAGAACGTCTTCAGCAAACCCTGGGGCGACCCGGTGTTTGCGCCCTACGTGATGCGCGAAATCGGCGGTCGCGCAATCGCGATCATCGGCCAGTCCTTTCCCTACACCCCGATCGCCAACCCCAGGTACCTGATTCCGAACTGGGCCTTCGGCATCCACGCGCCGCACCTGCAGAAGATGGTCGACGAGTGCCGGCAGAAGCACCACGCCGACTGCGTCGTCTTGCTGTCGCACAACGGCGCCGACGTCGACATCAAGCTCGCCCGACAGGTGAAAGGTATCGACATCATCCTCGGCGGGCACACCCACGACATGATGGGTCCGCGGCCCTACGAGGTCGACGGCACCGTGATCATCAACACCTCCACCAACGGCAAAGTGCTGGCGCGCTTCGACCTCGACGTCGGCAAGGGCCGCCTGAACGGCTACCGCCTGCACTACCTGCCGGTGCTCTCGAGCCTCATCGCCGCCGACCCCGAGATGGCCGCCTATATCGAAAAGGTGCGCGCGCCCTACGCAGCCAAGCTCGCCGAGCCGCTCGCGGTCACCGAGAGCCTGCTGTACCGGCGCGGCAACTTCAACGGGCCCCTGGACCAGCTGCTGATGCAGGCGCTGATGGAGGAGAAGGACTGCGAGGCGGCGTTCTCGCCGGGCTTTCGCTGGGGCCCGTGCAAGCTGCCGGGCGAAACCATCACGTTCGAGGATGTCATGGCGCAGACCGCGATCACCTATCCGCAGGTGACCGTGACGCACTACACGGGCGCGCAGGTCAAGAGCATCATGGAGCAGGTCGCCGACAACCTGTACAACAAGGATCCCTACTACGTGCAGGGCGGCGACATGGTGCGCGTGGGCAACGTCCAGTACGTCATGGACCCGGCCGCAGGCTACCCGAACTACATCCGCGAGCTGCGCATCGGCGGCAAACCGGTCGATCCGAAGCGCAAGTACAAGTTCGCCGGCTGGGCCGCGGTGGCGGCGCCGGTCGAAGGCGAGCCCGTCTGGGAAGTGTATGCGCGCTGGCTCAGGCGCAAAAAGCGCGTGCGCGTCGACCACCTGGACCTGCCGCGCCTCGCCGGCGACATGCAGGGCAACCCCGGCATCGCCTATCCGCGCAGCTACGGAATCTGACCCGTCCACCCATTCGTCCATGCGCAGGAGCGCCATCATGAACTACGTTTTCAAGGTCCTTCTCGTCGCGGCAGCCCTGCTGGTCGCCAACGCCTATGCGCCCGGCGCCGCTGCCGCGCCGCTCGGCGACACCGACGCGCTGCGCGGCCAACACGAAGCCAAGGCAGTGTTCATGATCAACGTAAATGACCCGGGCAAGCTCGCGCACGTCCTCAAGGTAATCGAGGAGACCGACACGGGACTCGCCAAACAGAGCGTGAAGCCCCATCTCGTCGTCGTAGTGATCGGCCCCGCGGTCGCCTTCCTGACCAAGGACCGGCGCGGCATCCCGTACATGGAGCAAGCGGCCGTCGCCCACGCCCAGGCAGCCCTCGGCAGGCTAGACGGCATGGGCGTGCGGATCGAGGCCTGCGGCGTGGCCTTGAAGGGCATGGACCTCAAGCCCGGCGACGTCATTGCCCCGGTGCACCCGGTCGGCAACGGCTACATCTCGGCAATCGGTTATCAGGCGCAAGGCTATGGGCTGGTGCCGGTATATTGAAGGTGCGGTCGGGAATGTCGGTTGCGGATCGCTCGATCCGAGCCCGTTCTCGCCCGGCCTTTCTCAGGTCTCCGGCTTTCGCGGAGAATGGCTTAAAGACGGCCGCGTGACGAGGCGAATTTCGCGCGTCTGGCGGACGCTGCAACCGGGCAACACAAACTACTATTAACCATTCAGAAGGAGGAGAAACATGTCAGCAAAACCCTGGACCCGACTCGCCGCCACCGCGGCGCTCACCGCCGGACTCGCCGTCGCCTTGCCGGCGCAGGCCGAACACTGGGAGATGCAGAAACACTGGAACTACGACAAGATCGCGTACCTCCACGACCTGCCTTTCGCCGAGAAGAAGATCGTGCTGCAAGTGTCGCAGGGCGACAAGGAACGCTGGGGCCTGGCGCTCAACAACGCGAGCAACCTGCTCAACTACTGGGGCCAGGGCAAGGTGAGGGTCGTCGTGGTCACCTACGGGCCGGGGCTGGGCATGCTGCTGGCGAAATCGCCGGTCGCCAAGCGCATCCAAAGCCTCGACGCCGCGGGCGTGGAGTTCGACGCCTGCCACCAGACGATGCTGGGCATGAAGCACAAGACCGGCAAGCTGCCCAAGCTGGTACCGCAAGCCGTGGTCGTTCCGGGGGGCATCGTGCGGCTGATGCAGCTCCAGGAGGATCACTTCGACTACGTGAAGCCCTGAAGCGGCACCGCGTGAAAGTGGGCATGTCCCACCGGCGCCTGAAGCTCCTGGTAGCGGGGCTCGCCCTGGCGAGCCCTTGGGCGCTCGCCGGGGGCCTGCCGACCTTCCCGGGGCTGCTGACGATCCCGATCCCGAAGCAATACGGCTACGGCGGCTACTTCGCGCAGCACCAGCCGGTGAAAATCGTGTTCGGCGTCAGTGATCCGGGCGGGCAGCTCAAGGAAACGCTCACCAACGCGGCTAACGTGATCCGCGACCTCAAGTCGCGCGGGGCCGCCTACCGCATCCAGATAGTGTTGTACGCGAACGCGGTGCGGGCGGCGGACGCGTTCGGCCAGCGCTACGCCGGCGACGCGCCGCTGCTCGAGGCGCTCGCGAAGCAGGGCGTGCAGTTTCGCGTCTGCTACAACTCGCTGGCGAGCCTGCACCAGGATCCCGCGAATGTTTACGATTACATGAAAGTGGTGCCGGCGGGAATCCTGCAGATCGCGAAGAAGCAAATGCAGGGATACGCCTACGTGTCGAATCGCTGAAACGCGCGGCGCAGGGAATATTCGCCCGCCGCCGAGCGTCTTATAGGGAGCGGCGGGTCAAGCCGCAGCTTCGCCGTGCGTACCCGGTGCTCCGCGGGGCGCGCGGCCCAACGACTGGAGAAGAGGAGGGAAGGACCATGTCCGCAAGTCTGACGCGCGCTTGTAGCGCGCTCGCCGTCGCGCTCGCGACCCTCGGAACGAGCGTGGCCGTGCAAGCAGCCGCCTCCCCGAGCGACATCGCCGCCGGCAAGAAGCTCGCATTTTCGCGCAAAGATGGCAACTGCGTGGCCTGCCACGTGCTGCCGGGGGCCAAAATGCCCGGCAACGTCGGGCCACCCCTGGGACCGTGGGTCAAGCAGGCGTTCCAAAGCAAGGACGAGCTGGTGAAGTACCTGTACGACCCGCAGGCCAGGTTTCCGCACACGGTCATGCCGCCGTTCGGCAAAAACAAGATGCTGACCGAGAAACAGCTGCAGCAGGTCACCGATTACCTGTGGTCACTGACTGATAAAGGGGAGCGCAAATGAGACGAACACTGTTCTTTGCCGCCTGCGCAAGCGCGAGCCTGATCGCGGCGGCCGCGCATGCCGGGCAAGCCGATTGGTGGAAGGTTAACGACCCGAGCGCCGCGCCGGCGCAAACGCGCGCCGCGATCGTCAATTACTACCGGGAGGCGTTCCCGAAACTGAGCCTGCAGGACTTCGCCCTGGGCAGCGCGGCATTCAACGCGGAGAAGCGCAAGCAGGACGAGCAGATCGCGGAGTTCAGCCCGGCCGGGTTCGTGCTCGCCAAGGGCGAGAAGCTCTGGCACCAGCCCTTCCCCGACGGCAAGAGCTACGCCAGCTGCTACCCCGACGGCGGCAAAGGCGCAGCGGCGCACTACCCGATGTACAGCGAGGCGCAGCACGGCGTGGTGACGCTGCCGATGAGCCTCAACGCCTGCCGCACGCAGCACGGCCTCGATGCCCTGCCCTACGGCAAAGGCGACATTGTGGCGCTCGAGACTTACCTCGACTCGCTGTCGAATGGCGCACCGATCGACGTGAAGGCCGATTCGGCGGGCGCAGTAGAGGCGTTTCAGCAGGGTCAGAAGTTCTTCTTCCAGCGTGAGGGCCAGCTCGACCTCGCCTGCGCCAGCTGTCATGTCGGTGCGGCCGGACGCTATTTGCGCGCGCAACAGCTCTCCCCCACGGTCGGCCAGGCCGCCACGTTCCCCAAGTACCGCATGAAGTGGGGCGGGGTCGGTACGCTGCAGCGGCGTTTCCGCGGCTGCCAGAAGAAGATCCGCGCCAAGCCCAAGGCGTTCGAGAGCGTGGAGTACCGGAACCTGCAGTTCTTCCTCACCTACCTGAGCAATGGGATCAAGATTCAGGTGCCCGGCAACGGGGCCTGAAATTCAGCGAATTAGCGATTCGGGACCCTAGGTGCGCGCAGCCGCAAACCGCTTGCGGTACGCCAAGGCTGGCGCAGCCAGGGTTTCAATCTAGATCGGCACTGCCGGAGAATATCGGACGTGTATCGCCGCCTGGTTTTTGCCGCTCTATTACTACTAGTAGCTTTGCCGGCGCTCGCTGACGATGCTGCCGTGAGGCGTCTCGTCGAATCCCGGCTGATGCCGGGAGATAAGCTCGAGCGCGTGCTGCTCTCGCCCTACGCCGGCCTCTATGAGGTGGATGTGCGCGGTGCGGAAGGTCCGGTCGTGTACTACGTGAACCCAAGCGCTACGCTGATTTTCTCGGGGCGGATCGTCGATGCCCGCAGCGGCCGTAATCTCACGCAGGAGCGGGTGCACGAGCTAAGCGTCGTCAAGTGGCGATCGCTGCCCTTCAGGCTCGCGATCAAGGCGGTGCGGGGTACGGGGGCATCCAAGATCGCCGTTTTTTCGGATCCGAACTGTCCCTACTGCCGGCGCTTTGAGAAGACCCTCACGCAGATCGACAACATCACGGTGTATACATTTCTCTACCCTATACTCACGGCCTCCTCGGTCCCCTTGGCTGAATCGGTGTGGTGCTCGAAAGACCGCGCCAAGGCATGGCAGGATCTGATGCTGCGCCGGGTGCGTCCGAGCGCCGCGCCGGGGTGCGAATCGCCGATCAAGAAGATCGTCGCACTTGGCAGGTCGTTCGGAGCGGTCACCACGCCGACCTGGTTCCTCCCTGACGGGAAACGCTACGAGGGCGCGATGTCGCGCGCCGAACTCGTCAAGCTCCTCGACGCCGCCTCGCCGCGTAAGCACTGACCCGGCCTGTCCGGACGCGGCAGGCTCGTGTACGCGAGCGGCTGCGGGCTTTATCGAGCGCATATAGTTCTCTACAAGGCAAACGGCCCGATACCGAAGGGGGGGAAAAGCTGGAACTTATCGGTTCCGGAGAAATCAAACCGAGACATTCAAAGGAAACGTCCTGACAGTTCCATTCAAAAGTGAAGCGCTTGGCAAACTGGTTCTGCGCATGACGCTCGGAACCCTGATCCTGTTTCACGGCGTTTCCAAGGCGACGCACCCGGCCGCGGCGATTGCCTACGTCGGCGGCCGGCTCGCAGCCGCAAACCTGCCGACTTTCCTGGCCTATGGCGTATTCATCGGCGAAGTGCTGGCGCCGATATTGATTCTTCTGGGCATCTATTCCCGCATCGGCGGGCTGATCGTCGTGATCAACATGATCTTTGCCGTGGTGCTGGTTCATGGCGGCCAGCTAGGTGCGTTGACTCAGACCGGCGGATGGGCGCTGGAATTGCAGGGTTTCTACTTGCTGACCGGCCTGGCGCTGTTCTTCCTGGGCAGCGGCAAGATAGCGGTCAAGCCGGACTAGAAACGCGCTGTCCCGCACTGGGATCACTCCCCGGCGTCATCGCCTGTGCCGGTATCCGGGCTTGTGGCCGCGCCATCGCTGCGTGCGCGCTTCTGCCGCAAACGTTCGTTCTTCTCGTCGTTGGCAAACACAAAGCGTCCGTAGAGCACGCAACCCTTCATGCCCGGGTCGCAGGGCAGCTTGTTGACCTTGGTACACAAGCCGTTCAATTCATGTGGGCAACCCCATGAGCCGGACATGATTCACCCCCTAACGGATAGCGTTCATCGAATTTTTGCGCTCGCAGATTTGTTCGGATTGCCGCCCGGTCAAGTTCGGAATCGGCGCGTCATCCGGGATACGCGATTCTGTGCAGAAGGAACTCTAGCAGGTCTTTGTACTCGATCGCGATCCATGCAATCAGGGGCGTGAGGAGTATTGCGCTGATCAGGCTATACAGAAGCATGCGCTTCTTGTCCGTGCCAAGGGCCTGAAAGACGAGTATCACGGTAAATGTTCCAAGAACCAGCGGTCCGAACGTGACCGCGTAGAACAGCCCCTTCCCTTGGATAAACCGGGTAATCTTCTTGCCGCGCTTTTTCTCGATATAACGCTTTATTGCGCCTATATGCTCCAGGCTATCGATGGCCAGTATGATCACCGCGGCAAGGATGAAGTTGCTCATTGCCGCCGCAACGCACACCCAGATCACAGGCAAGCCCAGTTGAACGCCGAGAGGGATCGCGATCGCCCTGCCGGTCAAGGGATTGACCGTCGTAAAAACCACCGCGATCCATTTCTCAAGTAGGCCCATGCAGTTCTCGTCCACGCAAGCGTTATATCGGAGGCTGGCTGCAGCCTAACGCAGTGTCGCATCAGACTTGAATCCGACACGGAATATCGAGATGAAGTTCAGGTCTTTGTCGAGTACGGCCCCTTGTCCGCGTAGTCCGACGTGTTCCTTTCAGCCAGGATTGGATTTTACTTTGCACGGTCCAGTCACTGTTTGCTAATTCCAAGCAACACCAGGCACGCATCCCGGCCGCGCGGTCCTTCTGCGGATACCCGCTCGGAAAAAAGCGACTCCTAACCTCCCCGGCCCCGGTGACTGTCCGGAAATCCCTGGTATGGCGCGCGTTGAACTTGTGCCGCATGCATAGGCGCCACATTTTGCTGCTGCGCCACATTTTGTGGCACGACATAAGCACAACGCACCAAGATAACGCGCATTACGCATAACAAAATTCGGCGTTGCCGGCATCGATGCGTTGTAACCATATGATGCAAAACAAGTAGAACTTTCTGGCATACAAGCTGCTAAGAAGTAGATCAAGAAATACGGTCGTCACCGTATCGGTTGTCATCAGCCGTAGCTCAATGGGAGAGATGGATGCGTCAGAGCACGAGTGCGTTCACGATTGTGATCGGGGTAACGCAACAGGCATTGCGAACAACGTGGATGAAGCGCACCGCGGGGCTCTGCGCGACGCAGCCGTGGTAGATGGCGGGGCATTTCTGTTGGCGCATTCGCGACGACGATTGCCCGAAGCAGCGATACATAGACGCCAGTCCGGTTTCTGGTAACTCAAATCACCGCCATATTATCGCTTCTGATTATGTGGTCCGTTAATTAGCAACCCAAGGGAGAAATCAAGCATGGCCATCAAACGCCCCACCCTCAACCAGCTCCAAGACGTCGCGCTAAGCCTGGGCATTCACCTGTCGGAAGAGCAGGCGAACACCTACAACACCCTGTTGCAGGGAAACTTCGATGCCTATGACGCGATCGATGCGATGCCCGACTTTATTCCTGCCGTCAGTTATGCGCGCACGCCGGGCTACCGGCCATCAGGCGAAGAGAACAAGTACGGCGCCTGGTATGTGAAGACGACGATCAAGGGCGCGCCCGGCGGCAAGCTGTCTGGCAAGAGCGTGGTGCTGAAGGACAACGTTTGCCTCGCCGGCGTGCCGATGATGAACGGCGCGTCGACGCTCGAAGGTTATGTGCCCAATGTCGACGCCACCATCGTGACGCGCCTGCTCGATGCCGGGGCGACGGTCGTCGGCAAGTCGGTCTGTGAATACTTCTGTTTCTCCGGCGGCTCGCATACCAGCGCGCCGGCTCCGGTTCACAACCCGCACCGCATGGGCTATTCGGCCGGCGGCTCGTCATCGGGCAGCGCGGCGCTGGTCGCTGCCGGCGAAGTCGACCTGGCGATCGGTGGCGACCAGGGCGGCTCGATCCGCATGCCATCGTCCTACTGCGGCGTCTACGGCATGAAGGCGACGCACGGTCTTGTTCCCTATACCGGCGTGATGCCGATCGAACTCACCATAGACCACACCGGCCCGATCACGGGCAATGTGACCGACAACGCGCTGATGCTCGAAGTGCTGGCCGGCCCCGACGGCCTGGATCCGCGCCAGCATGCCGGTCAGACCGCCAAGCCCTACAGCGAGCTGATGAAGCAAGGCGTACGCGGCCTGAAAATCGGCATCGTCAAGGAAGGTTTCGGCTGGCCGCAGTCGGACGCCGCCGTCGACGCCAAGGTGCGCAAGGCCGCCGCGGCGTTCACCAAGCTCGGCGCCGAAGTCTCCGAAGTGTCCGTGCCGATGCACAGTGTAGGGCCGGCGATCTGGCTGCCGATCGCCGCCGAGGGCGCGACCCAGCAGATGATGAAGGACAACGGGTACGGCTTCAACTGGAAGGGCCTGTACGTCACCAGCTTGATCGACTTTCACGCCGGCTGGAAGCAGCGCGCCGACGAGTTGTCGGAAACGCTGAAGCTCACGATGGTGCTGGGGGAATACTTCATCAAACACTACCGGGGACACTACTACGCGAAAGCACAGAATCTTGGCCGCCAGCTTACTGCCGCTTACGACGGCGCGCTGTCCGACTTCGACCTGTTGCTGATGCCCACGCTGCCCCTCACCGCCACGCCGCTGCCCAAACCCGGTGCGCCGGTCGAAGAGGTGATCTCACGGGCCTTCGAGATGCTGCCCAACACCTGCCCGTTCGACGTCACCGGCCATCCTGCGATGAGCGTGCCCTGCGGCCTGATCGATGGACTGCCGGTCGGCATGATGCTGGTCGGCAAGAGCTACGACGAGGCGACCATCTACCGCGCCGCCTATGCCTTCGAACAGGCCGGCGACTGGAAGAAGATCTGAACCGCCTTAGCGCCAACGTTTCCACTGTCCACAACGACGGCACAAACCGTCACCCAACTAGGAGTCAAATTTCATGGATCGTCGTTCATTCATCAAAGCTTCCGGTGTCACGCTGGCCGGTGCAGTAGCGCCCATGTTTCCGCTCGCGGCCCTGGCCGGCGATCAACTGGTCGTCAGCAGCATCCTCGACCTGTCTGGAGGACTTGATATCTACGGCAAGCCGATGGCCGACTGCATGACCTTGGCGGTCGAGGAGCAGAACGCGGCCGGCGGCCTGCTCGGCAAGCAGTTGAAGCTCGTTAGCTATGACCCGCAGTCCAATATGCAGCTCTACACGCAGTTCGCGCAAAAGGCGGCGCTGAAGGACAAGGCGGCCGTCGTGATGGGCGGCATCACCTCCGCCTCGCGCGAGGTGATCCGCCCGGTGCTGGACCGCTACAAGACGCTCTACTTCTACAACACGCAGTACGAAGGCGGTGTCTGCGACCGCGACATCTTCTGCACCGGCGTGACGCCAGGCCAGACCGTGGCCAAGCTGATACCGTTTGCGATGAAGAAGTGGGGAAAGAAGGTGTATGTGCTCGCCGCGGACTACAACTACGGCCAGATCACCTCGCAGTGGGTCAAGAAGTTCGTGCTGGAAAACGGCGGCTCAGTCGCATCCATAGACTTCTTCCCGCTCGACGTAACCAATTTCGGCCCGGCGATCTCGAAGATCGAGGCTGCCAAGCCCGACATGATCGTCTCGGCGCTCGTCGGCGGCGCGCACATCTCGTTCTATCGCCAGTGGGCCGCGGCGGGCATGACGAAGAAGATTCCCTTGGCTTCGACGACCTTCGCCGGTGGCAACGAGCACATCGTCCTGTCGCCGGCCGAATGCAACGGCTTCCTGGTCTCGTACAACTACTTCCAGAACCTCGACACGCCCGAGAACAAAGCCTTCAAGGCACGCTTCTACAAGCGCTTCGGCAAGGACTACCCGAACATCACCGAGCTGGCGATGGGCACCTACCAGGGTTTCAAGCTGTGGGCCGCAGGCGTGAAGAAAGCCGGCTCCGTCGACCGCATGAAGGTGATCAAGGCGCTCGAGTCGGGCATCAGCATCGATGCTCCGAGCGGCAAGGTGACGCTGGACCCCCCGACCCACCACTGCGTGCTGAACGTGAGTATCGCCGAGGTCAAAGACAAGCAGCTCGACGTCATCAAGACCTTCCCGCAGCAAAAGCCCAGCGATACCAGCGCGGTCTGCAACCTGATAAAGAACCCGCACGACAACCAGCAATACGTGATCAAGGCCTGATCGCGCACGCCCCCGCGACATTGGTGTCCGTCATGGAACTTGCACTCGTCATCGTCATCCAGGTGTTGTACGCGGTGGCGACCCTCTTCATCATCTCGGCCGGGCTGGCGGTCATATTCGGGATGATGAAAGTCATCAATCTCGCCCACGGCGAGTTCATGATGCTGGGGGCCTACGCCACCATCGGCGCAATCCGGCTCGGCCTCAACCTGTGGGTCGCGATGTTCGTGGTCGCGCCGATCGCCGTAGGGCTGGTCGGGGTCGTGCTCGAGCGCCTGGTCATCCGGCGTCTGTACGGCCGCATGGTCGACACTATGCTCGCGACCTGGGGCCTGTCGCTGCTGCTGATAGGCATCGTCACGTCGATCGCCGGTAACACCACGGCCGGCGTGTCGGCGCCCTTGGGCAGCTTTTCCATGGGCGCCTATTCGCTGAGCGGCTACATCCCCGTGGTCATTGCGGTCGCGGTCGCACTCGCGCTGGCGATCCGCTGGGTTCTCATGCGTACGCAGCTCGGTTTGATCGCGCGCGGCACGATGCAAAACCCCGACATGGCAAACGCGCTTGGCGTCAGCCCGAGCCTGGTGTATTCGGTCACCTTCGCGGTCGGCGCGGCGCTCTCCGGCCTCGCTGGGGGACTGCTTGCGCCGATCACCGGTGTGGTGCCGACGATGGGCGCGGCTTTCGTCGCGAAGGCTTTCATCACCGTCATCGGCGGCGGCCCGGCGATCCTGGCCGGTCTGGTCGGCGCATCGGCGCTGTTCGGCGCCATCAACCAGCTCGCCACGTTTGCGACCACGCCGGTCATCGGCGAGGTCGCGCTGCTCGCGGCCGCGATCGTCATGCTGCGCTTGTTGCCGCAGGGCATCACCGGCCGATTCTTCAAGGGGTCGCTGTGAACCGTTTCGCAAAGTCCTGGATGAGCGCCGCGCTAAGCCTCGCCATCGGTATTGCAATGATGCTGGTCCTGCCCGGCGTGCTGGACGATTACACCCTTATCCAGGTCACCATCTACGCGGTGATGTCGATTCTGGGCGTGAGCCTCGGCTTTATCTGGGGCTTCGGCGGCATCCTGTGTTTCGGCCAGGCGGCCTTCTTCGGGCTCGGTGCGTACACCTATGCGATAGCGGTAATGAACATGGGCGACAGCACCGTGCCCTTCCTGCTCGCCATCGCGGTGCCGGCACTGTTCGCCATGATTCTCGGCTACGTGATCTTCTACGGACGCCTGTCCGACGTCTACATGGGCGTAATCACCCTCACCGTCACGCTGATCCTGTTCAACCTGATCAATTCGACCGCGGGTCCGGAGTGGAAAATCGGCAGCGCGCCGCTGGGCGGCTTCAACGGCATCCCCGCGATCCCGACGCTCAACGTGCCCGGCCACCCCGACGATGTGCTGAGTCCGAAGGCGTTGTTCGACCTGACCTTCGTGTGCCTGCTCGTGGTCTACGTGGGCCTGCGCCTGCTGATCAGTTCCAAAATCGGCCGGGTCATCATCGCGGCGAAGGAAAACGAGCAGCGCGTGCTGCTGTTGGGCTACGACGCGCGCGTCTACAAACTCTTCAGCTTCACGCTCGGCGGAGCCATCGCCGGCCTCGCCGGCTGCCTGTTCGCGAATTGGGGAGCGTTCACGAGCCCGACCATCTTCGGCCTGGCGCAATCGGCGCAGATCATAATCTGGGTCATCGTCGGCGGCCTGGGCACGCTGGTGGGTCCGATCGTCGGCTGCGTCGCGATCCAATGGCTGACTACGCAAATCGGCACTCAGCAGATGTTCAATTCCAACCTCGTTCTGGGCGCCATCCTCGTCGTGTTCGTGCTGCTGGTGCCGCGAGGCATCGTGCCCACCCTGGGTAGCGTGGGTGAGTGGGCGTTCGGCAGGATGCGACGGCGCAAGACGTCGAGTTCAGCAATAGCAGCACAGGCAGAGACCGCACCCGCAATGGCCGCGCCGGAGCGTGCGACGTGACGCCGGTGATCGAGACGCGCGACCTAAACGTGCACTTCGGCGGCGTGCATGCCACCCGCGACGTCAACTTCAAAGTAGCCGAAGCCGAGCTGCGCTGTGTAATCGGCCCGAACGGCGCCGGCAAGAGCACCTTCTTCAAGTTGCTGACCGGTCAGGTAAAGCCGACCTCGGGGCAGATTCTGTTCCGCGGCGAAGACATCTCCAACATGAAGCCGCATGAGCCTGGGCGCCTGGGCATCGGCATCAAGACCCAGGTGCCCAGCCTGTTCAACGGCCTGAGCGTGTGGGAGAACGTCTGGCTGTCGGCGCGCAGCGTAAACACCGCGGAGCAATCCGAGCGCATCACGCGCCGGACGCTGGAGCGCGTCGGCATGACGGCCTATCGCGACGCGACCGCCGGCCTGCTCGCGCACGGCTTGCGCCAATGGGTCGAGATCGGCGTCGTGATCGCCGCCGACCCGCCGCTGATCCTGCTCGACGAGCCAGCCGCCGGCATGAGCGACGCCGAGGTCGCGCGCACCGCCGAATTGATCCTCGAGATCAATCGCCAGCACGCTCTGATAGTGGTCGAACACGACATGAACTTCATCCGCATGATCGCGAAGAAGGTGACCGTGCTGCACCAGGGCGCGATCATCAAGGAGGACACGCCGGATCGCATCATGAGCGACCCGCTGGTCCAGCAGATATACCTCGGCAAAAAACCGCATTGACCATGGAGCCTCAAGTGCTGGAAATCTCGGGCTTGCATGCCGGATACGGGGCCATCCCCGTGCTGCACGACATCTCCCTCAACATCGCCGAAGGCGAGTCGGTGGGCATCCTCGGCCACAATGGCATGGGCAAAACAACGATGCTGCGCACGCTGATCGGCGCCCTGCGTGCGAGCGCCGGCACGGTGCGCTTCGGCGGGACCGACGTCACCCGCTTCGCGCCTCACACGCGCGCCAAGCTCGGCATGGCCTATGTGCCCCAGGGGCGCGAGATTTTTCCGACGCTCAGCGCGATGGACAATTTGCGCATGGGCTTGGTCAAGACCGGCGAGCGCACACTACAGACGATCGAGCGGCTACTTGAGGACTTTCCCCGTCTGAAGCCGCTGCTCGACCGCCCCGGCGGGTCGCTTTCGGGCGGCGAGCAACAGCTGCTGGCGCTGGCGCGCGCGCTCGCCGGCAAACCGACGCTGCTGCTGCTCGACGAGCCGACCGAAGGCATCCAGCCCTCCATCATCGAGGAGATCGCCGAGACGCTCGCCTCGCTGCGCGACCGCATGAAGCTCACCATCGTGCTGGTGGAGCAGAACCTCGAGTTCATCGCGGCGGTTTCGCAACGCGTGTTGGTGATCAAGCGCGGCCAGATCGGCGGCGAGATTCCGCGCGAACACCTGGGCGACCTCGAGATCATGAGCCAGTACACCGGGGTTCATGGCTGAACGCAACGCTTCACGGCCCTGACATGCCGCTCTATGGGATAGAGGCGGTTCGCCGCGACACAGCTGCAAGCTCGGCTTCTGGACCCGCCCCCGCTGCAGGAACAGGCTTTTTATGAAGCGTGAGGGCGCGTAGCCGCTTGCCCGGGCCGATCCAAGTCGGCTGCATCACTACCCGGTCACACGAGAAAGTACATGAGGACCGCAGCAAATATATCCAGGAGCAGTGCTTTTCCGAATGCCGTAAAAAACTTCCCCCGCCTCTTGACCACGCAACTGAACGCGAAAAACAGGCAGCCAAGCAGGCCATATGCAAAGGTCGAGCCTGCGATGCGCTTTGCTTCAGCATGCCGGTGACCCGCGAATTGGTCCGCCGTATATATCTTCCCCGTCTTTTTGTCGCGCCACTTGTCAGGGATCTTGCAGGTTCTTATACCCTCCGCCCCGCACGATTCAATATGCGATTTCAGCAACTCGTGTTTCGCTGCATCGTATTCGTTCGGCAGCGGATGATAGACGAGCAATCCGGAGAAAATAAGTGCCACAAGATACGCGACCCAAATGATGGGTTCGATCGTTTTGAAGGTGGATTCTTTCATGGACTTGTCTCAATGCGTGCGTAGCGGTCGGCCCGCATCCGGGATTATGCGCCTAGGCGCCCCCTTCGGTTAATCCGAGGCATCGGCCTCGACAAGGTGCACATGCTCGGGCGCGATCGCCGCATGCGCAAGATCGCCTGCGTGCAACCCGCGCAAGGCAGGCTCGTGTTGGGCACGAACGCGGTCAGCCGACGACCCTGCACGCCCAAGCGGCTGCGTATGTAAGGACCGAGGTCGAGCAGCGCTTCGACGAGGCTGGACAGATCGGCTGCGATGTGCCGCGCCCCCTGATTGAGCGCTGAATAACTTTTTTCTCGGGCGCTGCTTCCTGCTGCATCTTTTTGCGCGCTCATTCGTCTCCTTGATAGGCAGGTGAGATGGGTACTGGCGCCCGGAGTACCGGTGTTGCTGCACCATCATGTCGAATCTAATCAAGGAGCAAGCGCTGGACCCCGCCTCCGAAGCTTTGGTGGCTGCTTTACCGGTTGATCGCGTGAGCCATTTTGGCGGGGCACTGCCAATGAATTTGGCGACTAACCACACGCCCCACTCGATCGCGCGTGAAGCGGCGTGCAGCGTTCAACCACGGTGCTGGCGCGCCCGCCGTTTGGCGTCAGTGATGATTTCGGCGAACAGGCTCGGACGGTTGAAGTTGATACAAGGGTTCAGGTGCTCGTGTGAGGACGCTTTGACCGGAGTGGCGAAGCATTGCGGGAGTGGCTGTAGCCCAGGTGCTTGCGCACGATGGCGCCGTTTTTGGATTCAGCCCGGGCGTTATCGTTGCAGTGCCGGGGAGCGGGATTTGATTTGCTCTTGGATGAGCAGCTTATTGCGCAATCTCGCGACTCGGCGATATTAGCTTATGCCCCAAAGACAGGACAATAGTCAAATATGTTACCTGTGATCGTAATCATCTTCATTTTAGGATTTATTTTCTCCATGCTGGGTTTGGGTGGGGCGCTGCTCTACATTCCCGTGTTTCACTGGTTTGGCTTTGATTTCAAAAGCGTTGCCATTCCGACCGGTTTATTTCTTAACGGCATCACTGCTCTGTCTGCTTCCATTTATTTTATCCGGGAAAAAATGGTCGATGTCAAAGGCGGGATGCCGATGGTCGTCACCTCGTTTATTGGCGCACCGATTGGCGCGTGGTTTACTCATATCATCGCCACAGATATGTTAATGATATTGTTTTCAGTGGCCATGGTGGTCTCGGGAGCAAAAATGATACTCAGCTCAAGCAAAGTCGAAGCCACAGAGCTGATGCCGTTCAAGCAAAGAGCCATTATCACCGCCAGCGCAGGTCTATTTATCGGGTTTCTGGCGGGTCTACTCGGTGTCGGTGGAGGCTTTCTTTTCGTCCCCATTTTGATTGCCATCGGCTATCCCACCAAACGAGCGACGGCCACTTCCGCATTTGTAGTGGTGTTTTCCTCTTTCTCCGGGTTTGCTGGACATGTTGCCGAAGGACATTTCAACCTGCCCTTGCTCATTTATTCTTCTATCGCCGTCATTATCGCTTCCCAAATTGGCGCGCGGGTGATGAATGAAAAAATGAAAGCAAAATGGATAAAACATCTCTTCGGGCTGTTACTAATCGCGGTTGCCGTGAAATTATCATGGCACTTTGTTTCCTAAAAAAGGAGTAACGCAATGAAACAAGAGCAAATTGAAACCATACATTTGTTAAGTAAAAAAATGGCGGATTTGGGCGAACTGTGGGTTACCTATTTTGAATCCGCATTTTTCATTCACGGTCACATCTGTGGCGCAATGCCCCTGGGATTCCGCGCAGGTTCAGCCGCACTCAAAGCCTTAGGCAGTGAACGCGAACTGGACATGGCAAAATTGGTCTTTGTTGAAACCGGCGCAGGTCACGCCGCAGGCTGTTTTTCTGACGGTACGCAAATGGCAACGGGCTGTACCTTTGGCAAAAACTTGATTCAACGAACTGAATACGGCAAATGGGCAATGACTTTGGTCGACAAGGAAACCCGAAAAGCAGTGCGCGTTGCGGTACGCCCGAAAGTAATGCACGCCGCATTCGATTCCCCTTTCATCAAAATGCGCCGTTCCGGCACCAAACCCACCGATGTGCCATTAAACATCAGTAAGGGCTTGGTGGAAAACCTGCTACAAAAGACTGATGAACAACTGTTTACCATATCCGACATTTTTGACTATGACTTACCCAAAGCCCCCAAAGCCACGTTTGAACTTTTAAATTGTCACGAATGTGGTGAAGCGGTGGCAGCCAATAAAGCGCGGGTCAAAGACGGCAAAATCGTTTGCTTGCCGTGCTCTGGTTATTAATCCTGGGCTTGGCATAACAAGGCAGTTCACCGGACGGCAATTCCGCCGCGCTCCAAGTCGGTCAGCGCCAGCGCGCCGAGACTGGGCGCTCCCATAGCGCCGGCCTAGTCGATAAGCTTGCGGTCGGCGCCGTAGAAGGGAAATCGGCCGCCGTAATCGCCGATGAAAACGAGGTGACTCACCAGCCCGGCGCCTTCGCGCCAGTAGTGCACCTCGCAGGTCGGCGGCTCGAGCACGAAGTCGTGCGAGCTATCCTCGCGCAGATCGAAGACGCAGGAATGCGACGGGCTCGGCGCGATGGTTGCCGTCACGCCGTGCCAGTGCGTATGGATCGGCCGATGTACGTGCCCACACAGAAGGCGGATTATCTGCGGGTGCCGTTGCACCAGGACGCCTAGCGCTTCTCCGTTGCGACAGTTCTGCCAGTCCATGTTTGCCAGCCCCGTGAGGAACGGGGGATGGTGCATAAACAGCGCCGTCGGCCGGTCGGGCGCGGCGCGCAGCTGCGCATCGAGCCAGGCCAGCCGCCGCTCGCAAAGTTCGCCGCCTTGCTCGCCGGGGATCGTGGTATCGAGCCCGATCAGACGCAGCGGGTAGTCCTCGATCGCGTAGTGCAGGAATTCCGCGTCGCTGAAAAGGTAGGCGTGATCGGAGAACGCGGCGCGCAGCGCCGCTCGATCGTCATGATTACCGGGGATAACGTAAAGCGGTATTGCGAGCGGCGCCAGGATCTCGCGCAGCAAAGCGTATTCCTCGGCCTTGCCGAGGTCCACCAAGTCACCCGTGAACAGCGCAATGTCCGGCCGTGGATTGAGCGCGTTCAGGTGCGCCACGCAGTCGCGAAGCTTCTGCGCCGAGTCGACTCTGCGGTAGGCAAGCCTGCCCGCGGCCTTGATATGGGTATCGGTAATCTGCGCGATCAGCATGACTGTAGTCCATCCACCTGGATGCGCACTAAGCGCCGAGCGTGAGCAGCGCCCCGGGCTCGATGCTGAGTCCGATCGCCTCGCCGATGCGGAACTCGCGGTGCTCGGTGGTTTCCACAATGATGGGCTCGGAGTCGATCTCGCTCACGTGCAACCTGGTGCGGTCGCCCAGGAAGAACTGTGCAGTCGTCTTGCCCCGCAGCGGCGCACCCTCGAGAGGAACGATGTGCGCGTCGCTCGGCCGGAACAGGACCTCGATGCTGTCCGCGGCGCCGCCCGACCATGGTATGCGGCCGCCACGGAGCTCGATCGCGCCATCGCGCACCGGCCCGCGGACGCGGTTCATGGTACCGATGAAATCGGCGACGAAAGCGTTCGCGGGGTGAAAATACGTCTCGCGCGGCGTGCCCACCTGCACGATGCTGCCGCGGTTCATGACCGCAACGCGATCACCGATCGCCATGGCCTCGCTCTGGTCGTGCGTGACGTAAGCCGAGGTGATGCCGAGCGAATGCAGCAGCAGGTCGACCTCGATGCGCAGCCGCTCGCGCAGCAGCGCGTCGAGTGCGGTGAGCGGTTCGTCCAGGAGCAGCACGCGCGGCTGCACCGCAATCGCCCGCGCGAGCGCGACGCGCTGCCGCTGCCCGCCTGACAGTTCGTGGATGCGCCGCCCGCGCAGCTCCTCGATCTGCGTCAGCGCCAGCATCTCGTTCACGCGCTTGGCGCGTTGCTCTGCAGGCACCTTGCGGATCTTGAGCCCGTAGGCGATGTTGTCCTCGACGTCCATGTTGGGGAACAGCGCATAGCTCTGGAATACCATGCCGACGTTGCGCTGTTCGATCGGCAGTGCGGTCACGTCCTCGTCGTCGAAAAACACCCGGCCGCCGGGATCGGGCGTCTCCAGGCCGGCGATCACCCGCAGCAGCGTCGTTTTGCCGCAGCCGGAAGGGCCGAGGAACACAACGGTTTCGCCGCCCTGGATTTCGAGCGTGGTGTCCTCGAGCGCACGCGTGCCACCGGCGAACGTCTTGCCACAGCCGACGAGCCGAATCCGCGTACCGCCATTTGTCGCGGGCGAGCTCATTGGGCTACCTTGTCGCTTCGCGCCAAGGATTCGCCCTCGGGGCGGCCGGTCGGGCTCATGCGCCCTGCCGCGGCACGAGCGGCCGCGCGCCAGTTAGCTCTTCCTGGATGCGCGCACGCGGCTTGCCGCGCGGGGTGGCGTAGCGCTGCAGCAGAATCAGGAGCGGGATGATCATGACGAAGAATATCAGGGTGTATGCACTGCCCATCTCGAGCCGCATCGATGCGTAGCTATCGGCGAGCCCCACCGGCAGCGTCATGGTCTCCGGCGTGTACAGCATCCAGGTCAAGTTGAATTCGCCTATCGAGAGGGTCACCACGGTCAGTGCGCCGGCGATGATGCCGGCGCGCGCGTTCGGCACGATGATACCGAAGAACCGCTGCCATGGGCCGGCGCCGAGGCTGGCTGCGCCCTCCTCCAGCGTGCGAAAATCAATCGACGAGAGCACCGCGAGCACCGAGCGCACCATGAACGGCAGGGTATAGAGCACGTGGCCGACGAGGATGAACAGCGAGCTGGTGCGAAAATCCCGGAAAGTGCCGTAGGTGATGATCAGGGCGAGCGCGGTCGCCAGCCCCGGGATCGCTATCGGCAGCATCAGGGCCTCCTCGATCAAGCGCGTCGTCAGCCCGGGGCGTTTGGCGAGTACGTATGCGGCGGGCACGCCCGCGACCAAGGTCACCACCAGCGCCCCCAGCGCGATCGCCAGACTGCGATAGATGGTGGCCGAGTACAGGGTCCAAACCTGCACGATCCAGCGCAGCGTCAGGCCGCTGCTGATGCCCTGGAAATAATTCACGGTCACTCCGGCGAGCATCGACATCAGCACCGGGACGATGAGAAACGCGCAGGCGAGCAGCGCGAAGCCGAGCTGAAGGTAAAAATTCAGGCCGCGGCGCATCGATCGCTATCCCCCGGCGGCGACAGTGGAGCCGGCGAGCCCTCGGCTCGCGGCGAGGGTCGCCCAGGTGATAAGGCCCAGCACAATGCTGAGCGCGGCGGCGGTGGTGATGTTCGCGAGAAGCGTGAACTCGGTATAAATGACGATGGGCAGCACATCGATGTTGGTGGCCAGCGTGAACGCGGTACCGAACGCGCCCATCGAGGTGGCGAAGCACAACGATGCCGAGGCGATCAAGGCCGGCTGCAGCCCGGGCAGGATCACGTCGCGCACCACGCGACGGGGTCGGGCGCCGAGCGAGCGCGCCGCCTCCTCCAGCGCCGGGTCGAGCTTTTCGGTGGCGGCCATGATCGTCAAGATCACCCGCGGAATCGAGAAATAAATGTAGCCGGTGAACAATCCCGCCATGGAGTAGGCGAATACGAGGCGCGAGCCGGTCAGCGCAGCCGTAACGTCAGCGATCAATCCGGTGCGTCCAGCAAGCATGATCACCATGAAACCGACGACTACGCCCGGAAACGCGAGCGGCAGCGTGAGCAGAGAAACCAGCGCTTCGCGGCCCGGGAAGCGGTTGCGCTGGAGGAATACGCCGGTAATCCCCGAGATCAGCAAGGTTGCCGCGGTGACCGCCACCGAGAGCGCAATCGTCGCCAGTAGCGCATGGTAATAGCGCGGCGTGGTCAGTATTGCCGTGTAGGCACCCAAGCCGAGCTTGCCGGTGGCGCTAACCAGGGCCAGGCGTCCGAGCGGAAGGAGAAAGAATGCGGCGGCGATGATCAGCGCCGGCAGCACCATCAGCAACAGGTAGAGATTCTCTCGACGCCGCATCGACACTCGCTATAGCTCGTCCCGGCCGGAAGCGCGATTGCGCTTGCCCGACGGGGCAAGAGGACGCAGGGCGGCGCGCTCGCTCCGCCCTGCGTGGCTATGGCAAATCCGCACTCTCAGCGGACCTCCTTCAGGTAGAGATCGCGAAAGCGGTTCTGCGCCTGCTCCATCTTCGCGTAGTCGACAGGCTTGGCCCGCTCGTACTCCGCGGCCGGTGGAAACCTGGCGGCGATCTCGGGAGTCATGGCACCAGGATTGACGGGGTGCAAAAACGCGTTAGCCCAGATGCGTTGGCCCGCGTCCGAGAGCACGTAGTCGAGCACCTTCTTCGCGTTGGCCGGATGCGGGCCGCCCTTCACCAGGCTCATCACGTAGGGAACGACAATCGTGCCTTCCTGCGGAATGATGAACACGCAGTTGCATTTGTCCTTGTACTTCGCCCGCAGCGCGTTGAAATCATAGTCGAACATGATCGGAATCTCGCCGGACAATACGCGCGCGTACGAGGTTTGCTTCGGCACGATCGGATTGTTCTTCTGCAAGCTCTTGAAGTAGTCGATACCCGGCTGCAGGTTGTCGAGGCTGCCGCCGACCGCCAGGTTGACCGCAGTGGCGGCCGCGTAACCGACGAAAGCGCTCGTGGGATCCAGGTAGCCGACCAGACCCTTGTACTCGGGCTTGAGCAGGTCTTTCCATGACTTCGGCACGGGCACGCCGCGCAGCGCATCGACGTTGACGAAGAAGCCGATCGTCCCGTAGTGAATGGTAAACCAGTAGCCGTTGGGATCCTTGAGGCCCACCGGGATCTTATCGAAGTTCTTCGGCTTGTACGGCGTGACGACACCCGCTTCTTTCGCCTTGATGCCGAACGACACTCCGTAATAGGCGACGTCGGCGACCGGGTTCGCCTTGTCGGCGATCAGCGTCGAGAGCGTTTGGCCGGAGTTCTTGTTGTCCATCGGAACCTCGAGGCCGAGATCCCGCTTGATGGACTTCAGCATCGTTCCCCAGTCGGCCCACTCGGGGGGGCAGTTGTAGCAAATGACATCGGCAGCCGAGGCGGGCTTGGGCGCCACGCCGACGAGAACGAGTGTCGCTACTGCGAGCGTCTGAAAAATGGCTCTGAATCGCATTGAAATCCCTCCTTTAGAAGTCCGATCGGAGCAACCGGAATAGCCAACTTTAGCGGCAGCATATTGCAGCCCAATGACCAAAGTCAAACGAAGCTTACACGGGGCGACCGCGGCCTCTCGCACCCCATCGCGTAGGGCCGGCCGCCTGGCCTGATGTAGCCCCGATTTATCTCGCAATCGAAGCGCAATCCCAGGTTAGCGATATGGACGCATCAAGGTCCAGCTCGGCCGAAACCGTCAGAACCACCGTGCAGCCGGCAGTGGCACCTTGAACAGGATATCGAACAGGAAATAAAATCCATACACGATCGCCAACCCAATGATCGGGTACAGCACTTTGCGCATGTTGGTCCAAGGTTCATACATCGCGACCGCCATGATCGCCATGTAGGCGAGAATCCCGGAGGCGATGAAGCCGAGATAGGGCATCAGGAACGCGGCCAGCAACATCGCGATCACCAGGCCCAACCGGCGCGGCATGGAGCCGGGCAGCGGTCTTTCCTCGATGCCGCCGCGGCCGAATGCATTACGCAAAATCAACAGCGCCGAGAACACGACCATCACCACAATAACGGTGCGCGGGAACACGTAGGCTTCGGCGCTCTCGATATGGGTGGTATCCAGCCACGCGACAACACTGATCGCGATGAAAACGAGTGCGCCGATCGTGCCCCGCAGGTCATGGCTGCGCGGGGCCGGTGCGGTCGCGGCCGCCGCAGGCTGCCCGGCCAGCGACTTGCGCCGCCGATAACGGCCCATGATCAGTGGGTAAGCAAGCGAAAACAGGATCAGGACAACGATCGTGATCGGCAGGGGACTGTTAAAGAAGATGCCGACCGGAGTATCCGTTGCCTGGCCGATCATCCAGCCCTGGACGAAACCCTGCTCGGCGATCGGACCCAGAATCAGGCCCAGCACGATGGGCGAAGGTTTGAAGCCGAGGCGGTCGAACACCCAGCCGATGACGCCGAGCACAATCATGATGACCACGTCGTACACGCTGTTGCGGATGGCGAAAGAGCCGATGATGGTCATGAACGCAACGATCGGCACCAGCAGCGCCTTCGGAAACGAGACGATCGACTTGAATGCATAGCGCCCGATCATCAGTCCGGTGGGCAACATCAGGAGCGTAGCAATGAACAAGCCGTAAATGAACGTATACACGATCGCGCCGCCGGAGGACGTGAATAATCCGGGCCCGGTACGGATGCCCTGCACCAGCAACGCACCCAGGATCACCGCGTCCGGCGGCGTGCCGGGGATACCCAGCACCAGAGTGGGGATCATGCCGCCGCCGACGGTGGCATTGTTGGCCGACTCGGTCGCCTGTACACCGGCCGGCTCGCCCTTGCCGAAGCGCTCGGGATGCCGCGACGCGCGCCGCGCTTCGGAATAGGAAACCAGCCCGGCGATCGAACCGCCGGCGCCGGGCAGTATGCCCACGATAGTGCCGATGATCGAGCTTCGGATCAGATTGAATTTACCGTTCCAGCACAGCCTGAATGCTTCCCCGAGGCGAAAGCCGCGAGTTTCATCGGCGAAGTCCAGATGCCGCTCGGGACGGGCCACCAAATCCATCAGCACCGGCACGCAATACAAGCCGATCAGCCCGGACACTGCGTTGACGCCGCCGAGCATGGTGTTGAACCCGAACGTAAAGCGCGTGGCGGCGCTGATCTGCGCAACGCCTACGCATGACAACAGCAGACCAAATCCGGCGCCGATCATCCCTTTGGCCAGGGCGCCTTCGGCAATGGCCGAAATCAGGGTAAGGCCAAATACAGCGAGCCAGAAATACTCGACGGGTCCGAACGCCAGCGCGACCTTCGCCAACGGCGGCGCCAACAGCAACAGAGCCAGGGCGCCCACCAGCCCGCCGAACACACTGGCGAGGCAGGCCAGCGTAATGGCCAGGTCGCCATCGCCGCGCTTGGCCATCGGAAAGCCATCGAAAGTGGTTGCGATGGCCGATGGCGTACCCGGCGTATTGAGCAGGATGGCCGAATAGGCGCCGCCGTATATGGCGCCGGTATAGATCGCTCCCATCAGCACCAGCGCCGAGGCCGGGTCCATCGAAAAAGTCAGCGGAACCAGCACCGCAATTGCCATCGTCGCAGTCAGGCCGGGAATTGCGCCAAGGGCCGTACCACAGATTACGCCGACCAGCGACAACGTCAGACGAAACGGCGTCAACGCATCGACAAGATGTTCAATTCCGAACATGCTCCTCCCCGAAGCAGCAAATCAGACTGCCGCCTTTTCCACGCATGGCGGCAGGCGGTTTCTCCGGGGTCCTGCTTCCCGGGAAACCGCTCCGGATTCATTTTTATTTGATGATGCCGGCCTGCTTCGCTGCTTCGGCGTACTCCTGGGTCTTGACGGCCATGAATTTGGCGACTTCGTCATACGGAATGTTCGCCATCGCGAAACCGCGATCTTCCATCTTTTTTATGAACGCCGGATCCTTGTTGATCTTGTCGAACATGTCGGACAGCTTCTCCTTGATCGCCTTAGGCGTCGCCTTTGGCACTGCCATGCCGCGATAGGCACCACCGACCATGTCGATGCCCAGTTCCTTGAACGTGGGCACATTCGGGAACAGCGGGTGACGCTTCTCCATCGACACCGCCAGCAGGCGCGTGTTGTCCGGATGCTGTGCGCCGACCGTGGTGTAACCCCACTCGGCCTTGACCTGGCCGCCCAGCAGCGCGGTTACCGCGGCGCCAGTGCCTTTGAACGGAATGTAGGTAGTCTTGATTCCGGTCAGCTTGTCGAAGCGCGCATGAGCCAGATCGTTTGCGGTTCCCCGGCCTGAGCCGGAAAACGTAACGCGGCCCGGATTCTGCTTGGCATAGTCGATCAGATCCTTGACGGTCTTGAACGGGCTGTCCTTGGCCACCACGATCGCGTCGGGCGTATAGTGGAAAAAGTAGAACACGCCCAGATCATCGGTCTTGAAACCGACGTCGCGCTGCATCGGCTTGACGATGATATGCGGCAGGTTGACGCCCATGATGGTATAGCCGTCGGCCTGCATGCTGTTGAGTTGCGACCAGCCGACCGCCCCGCCGCCCCCCGGCTTGTAGCTGATCACCAGATCCTCGCCGAACATTTTCTGGAAGAACGGCTGCTGCAGGCGCGCCGAAACATCCGATTCGCCGCCCGGTCCGAATGGGATGACGTACTGTATCGGCTGGCTCGGAAACTTGCCGGCGTCGGCGGCTTGGGCTGACAAGCCCGCACCGAGGGTTCCCAGCGCAACCAGCGCGGCCGTCAGATATCGCTTGAATTGTTGCTTCATCGTTTTTACCTCCTGAATTACAAATTAAGAACCATTACGAAACAATAACTTCATGTATTAACTATCTCATGTATCAACTGCCGCATCAACCGCCTGCTCTGTCCGTGTCTCGAGTAAATGCATTGTTCGGTTTTGTAGCACGTGGGCGGTCCCTGAATCCGCCCATGATCTAGCTCCTTCAACGCCTCGAGCAACGGTCCGACCATCCGTCTTTGCAGACGGTCGGGTACCGGTGACGTCGACCTCGAACATGGTGTTCGTGCCGTCGTCGCCTCTGGAGAAAAATGCCGCACCACGAAAAAACAAGCATGCAATTTGGGCACGCCGCGATGCAGCCCATCTTCGACAGCAGCGGCGCACCGTGTTTCTGCCCCTAAATAAAAAATTTTTGAACTATTACGGGACAACGAATGTCATTGGTTAAATCTCTCGTATATCAACTGCTTTAACAACCGCCTCATCCAGGAACAGACTGTGTTGACAGCCTTGGGACGTACATTTGGCATAAATAGTAGGACCGCTCGCTTCACCCCCGAGACGCCTGCAAGGAGCGGCCGCAACGGACAATGTCGCTTTACGCGGCACCTCCTCCGGTCCGGCGTCTGGTGGACACAATCGGGTTTTGACGGCGTGGCGCTCGCCTGCCTCAGCAGGCTGGTAGGGTGCAGCTGAACTTATGAACAACACGAAAGCGTTGACACCGAACAAGCGCCGCGAGATGGACTCCATCGAGTCTCATGCGGACACCGACAAGGGGCGCCGCCGGTTTCTGATTGGCGCTGCAAGCACGATCGGCGCCGGCGTCACCGGCCTATTTGCGGCGGTTCTCGTCGACAACATGAATCCCGGCAAGGAAGTCGCCGCAATGGGCAGTCCCGTGGACGTGGATGTCAGCAAAATCGAGCCCGGGCAAATGATCCTGGTCGAATGGAAGAAGAAGCCGGTCTGGATCGTGCACCGCGACAAGTCGATGCTCGATACCCTGTCGAAACCCGATCTTCTCCGGCGCTTGAAGGACCCCGACAGCCGCGCGCCCCAGCAGCCGTCCGCAAAGTTCGTGAACGGAAACTACCGGGCACTGAAGCCGGAATATTTCATCGCCGTCGCGCTGTGTACCCATCTGCAATGCGTTCCGGATTACCGGGCGCAACCGAATACCGTCACTCCGTGGTGGTTCGGCGGCTTCCATTGCCCATGCCACGGATCGCTTTACGACCTCTCGGCGCGGGTCATCGAGGGCGCGCCGGCGCCGCTCAACATCCCGATCCCACCCTACTACTGGATGAGCGATACGGTCGCGCGCGTCGGCGCGAGCAATGCGAACGGCGCGGAACAGGACTGGGAGCCTTCGATTTGGTGAAGATTCGTCGCAAGCAACGATGCCGTCACGATACAAGCCCCGTGGCCGGTTGCGGAACTGCGCCCGGCGCAATGGATCGTGCGCCGGCCGCCATCAATCCGAAACACGGCTTGCTCGAGGCGGTTTCAGGACGCGGCACCTGCATCAGGCGTGTGGCATCGACGAGCGCGATCCTTTGCGCTGCGTTGATGAGCTCAACGGCGCTTGCCGGACCCGATTATCTCGGGGTGTTGCCGCCCAAGGTCAACGGCGTTCCGGACGTGGTAAAGACCGTATGTTCGTCCTGCCACGGAATCGACGGGAACAGCATCGCCCCGAATTTCCCCGATCTGGCTGGCCAGAACTACAACTACCTGCTCAAGGAGCTCGAGGATTTCAGAAGCGGCGCGCGCAAGGCGGCCGTCATGAGCCAGATGATCAACTCCATCCCCAAGGCGCCGGGCGATCTGAATCTGAAGAACATCGCGGCCTACTTTTCAGAGCAAAAGCTCAAGGCTAATTCCGGGCCGGAAGCCAAGCCACCGAAGAAGCTGGTCGAACAGGGCTACCAGCTCTATGTACAAGGGCTGTCGAAGATTACGCCGTTTCTGATCACCAAGCAGGAAGTGCCCGCGTGCGACGCCTGCCATTCTGCCAATGGCATGGGCAACGCGCCCATGGCGATTCCGCGCCTGGCCGGGCAGCAGACGGCCTACATCGAGACGGAGCTGCAGCGCTTTGCCTCCGGCGCGCGCCATAACGCCCCGAACAGCATCATGGCGGCGATAGCGGCGCCCTTGTCCGCGACGCAAATGAAGGCAGTGGCGGCTTATGTTTCGGCGATGGACCCGAGCCTTGTACCCGGCAGCGGCCCCAAGACCTACAAGGCATATGTCGGGAACCTCAAGAACCAGCCGATTCCGGCGGTCAGGGCGTCAGCCCTGGCGGGCGGCGGGAGCAAGTGAGATGCAGCGCTGGTGGCCAGGAGGGCATGGCATGTATTCCGACGGCAGGCGAATGCAGGAGTCCGGATGAACACGCGAGTGCGTAAATTCATGGCCTGGTGGGACGAGCGGCTGCCCATCAGCGAGACGTGGGAAAAGCACATGACCGGCTATCCCGCGCCGAAGAACTTCAACGTCTGGTATTTCTTCGGTTCCTTGCTGCTGGTGGTGCTGGTGCTGCAGATAGCGACCGGCATGTTCCTCGCGATCCACTACCAGCCGAATACGCACATGGCCTACTGGTCGGTCTTGCGCGGGATCATGCGCGATGCGAACTGGGGCTGGCTGGTGCGCTACATGCACATCGTCGGCGCCTCGGCCTTCTTCGTGCTTGTCTATCTGCACATGTTCCGCGGGATGATGTACGGCTCCTACAAGCGGCCACGGGAACTCCTGTGGCTGATCGGCGTGGCGATCTACCTCGTCCTCTCCGCCGAGGCGGTTCTGGGCTATCTGCTACCTTGGGGACAGATGTCGTATTGGGGCTCCACGGCCGTAATGAATTTCGCAACCGCATTTCCCATTGTGGGGAAAACCATTGCGACCTGGCTGCGCGGCTCCTTCGTCGTAGGCGACCCGACTCTGAACCGCTTCTTCGTTTTTCATGTGTTTCTGTTGCCCCTTCTACTGCTGGCTCTGGTGCTGATTCACATCATCGCGCTGCATCAGGTAGGTTCCAACAACCCGGACGGCATCGAGATACACGACAAGGAGAATGCCTCGGGGTGGCCGGTCGACGGGATTCCGTTCCATCCCTATTACACCGTCAAGGATATGGTCGGAGTCGGCGTATTTCTGCTGGTCTTCTTCTGGTTCGTGTTTTTCGAGCCCAGCGGCTGGGGCATCCTGATCGACAAGCTCAACTACAGCCCGGCGAATCCCATTCAAACGCCGCCCGATATCCATCCGCTCTGGTTCTTCCTGCCGTTTTATGCGGTACTGCGCGGCATCCCGAATAAGTTTTACGGCGTCCTCGCCTTCGTATTCGTCTTCGTGATGATTGCCGCGCTGCCCTGGCTTGATCGCAATCCCGTCAAGTCAATCCGCTACCGGTCGTTGTTGTACAAGGTCAATCTCCTCGTCATTCCCGTTTCGCTCATATGGCTGGCGCTGATCGCGTATGGAAGCGCGACCGAGCCTAATATGGTGTATGGCTTGCATGTGACCGAAGTGCTCTATGCGGCGTTCTGGATCCTGCCGTATTTCAACAAGCCACGCTCGGCGCGCGTGACCGTGGTTTGGTTGCTGATTTTCGAAGCTCTCGTATGGCTGATCGATTACTGGATGTACTACACGAACGCGCATGCTTGGGGCCTGATGTTACATACCACATGGATTCCCGCGGTCTACATTGCCGCGATGTTTCTTGCCGCCCTGGTAGTCCCGCGGCTTACCAGGGATGCGCCACGACTGCCAGAACGCCTGACGGCCGGTGGCCTGGCGCATTGAGGAGCGGATCGAGATGCCGGGATCACGCATGAGCGTTTTTCGAGCTTGTATGACGAGTGTTTTCATTGTGGCGGCACTGGCTTGTGTCGCCGGGCCCGTATCGGCGCAGACGGAGGACACCCAGCCGCCGCTCAAGCACATGAAGGTGAATCTCAACGACAAGGAGGCCCTCAGGATGGGGGCGGTCTACTTCATGCACGAGTGCATGGGCTGCCATAGTATTTCAGGTGCACGTTTTTCCGAGTTGGCGCGGCCGCTGGGTCTGAGCAAAGCCGAGATTCAGAAAACCATCAATATTAGCGGGCGCGGCGTCTACGACGAGATCACCTCGACGATGCCGGCGAGCACCGCGAAGAAGCTGCTGCACGTGGAAAGGCCCGACCTTACCGTGATTGCGAACCTGTATGACGCCGATTGGCTGTATACGTACTTCACGTCTTTCTACATAGATTCCAGTCGTCCTACCGGCGCCAACAACGTGGTCGTTCCCAACGTCGCAATGCCGGACGTCTTTGCCGATCTGCAGGGGCTGCAGAAACCGGTTAAGGAGATGGGGTACCGCTTCGGGCAGCACACGAAAGTCGCGGTCGGCGTCGAGCCCGCTACCCAAGGCAGCATGACGCCGACCCAGTTCAATCAGATGGCCCGGGATCTCGTAACCTTCCTGTATTACGTCGCCAACCCGCATGAGCAGCAGAGCCACATGATCGGGAAATGGGTCCTGGCGTTGCTGGGCGCGCTGACCGTTCTGTCGTATCTCTTGTACCGCTTGTACTGGCGCGACGTGGTGCGGCCGCATGGGCCGCGGTGGTGGTCGTATTGGAAACATTGAAGCCACAATTCCCCGGGCGCTCGTCGCGATGACAGAGACTGGCAACGCCGCGGATCGGTCCGCAGCGCACGCCGGCCGCCTCGGTATGCTTGCCTATGCGGCGCTTGCGCTCGGACTCGTCCTGTATATCGTGGCCATCTGGGCACAGGTGTACATCGATACCCGCAAGGTCCGGATCGTGGCGCCGAATCCTTATTTCGAGAGCCACCGCCATTGGCGCATGCGTACTGCGCTGGTATTTCTGATCTGGTCGGTTCTCGGAGGCCTGACCCTCCCCTTCGGATTCGGCTGGCTGATTCTGATCCCGGCCTACGCCTGGTATCTATACCGCGTTGCGAAAGGCATCGCATATTTCCGCCTGGGGTGGACAATCGGGGCGACCGGAGTACTGGCGGGCACATGCTCTTACGAGTGAATCTGGAGAACATCGGAACCTGCGGCCTGCGAAATAACGGCTTCTCCAACGCTCGGCCCGGGCACTCGGAGTTTTCCGCATGATTCCGCAAACGGCACCAGCGGCTCCGACCCTGGAGCAGCTGTTGCGCTATGCGCCGGTTCCGGACTTGCTCGCTGGCCGTGTCATCCTGGTGACCGGGTCGGCTGAAGGGATCGGCTGCGCGGTGGCTCTGGCATGCGCCCGGTGCGGCGCTTCGACCGTTCTTCTGGATAGCAACGAGGCCGGGCTCGAGCGCCTGCGCTCGCAGATGGAGGCGGAATCGCTTCCGACGCCCGAACTCGTTCTGCTGGATCTCGCCGCCGCCACATTGACCGATTACCGGAATCTCGCAGAAAGCCTCGGTAAAAAATACGGGCGGCTCGACGGAGTGGTCAATAATGCAGGCTGGATCGGGGCGTTGACGCCGTTCGAGCACGTCGAGCCGCAGGTCTGGAGCCGTGCAGTCACAGTCAACCTGCTTGCGCCTTTTTTTCTTACCCAATGGTGCATGCGCCTGCTTGAGCGCTCCAGCGATCCGGCGCTGGTCTTCTCCCTGCACGATGCGCGCCGCGCTTTCTGGGGCGGCTATGGGGTCGCCAAGGCGGGGCTCGAGGCGCTCATGCGCATCGTCGCAGACGAGTATCACCTCCAGAGCATGCACCCGGTTCGGGTATGCGGGATCGATACTGGACCGGTGAACACCGAATCGCGGCGCCGGCATTACCCCGGCGAGCGTCCCGATACCCATCCCGCGCCCGAGCGCGTGGTTGGGCCCTACCTGTTCGCACTCGGTCCCGAGGCTCGCGGATTAAGCGGTATAGTACTTGCGCCTCGGACCCCGGCGCTTGCTGACGCCCGGCTTGAGCCGCCCGGCCCTTGACGGTGCCGGGAACGCCGCCGGATTGATCCAATTCCATTCCGTCGGAGCTGCTCACGTTCGACGGATTCAGGGTGTGCCACCTGCTGCTTCTCTTTCTGGTCGTCGTGCTTGTATTCGGGAGCAAGAAGCTCGCGTCGCCGGGCCCCGATCTCGACGGATAGCTGAATCAATTCTGCCCTCGCCCAGTTCCGCTCGTCCATTGTGCGCTCCGGCACGCGCAAGTCACAAACCCGGTTTGAATATCCGTACGCCCGCCGGAGCACACAGTCAATCGGTGGGTTGGATATCGTTCCAGCTAGTGCATTTTCTCCGCTACGAGGTTCGAATGAACCGCGAGAGGTGAAAGCTAGCGAGCCTCACGTCCTCGGTCGAAAGAACGTCGGGCTCATGCGCGAGAAAATCTGGGAGCGTCTTCGGGTCAAGAACCCACATCTCGAGTGTGGAACCCTTGCTTCGCTCCACCCACCGACCCGGAAAGACGATTACCGGGCGTACGGAAGAATTGCGCCCGGCACTCTCGACCAATAGTTGCCGCAACCACCTCGCTTGCGCTTTCGCCTGAAAATGGACAACAGGCGCGGTCATACTTCCTTCGCGGTGGCCTGGTGGTCGTAGCAGCAGAGCTTGCCGCCAAAGCGTTCCGCTCTATCCTGACAGAATTTTCCGACCCTTGGTGACAAGCGCTTGCCGCAGTTTGTGCAGACCTGTGCGCTGTATTCAGCGTTAGGTACCGAGAGGGTGCGCATCCCGACTTGTCGCTCTCTTTGAAGAGGCCAATTTGCCTTGAGTCACCGTTTGGGGCGCTGGCGCAGGCGTCGGTTGAGACGCTTGGGAACTTACTTTCGGTCTCATGAAATCAGGTAGGAAGAGAGGATCGGTCGTACGATGCTCTCCCTTTAGTTTATTGCCCCAGTCCCGCAAAGTATCGCGACCCCGACAATTCAACAGTGAAGTCAGAACCGTTTGGGTGCCGGGTGTATCCACATACTTACGGTGCCGGGTCGGAAACTGGTCGGCTTTGGTAACCATGCTCGTGTCGAATTTTTCTGAGGCTGGGCGGTGAATGACTGCCTTTGGATGCAGCATCACCACATGGACAAATTCTGGCTCCCTGCCTATGTCTCCGGTATAAAGTGTCAACCATGTGTCCGGTCAACACCGTCGGGTCAACACCGGCCAAGGGCGGAATTCAACCACCGACACACGGACTTTTTGGACAATGTTCAAGGATTTATCATATCGCCAGATAGTCCTTCATGATGTTAGAGGACGACAGTTCATTCGGGTCACCTTCGGCGACGATTCTGCCTTTTTCCAGAATCAAACAGTGTTTCGATATCCTAAACACCATAGGCACATTCTGCTCGACTATGATGATAGCCATTTTTTCGCGCTGGTTGATCTGTACCAAGATCTCCGTGATCTGCGTAACAAGCGACGGCATGATTCCATCCGAAGGCTCATCAAGCAGCATCAGTCTAGGGTTCGACATGAGCCCGCGCCCTATAGCCAGCATCTGCTGCTCTCCTCCGCTCATGGTTCCTGCCTGCTGGTTTATGCGC